>JAFQIA010000024.1 GCA_017397725.1 Clostridia bacterium
CAGAGGCAAATGGCGATCCGGATGGGGTTCGAACCCACGACCTCCAGCGTGACAGGCTGGCATTCTAACCAACTGAACTACCGGACCAACTATGGTGGGCACTATAGGGCTCGAACCTATGACCCTCTGCTTGTAAGGCAGATGCTCTCCCAGCTGAGCTAAGCGCCCATAGAAAAAAGTGTGGTGGGCACTATAGGGCTCGAACCTATGACCCTCTGCTTGTAAGGCAGATGCTCTCCCAGCTGAGCTAAGCGCCCACACTTCCGTTGCCGTTTGGTGCGACAACGTTACATATTATACTCCGTTGCCCGCAAAAAGTCAACACAAGAATTCCCAATTATCAACGATTATCGTCGGTTATGCAGTTTTTTATGCCTATTTTCTCTCTCAAACGGAAAAATACTCGCTTTTATCATTCACGGGTTGCTCTTTCCAGCATAGTGCAAAGGGCGTCCCTTTCGAACAAATATCCCTTGTTGCAGAACTGGCAGACGATTTCTGCCTCGCCCTGTTCATCGATGATTCCCTGAATCTCTTTCCTGCCCAGAGAAACAATCGCCCGCTCCATCCGCTCTCTGCCACAATCGCACCGATAGGCAACCGGCACGGTCTTGAGAATCTCGGTTTCAAAGCCCAACATCAAGTATTTGATAATGTCCTCACCATTCATTCCCTGAGAAAGCATTTCGGTGACACTCATCAAGCCCTGCAGGCTGTTTTCCAGCTTGGTCAGGCTCCTTTCGTCACAGCCGGGCATCACCTGAATCAAAAATCCGCCTGCAGAAGAGATGGAATAATCCCTATCCACCAAAACACCCAGACCAACCACGCTGGGAACCTGTTCCGACTGCATAAAGTAATACGCCAAATCATCGCCGATTTCCCCTGTCTGGATGGGAACCTGCCCGATATAAGGCTCCTTCATTTTGAGGTCTCGAATCACGCTGAGAAAGCCCTTTCCGACCCCTGTGCCCACATCCAATTTGCCGTTCTCCTTTAAGGGGAGGTCTGCCTCAGGATGCGCCACATAGCCCTTGACGCCGCCTTTGGCATCTGCCACCGCCGCAAGGATGCCCAAGGGGCCATCTCCACGCAGTTGTAGCGTCAGGGAAGCGGATTCTTCCTTGAGTTCATCCGCCATCATCAGGCCGGCGGTCAAAAGTCTGCCCAGCGCCGCCGATGCGGTGGGGGCGGTCTGGTGCAGCTTTTGTGCCTGATTCACCGTTTCGGTGGAAACCACCGCTGTAATTTTGAAAAAGCCATCCTTAGAGATTGCTTTTGTTAAAGTATCACTCATTAGATTCCATCGCCTTTCTCAGTTCAAACCTAATTGCTCAGCGGCTTCTTCCCGCATCTTGTATTTCAGGATTTTGCCTGCCGCATTCATCGGGAAGTTCTTCACAAACATAAAGTACCGAGGCACCTTGTGACGGGCAATATGGGCATTGCCGAACTCCACCATTTCGTTTTCGTCGCTGGTTTCTCCGTCGTGGAGGATAATCCACGCACAGCATTCCTCCCCGTACTTCTTGTCGGGAACGCCAATCACCTGCACATCCCGTACCTTGGGATGGGTGAGGTAGAATTCCTCAATTTCACGGGGGTACAGATTCTCACCGCCACGGATAATCATATCCTTGAGTCTGCCGGTGACCTTGTAATAACCATCCGGAGTCCGGCAACAGATATCGCCGGAGTGGAGCCAGCCCTCTGCGTCAATGGTGTTTGCGGTTTCTCTGGGCATCTTGTAGTAGCCCTTCATGATGTTAAAGCCACGCGCCACAAACTCACCACTCTCGCCGTCGGGCAGTTCTTCGCCGGTTTCAGGGTCGATAATCTTACATTCCACGCCGGGGAATGCACTACCTACGGTTTCCACACGATGGTCGATATCCTCATTGACCTCGCCCATGGTACAGCCGGGGGATGCCTCAGTCTGCCCGTACACGCTGATGATTTCTTTCATATTCATCTCATCTGCCGCCTGCCGCATCAAATCCGCCGGACAGTTGGCACCTGCCATAATACCGGTGCGGATATAAGAAAAGTCGGTCTTGGCAAAATCAGGGTGATTGAACAGGGCAATGAACATGGTGGGCACACCGTTGAAACAGGTGATATGCTCATCATTGATACACGCCAGCGAAGATTTGGGCGAGAAATAGGGCATAGGGCACAGGGTTCCGCCGTGGGTCATGGTGGAAGTCATGGACAACACCATACCAAAGCAATGGAACATGGGCACCTGAATCATCATCCGGTCTGCGGTGGATAAATCCATTCTGTCACCGATGGTCTTACCGTTGTTGACAATGTTCCGATGGGTCAGCATCACACCCTTGGGGAAGCCGGTAGTACCGGAGGTATACTGCATATTGCAGACGTCATCCGGTTTTACCTGTGCTGCACGGCGGCGCACCTCTTCCTTGGGGACCTCTGCCGCACGATCCAGCATCTGCTCCCAAGTCAGGCAGCCGGGCATGGAAAATCCTACGGTTACGATATTGCGCAGGAAGGGCAGATTCTTGGAATACAAGCTTTCGCCTGCTTTCATATCCGCAAGCTCGGGGCAGAGCTCCTGCATAATTTCACGGTAGTTGGTGTCCTTGCAATCCTCAATCATCACCAACGTATGGGTGTCAGACTGTCTTAACAGATATTCAATTTCATGCACTTTATAGGCAGTATTGACCGTTACCAGAACCGCACCGATTTTGGTGGTTGCCCAGAAGGTAATGAACCACTGGGGCACATTGGTTGCCCAGATGGCAACGTGGTCGCCGGGTTTGACGCCCAAAGAAATCAATGCCGCTGCCGCCTCGTCCACATCCCGACGGAACTCAGTATAGGTACGGGTATAATCCAAGGTGGTATACTTAAAGGCATACTGGTCGGGATACTTTTCTACCATGGTATCCAATACCTGAGAAAAGGTCAGATCAATCACATCGTACTTTTTCCAGACAAAGGTACCGGTACGGGCACGGTTATAATAAATGCTATCGTTCTTCTTTTCGGTTCTGCCTAATCCGGCAATATAGTTGGAAAAATGGGTGAGTACAATATCGGCATCCCGAATGTCCTCGTTCCACGCAACGGACACAAAGCCGTCAAAGTTGAGGGACTTGAACGCGGCAACAAACTCCCCTACCGGAAGCTCACCCTCGCCGATTAACACATTTCTGCCGTCCTTTTTGTCACCCAACCGGACATATTTGATGTAAGCGCCCAGGTTGCGGATGGTATCTTCTGCCGTTTCCTTGGCAACAAAATAGGTTTCACGCACATCCCAGGATGCGCCCAGTACCACCGAGGAGAAAAACTTGATGATATCCAGAATCCGCGGGGTGAACGCCAGATAGCCGGAGGTTTCAAACAGAATCTCAATCTCGTTTTTCTCCGCCTGACGGATGGCAGGGGTCAGCTTTTCCCCAAGGTCTTTTTGGCTCATTTCCGCTTCCATACGGAGAATCACCCGCTCCACACCGGAGGCTGCCGCCATATCCACATATTTTAAGATGGCATCGGCATCCACTTCTTCCTCATTGATTGCCTGCGGAAACACAAGGGCAGAAACCGCCAAGGAGCGATTGACCAATTTCCGCTTGGCATCAGCGCTCTTGCCGCTACGCAAAATACTGTCGCTGTGTTGACTGCGTTCTTTCACCGCATCATAGATTTCAAAGCCTGCATAGCCATATTCCTCGGCATATTGGCAGAGTTGGAGAAACGATGCCTTTTTGATATGCTTGGTTGAAAAAGTCAGTTTCATCCTAATCCTCCTCAAATACAATCTTGTTCAGGGCATTGATGTATGCCCGCACACTGGCACCCACAATGTCCGCAGAAATACCGGTGCCGGAATACAATTTTCCGTTGTTGCGCAGGCGTACCACCGCAGAGCCAAGCGCCTCTTTGCCCTCGGTCACCGACTGAATCTGGAAATCATCCAGTTCATAGTGGTAGCCAATGCTTTGTTCAATGGCACGGAACACCGAATCAATGGGGCCGTCCCCCATACTCACGCCGCTGATGATTTCATCCCCACGCTTTAACACAACCTGTGACATGGAACTGCTCAGGCTGGAACAGCTTGCGGTGTAGCTCTCCAAATGATAGGTGGAGGGGGCACGCATTGCCTCGCTGGCAATCAACGCCTCCAGTTCCCGTGCACCAACCGAACTCTTTTTGGCACAAATCTGCAGAACCGCCTTGTGGATATTGCCGTTGTCCTCGGCAGACAGGTCATAGCCAAGCAGTTTTGCCGCATCGCTCACCTGAGAGAGGGTGCTGTCTGCATCCAAAAAGATGCTGTCCTTTTCGCTTTCTGTATCATTTTCTTTTTGGTATGCTTCGTGGTTCACCTTTTTGAGAAGCGCCTCCACGCTGCTGTGCACCTGCGTCTTCTTGAAGGAAACCTCGATGCCCAGTTTATCGCCCTTTGCCCCAATGGCATCGGACAATCTTCCTGCCTGCAGCACCTTGTCACCCACCAAAGCGGTTTTGATGCCGTCTGCACCGGCGGAAACTGCCGCCAGTGCGGTGGCAACTGCCATACTGATACTATCGGAGGTCTGGACAAACACCAGCCCCTTGACCGATGCTTTGATTTCTGCCACCAAAGCAGCCATCTCATCGGGAATGGCAATGCCTGCATCGTCACAAATGGTCATAATCCCTGCACCATGTTCCTCTGCGGTCTTGCACGCCTGTTTCAAGAACTCCAGATCGGCACGGGTTGCATCCAATGCCACCAGCTCCACATCCTCACAAAGCGCCTTTGCGGCAGCGGTGAGGGCCGCAATCTTTATCAGCATCTTTTCTTCTTTCATATGATACAGATATTCCATCTGCACAGTAGAGGTGGGAACGACCACCTGCAATCTGGGTTTTGCGGCATCCTGAATGGCTTCCCAAGCCTCCTTGACACTCTCCTCGGTAAACCCTACGGGGATTGCCACTGTCGCCTGCTTCACATTGCCAGCAATGGTCTTGTCAATGATGGTATCTTCCCGAAGGCTTTGGATGGGAGCAAGCTCAATGGCATCCATCTCAAGGGCATCCACGCAAGCAGCAATCGCTGTCTTTTCACGGAATAGCAAAGAAACCTCTCTCTGCTGACCCAGTTCCTTCAAAGTAATGTCTGATACATAAATTTTTTTCATAAGGCAAAACCCCTTTCTCCGTTTTCCAACAAAAAAACGCCACAGTCTCTTTGTTGTTTTCCTTACTACAAAGAGACGAAAGCGTTTCAAATTCTGATTATACTTCCGCGGTACCACTCTTTTTCATCCGAATACGGATGCCCTTTTGATGCAAGCACATCATAACTCTATCACGGGAGTTCCCGTCTGTCCCTACTACTTTCGATTCGTGACAGCCGCTCCGTGGCGAGTTCAGCAATCCCCTCCCAATGTCTTGCACCAACCGACATCTCTCTTTCGGCAAGGGGTGTTGCCTACTATTCCACATCTCTGCGTTTATTATTGTAGTATTATAGCACCACGTGTTCCATTTGTCAAGACCAAACTTTCATTTTTCGCTCTTTCCCAACAGGAAAACCGCACCCAGAATCAGCACAATCCCGCAAAGAGAGAAGATTCCGATTTTCTCTCCAAGGAACCACACACTCATCAAGGTCGCTGCCATAGGCTCCACAATGCTGAGGGTGGAAGCGGTGCCTACCGGAATTTCTTTCAAGGCAAGGGTATACAAAAAGTAAGGCAGTACACTGGTACAAACGCCCACCCCCACCATCAAAGGCAGAATGACCGCCGGCTTTTGCATGGTCAGTTGCACCATTTCCATAGGGTTGGCAACCGAAAGGGCAAATATCGCCATAAAGATAAAGCAATAAAGGGTGGCAGAGATCGGATTGCTCTTTCTGCGCATCTGGATTTTGGTCAGGATGTTATAGGCACTATACGCAATGCCGGAAAGGAGTCCCACACCAATCCCAAGCATATGAAACCGCAAACCGCCCACAATGCCTGATACCAATCCGCAACCAATCAGCATCATTCCCACTGCCATCCCTTTCAGGGAGGTCAGGGATTCGCCCAGATAGGCAACCGAAAACGCCATCACAAAAATCGGTGCGGTATACATCAGTACCACCGCAGTAGAAACCGAGGTCATCTGCATGGAGGCATAATAACAGCTTCCGGTTAGAAACATGGCCGCCCCGCTCCCCAAAAAGAGCCAGAATTCCCCCTTGCCAAGCCGAAACAGGCTCCGGTTTTGATAACAAACATACCCTGACATGGTCAACGCCGCAACACTGCCACGCATTGCCGCCATCTGCAGGGCAGAAAATCCAAAGGGGGTCAGCCAATGGACAAACAGTCCCGATGTGCCCCACAAAATTCCTGCCAATAGAATGAATATCCACGCACGCTTTTTCACCATCGTCACCTCGGCATTATTATAAAGGAAGGAACTCCCTATGTCAACAAGAAATGACACGGGCAAAAGCCCGTGTCAATGTTTGTTTAGATATTTTTATAGATACCATCTTCAGAAGCCAAGTATGCTTGTTCCACGATGGTTTGGACAAAAAGTCCGTCCTCTGCGGGGATTTCCGGCTCGGTATCGTTTAAGATGGCATTGGCAAAGGACGAAATCTCTTTTTCGTACATATTGCCGGTAACCACCTCAACATTGCTCGCCCCGTCGATTTCCCGATTCTGCTGTGCGTCATAGCCAATCGAATCGTCCGAAAGGGTCAGCGCAATGGTACCGGTTTCTACCTGACTGATGGTGCCCTCTGCAAGAATGCTGCCCTTGGTTCCGTAGAACTCCAGACGTGCTCTTGCCGCCGCATCAGGGATGTTGAAGTTGGCATCCACAAAGGCGGTAGCGCCATTGTCCATTTTCATGAGCAGTGCCGCCGAGTCGTCTGCGGAATACCCAAAGGTCTGGTTCTGGGCAAAACAGCTGACCGTCTTTGCTTTGGTTCCGCTGATATACTGGAGCAGGTCAATACAATGAATGCCCATATCCATCAGCGCACCGCCGCCGGAGGTCGCCTTGTTCTGCCGCCAGTTGCCGGGGATTTCCGGATACCAGCAGGTCAGCTGACCGCGCATGGAAACAATCTCGCCCAGCGCACCGGACTGGATCATCTCCCGCATTTTTTGATGGTATGCAGAAAACCGCATCATCAAACCAACGCCCAATTTCACGCCCTCTGCTTTACAAAAATCCGCAATCTCTTTGGACTCTGCAACGCTAAGACCCATAGGCTTTTCCAACAGGATATGCTTTTTGGCTTTTGCCGCCAGCATTGCCTGTTCCTTGTGGCAGAATACCGGAGTTGCAATGTATACTGCATCAATCTCGTCCAGAGCAAGGACTTCTTCCACGGTGGAGAACGCATATTTTGCGCCAAATTCGTCCTTGGTCTTCTGTGCCGCCTCAAAATTGGTATCCATCACCGCAACCAGCTCACTGTTTTCCGAGAGCATCATGCCGGGGATGGTTCTTCTGTATGCAATGCCACCGCAACCGATGACACCCCATTTGATTTTCATAGTTTTCCTCCCTGTAAGGCTTATTTGCCTGCCTGCATCTCTGCAACGGAA
The DNA here is from genome assembly GCA_017397725.1 of Clostridia bacterium. GTDB lineage: Bacteria > Bacillota > Clostridia > Monoglobales > Monoglobaceae > Ructibacterium. The sequence goes on from JAFQIA010000024.1 coordinate 7,584, forward strand.
TCCAAAACGGCATCAGCCATATATTCCAACTGTTCGTCGCTCAGACCGTACAAGGGCAGATGGGTAAATCTCTTGTAGAATACCTCTTCACAGTTGGGACAGGTCTTTGCAATCTCGTCAGAGTCATAACCCATATCCTGAACAATCTTGAACCGATACAGAGGTCCAAAGTGTGCAATCTGGGTCACACCCTTTTCTTCTAGCTTTTTCTTGAGAACCTGAATGTCACCGCCAGCTTTTGCAGGATCAATCTGGAGCAGGTACAGATGGAAGGTAGGTTTGATGTCGTCATTACCCAAATCCTGAGGAATGATAGCATCATTCTCTTTGAACCGGTTGGTCAGGTATGCAGCAGCTGCTGCTCTCTTGGCAAGGATTTCTTCGTTTCTTGCCACCTGCAGAGTCAAGCCAAGACCCTGAATCTCGGTGGTGGAAGCATTGCCCGGAACGAAGGGAGCCTCTTTACCCTGAATGGGGGTAATGTTGTAGAGCCAATCCTTGATGGGGCAGGTGAAGTCCAGTCCCAGGAAACGCGCTCTCTTCATCTCGCCCTCAAAGCCGGGGATGTTGGTGGTTGCAATACCGCCCTCACCAAAGGAGGTGATATTCTTAACCTCATGCATAGAGAATGCCGCAAAGTCACCAATGGTACCGATTTTCTTGCCCTTGTACATCGCACCGAATGCGTGCGCTGCATCTTCCAGAACCAGAATATTGTGCTTCTTTGCAAGCTCCATAATCGGGTCCATATCTACCGGATAGCCACCGATATGTACCGGAACAATCATCTTGGTCTTGTCGGTAATCTTCTTTGCAACGTCCTTGGGGTCCATATTGATGGTCTTGGGGTCAACGTCCGCAAATACCAGCTTTGCGCCAACCGCCAAGGGATATGCCATGGTTGCAACAAAGGTGATGGCAGGAACGATAACCTCGTCGCCCGCTTTCAGATTTGCATACTTGTATGCAATCTCAAAGCCTGCAGTTGCGTTGGTTACAAAGGTAGAACTGGTGGTGCCGAGATACTTGTTACAAGCCTCTTCTGCCTCCTCAACCTTGCTGCCCAGAGAAAGCTTTCCGGGAGGGGTTGCCAAAGCATCCAGCTTTTTCACCTGCTGCCAAACAGCCTCCAGAGCATCATCATACTCCTTGCCCTCGCCCTGCATCAAAAAGCGGATAATCTCCATCAAATCGTGCACGTTATAGTTTTCGCCTACTGCCGCCCACGGCACTCTGGTTGCACCGGTGTTATACCGGAAATCTGTGGATTTTCCCATGTTTCATTCCTCCATTTCTTATTTTCGTGGATTGTTAATTTCATTCTATCAAATTGCATACAAGAAGAAAAGATAGATTTTTCCCTGTTTTCTGTACTATATTCCACGGTTTTGAAATTTATTGACAAAAATAACCGGAATCGGTATAATAAAAACGGGAGGTGGAAGTATGGTTGTAACCTATGATATTCAGAAAATTACCCGTGCATTGCAGGATTTTTACAACGCCACGGGCATCAATATGAATCTGCTCAGAACCGATTTTTCCCCCATCCGCGATAGTCGACCCCAGACCAGTTGTTACTGTCGGGCGGTGCAGACCACCGAGGCAGGAGTCCGTGCCTGCCGCCATTCTGACCGTCAGCTTTTGGAAGCATGTACTGCCAGCAAAAAGGCAGAAATGCATATTTGCCACGCGGGGCTGGTGGACCTTGCCATCCCCATTCTCTTTGGGGACGATATTATCGGCTATATCATCTTTGGGGAGATGAAATCCAATGCGGATTTTTCTGCCTATCAAGGCTATCTGTCCCAGTTGGGACTGGCTACTGAGGAGGTGGAAACGCTTTACCGGCAGCTTCCCCTTTATGATTCAGACAAGATTGACAGCGTTTCCCGTATTGCCATTATGCTGGTCAAGCATCTGCTGCTGGAAAATATGCTCAAGCCGGACCTGAGTGAGAGCGTGCAAAAGGCGGTGGCCTTTATCAATGAGAATCTGGAGCAGGATTTGTCCATCCATCAAATTGCCAAGGGCATCAATGTTTCCAAAAGCGCCCTTTACAAAAAATTTCACGAGCATTTTCATTGTACCGTCAGCAAATACATCAACACACGGAGAGTAGAAAAGTCCATGGAACTGCTTGCCAAAACCAACCTTTCCATTGAGGAAATCTCTCAGCGGGTAGGCTTTTCCAGCGCATCCTATTACAGTAAAATGTTCAAAAAGCAAATTGGAGTTGCGCCGCTGAAATATCGCAAAGAACAACGATAAAAAATCCATCCGCTGTGCGGATGGATTTTTGTTATTTGTAAAGGTAAAAGCCGTTGCCTTTGATCCGTTGAGATTCGGAGAAGACGATGAAGGCGGTAGGGTCAAGCTCCAGAATTTTTCGTTGAAAGACCTCCGATTCCCCCTCCTTGAGGGCGCAGAACAGCATCTTTTTTGCCTCACCGGTATAGGCTCCCACCGCATCAATCAGGGTGACCCCTCTGGGAGAAGTGGTGACCAGATATCTGGAAATCTCTTCACCCTTGTCGGTGATGATAAAGGCGATGCGGGAGATATTGAATCTGCCAATCACAAAGTCAATGGTCACACTGGAGATACACAGGGCAATTACACCGTAAAGGGAAAGCTCCAGATTTCTGAAAATCAGCAATGAGGTCAGAATGATTACACCATCTACCAGCAAAAGCAGTCTGCCAATGGGCACGGTGGGAAACTTATGCTGAATCAGGCGGCCCAGAATATCGGTTCCGCCGGTGGAGGCGCCTGCCACAAAGCCAAGACCGATGCCCACGCCATAAAGCACGCCGCCAAAAATAGTTGCCAACATCACATTTTCAGTATAAAAGGGGATGTAAGAAAATAGCTGCACAAACAAGGACAGCAACGATGCTCCCAGCAAAGTTTTCAAGGTAAACTCTTTGCCCAGAATCTTAAATCCAATCAGCAAAAACACCAGATTGATAATCAAAAAGCTGACACCGGGCGGTACCGAAAGGGTGTGATAAAGAAGGGTGGAAAGGCCGGATACGCCACCGCCTACAATCTTGTTGGGGGTCAGGAAAACCCCGATCCCAAAACCGGTAATCATGGTTCCCAGAACTGTAAATAAAATAGACTTCAGCTTGGTCATAAGCATTCTCCTTTTTTGCAGATTGTTTTGCATTATAACACAGAAATTTTTCAGAATCAACCCTTTTTTTCAAAAAATTTTTCACACGACCTGTTCTGCAAATTCAACTTCAGGGTGATTTTTTGTTTTGACTTTTCGCTCATTTTTGCCTAAATTTCGATAAAAAAAGGCGGAAAAGACATTGACAAACGGGAATAAATGGGCTATGATGCAAGCGTGAATGAAAAACGCTGATTGTTTGAGCGTTTCAAAAAAATTTTAACCCAAAAAAGGAGAATCCATGATGTCTGAACTTGCGTTATTTGGAGGACCAAAAGCCATCACCTGTGATTTGAGCAATGACAATCCGTTGGTGAAATGGCCGATTTTTACCGAGGAGGATGAGGCTGCTGTTCTGGATGTTCTGCGGAAGAATACCATGAGCTCCACCGCCATCACCAAGGAATTTGAACAGGAATTTGCAAAGTGGCTGGGTGCAGAGTATGCCCTTGGCTTTAACAACGGAACCTCTTCCATTCTGGCAGCACTTTATGGTGCCGGCGTCAGAAAGGGTGATGAGGTTATCTGCCAAAGCAATGTTTACTGGGCAGCAGGTACACAGGTTATGTCCCTGGGTGCAACCCCGGTTTATGCAAATATTGAAGAGGGTTCCCTCTGTCTGGACCCCGATGATATCGAGGCAAAAATCAGCGACAAGACCAAAGCTATTCTGGTGGTACACTATCTGGCACACCCTGCGGATATGGACCGGATTATGGCAGTTGCCAAAAAGCATAACGTCAAGGTTGTCGAAGATGTTTCCCACGCACAGGGTGGTCTTTACAAAGGTCGCCGCTTGGGCACCATCGGCGATGTTGGTGCCATGTCCCTGATGGGCGGCAAATCCTTTGCGGTTGGTGAGGCAGGTATGCTGGTCACCAACGACCGTTCCATCTATGAGCATGCTGTAGCATTAGGTCACTATGACCGTTTCACCGATGCAGACATCACCTGTGAGGACTTAAAGCCCTTCACCGGTCTACCCCTTGGCGGATATAAGTTCCGGATGCATCAGATGAGCTCTGCGGTAGGCTTGGTGCAAATCAAATACCACGACGAGCAGTGTGCCGAAATCCGTAAGGCAATGAACTATTTCTGGGATTTGCTGGAGGGTGTTCCCGGCATCCGTGCGCATCGTGTGGATGAGTCTGAGGGATCCAATATGGCAGGTTGGTATGCACCCCACGGCATCTATGTGCCGGAGGAATTGGAGGGTCTGTCCGTGACCCGTTTCTGTGAAGCAGTTCGTGCAGAAGGCTTTGCAGGTTGCTGGCCCAGCGCCAATGCGGCACTGCACACCCACAGACTGTTCCAGACTGCGGATGTTTACGGCGATGGCAAGCCCACCCGTATTGCAAACGCAGACCGTGATGTAAGAGAGCTTGACAAATCTCTTGGAAAGAGTCAGGACATCATCAACAGATGTTACTCGATTCCCTGGCTGAAAAAGTTCATCCCCGAAGAAATCGAACAATGTGCAAATGCGTTCAAAAAAGCAGCACTCAATTACAAGGAACTGTTAAAGGATGACCCGGGCGACCCCGAGAACTTGGGTGTTTGGTTCTTCTATCAGCACACAGCTCCCAAAAAATAAGAAAGGGTTGAGAGATATGGAACAATTGGCAATGTTTGGTGGAGAAAAGGCGAAGACCGTTCCCTATTCCACCGGAAAAAGATTTGACGGAAACGAACTGAAGTATCTTCAGGAAGCCTTGGAGCAGAACACCCTGTTTTACTGGTCCGGTAGCAAAGTAAAGGAAATGAACAAAAAGTTTGCCGCTATGTGTGGGATGGAATACTGCATGGCAACCTCTTCCGGTACGGCGGCAATTCACACCGCACTGGGCGCCGTAGGCGTGACCGAGGGTGATGAGGTTATCACCGCACCGGTTACCGATATGGGCAGCATCATCGGTATCCTTTATCAGAATGCAATTCCGGTATTTGCAGATATCGACCCCCATACTTATAATATGGACCCCAAATCCATTGAGTCCAAAATCAGCGACAAGACCAAGGCAATCTTGGTGGTACACCTTGCCGGTAATCCCGCCGATATGGATGAGATTATGGCAATCGCCAAAAAGCACAACATCAAAGTGGTTGAGGACTGTGCGCAGAGCTATATGACCTATTACAAGGGTCAGTTGGTTGGCACCTTTGGCGATATCGGTTGTTTCAGTCTGAACGAGTTCAAGCACATCTCTGCCGGTGATGGCGGTATGTGTGTGACCAACGACTTTGCGCTTTATGAAAAGGCGCTGCGTTTTGCAGACAAGAACTACACCCGGTTGGAGGGTGGCGGTACCGGCAGAAACATCAGCTATATCGCACCCAACTACCGTATGAACGAGCTGACCGGCGCAGTTGGTCTGGCACAGCTGGAGCGTGTGGAGTGGATTTGTGCACAAAGACGTGCTTACGGCGATAAGCTCACCGAGGCAATCAAGAACATCAAGGGTCTTTACCCCCACGAAGTGCGTGAGGGCAACACCTCTTCTTACTGGTTCTATATGTTCCGTCTGGATGAAGATGTGTTGGGCGTGGACACCGATACCTTTGTGCAGGCATTGAATGCCGAGGGCGTTCCCTGTGGTCGTGGTTATACTGCCCACTGTGTGTATGAATACGATTTGTTCAAGAACAAGTCCGCATACCCCGGCACCCACGCACCCTTTGATTCTCCTTACTACGGTAAGGAAATTGACTATCCCTCCGGCCTGTGTCCGGTGGCAGAGGAAGTATTGCAGACCTCTATTCGTATCAGCGTGAACGAGTTCTATTCCGAACAGGATTTGCAGGAAACCATTCACGCCATCGAAAAGGTAGCAAACTACTACTTATCTCAGAAGTAAAAAAATCCCTCGGTTTAACCGAGGGATTTTTTTATGCTTCAAAGTCGATACAGGATCTTGCTGCGGTAAAGGGTCTTACCTTGGTGTCGGCAACCCCCACATGGGCGGGATGCACAGCATAGGCTTTTAATGCCTCCTCATTTTCAAAGGAAGAATCCAGCATCACATCCACGTTGGAGCTTGACAGGGACTCAGTCTGCACCTTGATGCTGATCAGTCCGGGAATAACACCCTGCAGTCCTTCCAATCCTTCCTTGATGCCCTGTTTCACAGAGTCGTTGTTACATTCGTCTTTCAATTTCCAAAGAATGATATGTTTTACCATTTTCTCACTCCTCCATTTTTGTTTGTCTGACAATGTTGGGGTCGGTGAAGACATCCGTTTCATCGGTGCTCTTGGTAGAGAATTCTGATACCACCGTCCCCTCGGGACCTGCCTGGAACCAGTGCAGAGTTTCGGGCATAATGGTGTATTGTTCACCGGGATTTAAGACAACCTGATGATATACCGTAGTTTCAGTCGATGGAAGCTTTGCTTCGATGTCCTCCTTTTTGCCCTCGCCCTCTACATACAGATATACCTTTCCATAGCGGCAGCGGAAGGTTTCTTCCTTGCCTTGATTGCCGTCGGTGGTCACATGTTTATGTTCGGGGCAGGTCTGATGGGGGAGCAGCACCATTTCCTTGGCACAAACCCGCTCGGTGTTGATATAAACACAAAGCTGCAGCCCGATTTCTTCCACACGGTCAAGACCAAAGTCGCTGACCTCTACCGCCTCATCCTCACGGACAATGATGCCCGCCTTCTTAAAAAAGGCTCTCGCCTTTTGTTCCATTTCCTGATAGGTTGCTAATTTCATTGGAATTCCTCCATTCTTAAGTTAATTATACCATAAAAAAGAAGTTTTGCAATATAAAACTTCTTTTTGTGTTTGCGTAAATGCTACTTTTGCTCACCCCTTGTAAGGCTCGCAGAACACAGGGGACGGTTCTCTGTGTTGTGCGCACAAGGGATTCCCTATCATCCGCAAGGATTGCGAATCCTTTTCGTTTGGACAAATGCTACTTTTGCTCGTCCAAAAGTAGCCAAAACGACGCCGGGGGTCTTGCCCCCAGGAACCCCCGCACATCCTCCAACAAGTCTATCAAAAAGATTTCTATGCTCCGCCCCCTTAAATCCCTAAGGGGGCGAACTGTAAAAATTTCCAGTTTTTTACAAAAAACACTTGCAAAAGAGAAAAAAGTGTGTTATGATAGAGAGGCAGTAGAATAGAATATTGGATTAAATACTAAGGCATAGCATTTGGCAAAAATGCATGATCCGAAGTATCTCTTAGTGTTTAATCCTTTTGAGAACTATTCTACTGCAAGAATAAGGAGTCATGCGTTTTTCGGTGCGTGGCTCTGCGTGGCCACGCACTTTTTTATTTTACAAATGAGAGGGTGAAAATTATGCCGGATTATCAAAAACTTTATTGCAAGATGTTTAATGTGATTACTGATACCATAGAAGAACTCAAAAAAGCACAACAGGAAGCAGAGGAACTCTATATTTTATCCTGTGAAGAAGAGGAGGTCGAAGAGCAAAACCAAGAAAAATCCGAATAACCAGGGTCCAGGATCGCCCCTCCTGTATGCACAGCACAGAGAACCGTCCCCTGTGCTCTGCGGTTCTGTGTGTTCTCGAAACACAAAAAAATCCTGTAAGCATTGCTTACAGGATTTTTTGTTAAGAAATATTCTTATTTAATGATTTCGGTAACGACACCGGAACCAACAGTTCTACCACCCTCACGGATAGCGAAACGCAGACCTTCTTCAATAGCGATGGTCGTGGTCAGTTCAACGGACATGGTTACGTTATCACCAGGCATACACATCTCAACGCCGTCGGGCAGGTTAACTACACCGGTAACGTCAGTTGTTCTGAAATAGAACTGAGGACGGTAGTTGGTGAAGAACGGAGTATGACGGCCGCCTTCTTCCTTGGTCAGAACGTAAACTTCGCCCTTGAACTGGGTGTGAGGAGTGATGGTACCCGGCTTTGCCAGAACCTGACCTCTTTCGATCTCGTCACGAGCAACACCACGGAGCAGAGCACCGATGTTATCACCAGCTTCAGCGTAGTCCAGAAGCTTTCTGAACATCTCGATACCGGTAACAACAACTTTTCTGGTTTCGTCGGACAGACCAACGATTTCAACTTCATCAGACAGATTCAGCTGACCTCTCTCAACACGGCCGGTAGCAACAGTACCACGACCGGTGATGGAGAAGATATCCTCGATGGGCATCAAGAAAGGCATATCGCTCTTTCTCTCAGGAGTCGGGATGTAGCTGTCAACTGCAGCCATCAGCTCATGGATACAAGCGTATTCAGGAGCGGAAGGATCGGTGGAAGCGCTTTCCAGAACCTGCAGACCGGAACCCTTAACGATAGGAGTATCGTCGCCCGGGAATTCATACTCGGTGAGCAGATCTCTGATTTCCATCTCAACCAGTTCGAGCAACTCAGGGTCGTCAACCTGGTCAACTTTGTTCATGAATACTACGATGTAGGGAACGCCTACCTGACGGGAGAGCAGGATGTGCTCACGAGTCTGGGGCATGGGACCGTCAGCAGAAGATACAACCAGGATTGCACCATCCATCTGAGCAGCACCAGTGATCA
>JAFQIA010000025.1 GCA_017397725.1 Clostridia bacterium
ATCGAAACAGATACAAAAGATAGTACAAACAAAGTACTTCGAGTTGACTGCAGTGGCAACTCAAAGAACATATCATATGTAAACTACAAATCTCTTAATAAGGGTACATATTATTTACACTGCAAAGTTCGTCTTGCAGATGTGGACCAGCCAGAACACGACAACTACTATATGTATGCTAATTCATTGGGCGGTATAGATAATATTTACTGGGATGCTACAAGACCTGCAATTACAAAGGACGGATGGGCTGAGTGCTACGGTAAATTTACAGTTGCATCAGATAACAGTAGCGTAGGCTTTAAGATTATATACACACAGGGAACTTCAGGCAATAATGTTGGTAAGGCTGTATATGAAATAGATGATTTCACAATTTACAATCTGGCAAATGCAGAAAATATCGCAGTACCTGCAGGTGTAACCTTTACAAGTGATAATGTTGTTAAATCACACGATAGCACATATTACGCAATAAACGGAAATAATGTTACATTTACATATGACAGAGAAGGATTAGAAGCACTTTATGTCAACGGTGAAGCAGCAACTGATACTAATGGTGTATATTCACACACTATAGAAAATGACGTGCTTGTTCTTGCAGTGGCAAATCAGGCGAACGAACAGAAAGTTAAATACGCATATACAGCAGGCAAGCCATATGCAATATTCGAAGAGGCTGCTACTGTCACCTTGATTGTTGCAGGATATAACGATGCCGGAACACGCGCACTGAACGAGGCATATATCGGCGAGATTTCAGGCACCAAAGGACAACAGCTTGACCTGAGTACAGTTGAGAACTTCAAAGCTATAACAGGCTGGGCTAATAAGACTATATTTACATGGTATAGTTTGGACACACTCAACCCGGTTAGAGGTAAGTGCGTTCTTAGCGATTTGTGAAAGGAAGATGTGCCTGGGAATGATACCGAGAATACCTATGATGCTGTGTGGGAACCAGTTCCTATGGTAACTGCAGCTATGAAGGAAAACGGTATATCAGGTGGTGAGGGCGGTCAGCGTATGACTGCCCTTGCGGTGAGTTCGGATGGTGAGCTTTTGATTGCCGGTACCGATGTTGCAGGAATGTGGCGTTCAGAAAACGGTGGAGAAAAATGGGAGATGGTGTATGGCGGTTTTTATGCCAAGGGTGTATTTTCTGTTGCGATTGACCCGATGAATAAAAATAGAGTCATTGCTTATGGTGGTGCTCCCACACAGGAGGCTTCTGTAAAATACTCCAATATGGCAAACGGCATTTATCTCTCCGAAGATGGAGGAAAAACATGGGAGTTTGTACTCCAGCAAAAGGGTGCCGCTTTGAAATTAAATTTCACCGAATCCATTGCATATGATCCATCTTCTTATGATGAGGAGAAGGGCATGTGCATGGTGGCATATTGGTCACGTCCATGGGATCTTCAGAATATGCCGGCTAAGACTGCACCGTATTATACAGGTGAAGATGTTCAAACCTTTGAGAAAGCCGAGACCGATGGACTTCTGACGCCATACAGGGCGGATACAAACGCCTTGTGGAAGACCACTGACGGCGGTGAAACTTGGAATCCGGTATGCGTTGGTCTTACAGATGGTGTTGTAAAGGTACATCCTACTAACGGAACAGTGTACGTATCAAATCTTAATGGTTTCCACAAAAGTATCGATGGCGGTAAATCATTTACAACTGTAAAAGACGGAATGATTTATGGCATGGATGTTATAAACGGAGATCAGTATCAGGACAATGTTTATATTAATAACAGTGAAGGTGTTTGGATTTCAGAAGATTCAGGTGAAACATTCAAGAAAGTGACCAGCATCAATTTCCCTGAATCAACTGACACAACAACCCCAGATGGTATTGTAAGAACCTTAAAGGTCAGCCCTGTTAATCCTAAGAATATGGTAATTGCTTCGCACCAGATATATAACAATTATAGCAGTAAAAAATATTACAGCACGACAGGTGGATTAATATGGGCAGAATCAGATTATGATGATTCAAAGGATTTCTTTAAAGCCAATAACCGTGACACCTGCTATGTATGGAGCCCGACAGGTGATAAAGTTTGGGCATTTGGGGGTGACTGGGTTATTTCTTCTACTAATGGTGGAAAAACATATTCCTGGGATTATAATGGTGGAAGTGCCGTATATATGGATGGCAGAGCCGCATTTAACATCTATGATCCCGATCTATTCTATTATGGTGCTCAGGACTTCCATGGTGCTTTAACTACTGACGGTGGAAATACATGGAAGCACATCTGGAAATGGACAAATTACACAGGAACAGGTGGAACTGGTCAGGGCTATGGCTCGGTTTACGGTGCTTATGCAGTAGATGCCAATACTTTGATTGCAATTGCTTCTGTTGGAACATGGGGAGCGGAGAGAAGAATATTTATGTCTTATGACGCAGGCGAAACATGGACAGATACAGGAGTTGTTGTAAGTAAAAACACAAGTTATAAATGGGCGGAGATGTGTTATCAGTCGCCTACAGATAAAAATGTCATTTTTGCAGGTAATTTCAGAAGTGATGACAAGGGAGAAAACTGGACAGAGCTTGACGGCATTGATGTTGTTTGTTGCCATAATCCTTATGGAAAAAAGGAATTGTATGGATATGACAATAGTGGAAATATAAAAGTTTCATACGATGACGGTGATACATGGCAGATGGTGACAAAGGCAAAAATGCCTGATGGAATTACAGGCGGAACGATTAGTGACATGGCATATGACGGAATTAATAATATTTTATATTATGTTTCAGGATCTTCAGCTTCACGTTCATTCTACAAACTTACACTAAAAGATGGAAAAACAACTGATTTAACGAAAGATCTTGTTGGGGATGATAATTTCGGGGTTGCAGTTCAGCTTGTTGCAATTGACCCTGTAAATCCTGAGATTGTATATGTTGGCGGAAACCGCACTATGTACGTACAGGAAAATTCTGTTCAGCGCAGTACAGATGGTGGTTTGACCTTTGAAGTTATTTCAACAGGAAGCGCTGATTCTGTTATATCAGGGCCTACCGGCGGCATTCAGCCTTATGACTTGCTTGTTCATCCGACAACAGGTGAACTGTGGGTTAGCAACGGATGCCGCGGATGGTCAAAGATAGCACCTCCCTATACAAAATAGACCGGTTGGTTAAAAACCGGGCAGCGCAGAAATAAGGAGAATATATGAAAAAGCATATTGCAATTATTTTAACAATAGCATTGATGTTTGCAAACCTATCTGTATTTGCAGACGATAATGAATTGGAATACACACCTTATATCAACGGTTATCAGGACGGAACATTTCGCCCTGATGCATATGTTACCGTTGCAGAGGCTGTCAGTATGGTCGCAAAACTCAGCATAGACTCAGAAAAAACAGGGGATGCGGTTAAGTTTGACGATGTTTCAGAGGGCAGCTGGTACAGCGGTGCAGTTTCGGATTTGAGCAGTAAGGGATTTTTGGCTAATTTTAAGAATCAGCTGAACCCCGATGCGCCTATTTCCAGACTGCAGATGGTTTCTTTTGCATATCAATTGAAGAATGGTGCTTCGGATATGTCGTTTCTGGATATGTTTACGAATGCAATCAAGGACGGGATCATTGTCGGTGACGATAGTGGTTATCGCCCTGAGGCAAACCTTACCAGAGCTGAGGCTGTAACGATGCTCAACCGTGTACTCGTTGAGATGTTGGGTGAGCAGGACAGCAGCTTGTTATATAAGGGTATTTTTCCCGATGTGACACAAGAGCATTGGGCTTTTGAGGACATTCTCCTTGCTTCTGTTGAAGCACATAGCCTGACTTCCCTTCCTGCCAAAGTGCCGGAAGACTATAACACAAAAGAATTTGATAAGTATAATGAAGCGGGCCATCAGTGGAAAACAATCCCTATGGTTACAAAGGAGATGAAGGACAGAGGTCTTATGGGCGGTGAAGGCGCTCAAAGACTTTGTGGATTTGCGATTTCAAGTGATGGACAGACTCTTTTGGTAGGAACTGACGTTGCAGGATATTGGTCGTCATACAACGGTGGACAAACATGGGAAGCAAGCTTTGGTGGAATGTATTCACGCGGCATTTTCGATTTTTGCTTTGACCCCGTCAATGAGGACAGAGTGTTGGCTTTTGGCGGATATCCGACACAGACGGTATCATCTGAAAGATCCAATGCAACCAACGGCATCTACCTTTCTGAGGACAGAGGCAGAACGTGGAGACAGGTGCTTGTTCAAAAAGGCGCGAATATGAAGCGTGATTTCAGACAACAGATTGCCTTTGACAAAACCTCCTATGACGCGGAGAAAGACCGTTGTATGATTGCATACTGGTCAAGACCATGGCATTTGCAAAACTATCCGACAACCAGTCAGTTTTTTGATGAAAGCCGGATATCTGTTTTTGATGGCGATAAAAAAGGTCTTTGGAAAACCGAGGACGGTGGCGAAAACTGGTTCTTGGTAAACGGTGAAATGTCAGACGGCGTTGTTAAGGTTAATCCCGAAAATGGTACTGTATATGTTGCTAATTTTAACGGATTTCACACCTCAATAGACGGCGGAAAGACCTTTAAGACGGTACTTGGCGGTTCTATGATTTATGGGCTTGATGTCATTGACGCATATCCCAACCGTGTGTATGTAAACGATTACAAGAGTGTTCTTGTTTCTGATGACAGCGGTCAGAACTTCAAGAGAATTGAAAGCAAAAACTTCCCTCAATCTTATGATATCACCAATCCCGATAGAATTGTGAAAGGTCTGAAGGTCAGTCCTGTTAATCCTCAGCATATGGTTATTGCGGATTTCCAAGGCTCTGCAAGATATTGTAGTACCAAGTATTTTTCCGTCGACGGCGGTGTGAACTGGACTTTGTCTGAATATGACCGTTCGGACGACTATCTCAAGGCGAACAATCGTGACACCAACTTTTTGTGGTCACCTGTTGATGAAAATAAGGTGTTCGCATTTGGCGGTGATCATATTGCGACCTCCTCTGATGCAGGAAAGACGTACAAATGGGATTATAACGGCGGAGCGGCAATCTGTGTGACGGCAAGAAGTGCTTTTAACTTATTTAATCCCGATTTGTTCTACTATGGTTCACAGGATTTCCATGGCTCGTTTACCAAGGATGGCGGCGAAACCTGGAAGCATATCTGGAAGGCAACAGGCTCTCAGGGTGCAGGCTTTGTTTATGGAGCCTATGCGGCGGATGAAAACACCCTGTTTTGCCTTGCTTCTACCCTGAAACAGATTGAAGGAGTGGGAACAGACACCGATTGGGACGGCGTTCGTGAAATTCGAATCTCGCGTGACGGCGGTGAAACCTTTGTAAAAACAGGTGTTTATAAGCTTGATAATCATGCTAAAAAATGGTCAGAGCGCTGCTATCAGTCGCCTAGTAATCCTGATGTCCTTTTTGCAGGAAATTTCAGAAGCGACGATTACGGTTATACCTGGGAAAAAATGGCTGACTGTGATGTGGTATATACCCACAATCCTTACGGCAGAAAAGAACTCTATGGTGCGCAAAGGGATAAGGTTGTTGTTTCTTATGACGATGGCGCAACCTGGGAGACCTTAGCGAATGTTCTGATACCGAAATCATTTGCCGAAACCCCCGAACGCACGGAAATATGGGATGTGGCTGTGGATGGTATCAACAATATTGTATATTATGTTTCGGGTATAAACAGCGGCGGTGAATATTTTGCCAAGGTTGAGGACGGCGTTACTACCGATTTGACCGATAGAATCGTGACAACTTACTACGGCAAAAGATTCCAGCTTGTTGAGGTAGACCCACGATATCCCAATATTGTATATATTGGCGGATGCGGCGGTAGTTATATGGAAGAAAACGGCGTTCAGCGCTCGGTGGATGGCGCAGAAACCTTCCAGGTATTGTCTGCAAACGGACAGGATAATACTATTGTTAAAGAAGGCCCTGCTCACGGATTCTTGGTAAGAGACCTGCTTGTTCATCCAACAACCGGTGAACTTTGGGCTATTAACAGTACAAGAGGCTGGTCAAAAATTGCACCACCTTATGAAAATTAAGGAGGAAAGAATATGAAAAGATGCATTGCCTTGTTGACAGCTATTATACTTTGCATGCAGACTCTGTTTGTATGTGAAGTTGCTTATGCAGCGGTTAAACCTCTTAAAAATCTAGTTACAGACGGCGACATGGAAATCGATGAGGTGCCTACAGGGTGGGCAATTTCATCCAGTTCGTCAGGATCAACACTTGAAATTGTTGATGATGATGTGTCATCACAGCCTAACAAGGTTCTAAGATTTGACGGAACTAACAACTCAGGTAGTATATCCTATATCTCTCATTCAGCTACTGTAAAGAGTGGATATTATTACTCATTTAAGATACGACAGGCAACTGATGATACAAACGCCAATGTTTATCTTTACACTAAAATAAATGCTCAGGCTAAAGATGATATTTGCAGACCTAAGCTTAAAAAGGGCGAGTGGACTACTGTTTCGGGAATTGCTGATACCGACAGCCGTGTGCTTTCATTCAAAATGATAAACGATCAGGCGTCATCAACTTCCAATGTAAGCAAGGTTATATACGAAATTGATGATGTTGTGATATGTGATATGACAGATGCAGTTCCTTTTGAACCTGTTATATCTTATGATGGTGCCACACTCAGATGGGAATCCGGTGTTTTGGAAATAAATGGCACAAGCTACGTAAGGGCTGACAGTGATATTTCTTTTAATGTTACTGCACCCTTTGGATATGAAATTGAATCTGTTACAGTAAACGGGGAGGAGATCGAGAGTGTTGATGGTTTATACACCATCACTGCTCCGTCCGTGGGTAGTCCTTGTTCCATTAACATTACTGCTAAAGCGGATGCAGGAATCCCGCACATCGTATCAATCAGCCCTGAAAACTGTATTAATATGGACCCTGAAGAGGCGATTGTAACCGTTAATTTTGACAGGGATGTTGATATAGACACACTGACAGATGAGAACATCTTGGTAGAGCCGGAGGCTTCGTTTGTTGTAGAAGAAGCGGATGAGGATTACGCATATAATCTCGTTTTTGATGAACTGAGTGAGGGAACAGAGTATACACTTACCTTTACAACAGGTATAGCAACAGATAGACTTGAAGCTCTTGAACAAGATTACGAATATAACTTTACTACTGCTGAGACAAAGAATTTAATTGAAAATTCTGATATGAGTGAAGACACAGATTTATATTATGTTAATGCGGACAATTCGCCTTCTTACTATACGCTTGATGGCAATCGAGTTCTTTGTTTGAAGGCTGGTTGGGAGAATGCTCCAATAAATCAGTACGTTAACGGAGAGAACAGAACTGAAAAATATGAATTCTTGCCAGGACATCGCTATTATACAGAAGCTAAAGTATATGCAAAGAGCGACATTAAGGTAGCTTGGCGTATTATCTATATTACAGAAACAGACAGTTCAACTGTGACTCATCCTACATCAATATCATGGATAAACGTAAAAGCCGGAGAATGGACAGATGTGTCCTGTTTGTTTGATAAGATTCCTTCAAATGTTTGCCCTACATCACGTGGTTACGCCGTAAGACTTATTGCAAAGGCTGACTCGTATCCGGTTGATGTCTACATAGATGATTGGGGGTTATATGACTGTAGCGTTGCTCCTGCAGGGAAGCCTGAACTTATCAGTTCAACACCTGAAGACGGAACAACAAATATTGAGCCGGGAGCTCTTGATGTTAAATTAGAATTTAACAAACCGATGCTTCCGAGCTCAGCGAAAAATATTAAGGTGACAAATGCAGAGGTTAAGAACATTAAATTCCTTGATGGAAATACAACTTGCATAGTAACTTTGGATAAAATTAAGGTAAATCGTACCATTGAAATGGAGTTGGAAAAGCTTTCATCTTTGGCAGGTGTGGAGATGGAGAAGCAGGTACTTTCCTTTGAAACAAAATCAATCAATACCGACCCTCCTGTTTTAACGATAACTCCTGATGGTACAACCAAGACCCATGTAAATGGATTGACAATGGAAATTAAATCAAATTTGCCGTTAGAGGGACCTTTTGATAAAACCTCATTCACAACTGTTCCTGAAAATCTTATCGAAAAGGTTACATGGTCAGATGCTGAAACTGATACAATCAATGTGGTGTTCAATCAAGAAGTATTGGCTTCTGGTGAAAACTATAGCATTACACTTTTGCCTACTATCAAATCACAGGCAGGGACAAGTATTAATGAAACGACAATCAATTTTCAGACCATGACCATTGCGGAAACTGTTGATTTGTATAAAACGATCGTTACCGGCAATGACAGTATGGAACTTGCGAAATTCTTAAAGACAAATTACCGGGATTTGAATGATTGTGATACCTTATCCACTGAAGTAATTCATACCGACAATGAATTGTTGGGTAAGTTCACTGCAAAATTAATCAGTGAAACGGGTAGCGTTGCGACGGCAGAGGAAATTTCAGATAAAGTATGGAAAACCGCACTTTTGACGATTGCGAACGAAACAAACAATGAAAATGTGATTCGAGCATCTGTGGAAAGTATTCTGAATCAATCCGACAAAACAGGACTTGCGTATACATACACCAATTATCTTACGCAAACGATAAAAGATGAATTGCCGCGAAAAATTGAACAAAAACCAGCGGATTTTGAAAGTGTAGATAACTATATTTACTTTGTTGAAGAAAATATTATTTTGAATGCATTCAGAAATTCAAACGGTTGGGAAACCGTGAGCAACATTTTCAATAAGAATAAGGACTTTTTTAAGCCTGAAACAAAGACATTGATTGACCATGTAAATGCCTCTGTTTATAAAGAACAAATATATGGCAACCTTCAGGGGATGAACGTAGCCAATGAAAATGAGGCATATACCAAGTTAAAAGCGGCATCGGAAGCAGATTATTCCGGCGGCGGTTCCGGCGGCGGTTTAGGCGGCAGTTCGGGAGGCGGTGCAGGCGGCAGTTCGGGAGGCGTTTCAGGTGGCGGTGAAGGATTTGTTGTATCAGCTCCGGCTGAAGGCTCAAACAATAGTGATGTCGGCGAAGTGAAAGAAGTATTTAAGGATATTATCTCTGTGCCTTGGGCGAAGGAAGCCATTGAGTATTTGTACGATCTAAAGGTGATCAATGGTAAAACTGAGGATATGTTTTGCCCCGAGGACTTGGTTAAGCGAGAAGAATTTGTAAAAATGATTGTTATCGCAGCCAATATTCCGCTTACGGATAAGTCTGTGAAATACACCGATGTTTTAGAAAGTGATTGGTTTTATCCGTATGTAGCTGCTGCATCAAATTGCGGACTGATCAAGGGTATGGATAAAAATACCTACGGTGCAGGACAAAACATTACTCGTCAGGATATTGCTGTTTTGTGCAGCCGTTTGCTTGTACATGCAGATGAGCCTTTGAAAGATGAAATTGTGTCCTTTGCAGATCAAACTGAGATCAGCGACTATGCAGTAAAAGCGGTAGAAAAGGTGGCATATTTAGGACTGATCATAGGAAATGAAAAGTTTGAATTTTCTCCAAAGGAATATGCTACACGCGCGGAAACCGCGGTAATTTTACAAAGATTAGTTGCTTTGTTAAATCAGTATAGTGTAAATTAGGATAGGGAGGGAGCACATTATGAAGATGAAAAGAGGGATATCTTGGATTATTTGTCTTGCTCTGATTTTTTCCAATATGATCGCCAATGCTTCTACACAAAACGTAGATAAGTCAGGGGTAAGTATTGTTTCTACAACTCCTGAGGATGGAAGTCTGGGCATAACACCTATGGGTACTAAAATGGATGTGACGTTTAATATGCCCATGGATGCAGCTACCCTGTCAAATACAACGATATCTTCGGCACCAAATGCGGTTAGCGCTGTAGTGCCTGATGAAAAATCACCGACACGTTGCACCATTTACTTTTCAGCATTGGAACTGGATACGGAATATAAAATCATGTTTTCGAAACAGATAAAATCTGCATCAGGAGAACGATTGGAAAAGACGGAGGTTTCTTTTCGTACAGCCGCAGAATACCCAAAGCATCACCAGATTGTAAACGGTGATATGGAGGATAAAACCCATCTTAATATGTTTGAACTTGCCGGTGCTTCAAGCAAGGCGGTGGCTTATGTCAATGAAGGCGAAAACTCGGTGCTTAAATTTACTCCTCAATGGGCAGGCGCTCCTGTAGGACAAAATGTTTATATTGAACCCGGAAAAACCTATGAAATGCGTGCTAAAATTAAATCCACGACCTCTCAGATGGTTCGTGTGATCATGAACTATGTATCTCTTTCCGAGGGAGAAAGCAATTGGTGGCATCCGATTATCTCGAAAACGCTTCCGGCGAATGAATGGGTGGAATTTTCGGGTACCGTTACCATCCCGGCAGACCTTTCGTATGACCACGTAAGACAAATGCGTATTACTGCCGCGAATAAAAATGAAGTCATTTACATTGACGATATGCAATTTTTTGAAATGGGATATGATGTCCCTATGCCAAAAGAGAGCGTTGCCGCAGAGAAGGAAACAAAAACCTACGTCGCAGCCGATATTGACGAGGCACTTGAGTTCATGGTTGGCGTAGAGCTTTTTGATGAAGCTGTATTAGAGAAAAAAGATAACTACATTTCGCGTGTTGATGCAGCGGTTGCACTTGGTAAATTTATGGGAGTGCCGGCCATTGGTGATAAGGAAAGCCAATTTACGGATTTGGCCGGTGTGAAAAATAGTGGAATTGTCAATGCTCTTGCGGACATGGGGATTCTTTCCGGATACGGCAAAAACTTTTATCCTAACAATAATATTTCTTATAAGGATGTCATAAAAGCCGTGGCCAAGATCCTTGGCTATCATGTTATGTTGGACCAATCCGGGCACGCTTATACTGCGCACAGATTGGGACTGGATGAAGGTGTTTCTAATACATCAGGGGCGATTACCTACCGTGATTTTGCAAAAATAATTTTCAATGCAACAGAAGTCAATGCTATGGTTAATGACGGCAATGGTAATTATACTGTTTCAGGAGAAAATGCACTGGATATGTTTATGGGACTTCATAAGGGGCAAGGGATTATTTCGGCTACGGAATACTCTGACCTTTATGGCACCCAAACTGCGAATAAAGGTTATGTGATCATAAACCGGGTGCCGTACAAGGTTACCTGTGATACCTTTGCCTGGGAAGGCAGGCTGGTTGATTATTATTACAAAACCAAAAATGGCGAAAAAACAATCATCCATATAGGCGGGTTGTATTCATGGAACCGCAGCATAACCATAGACTATAATGACATTTTGGAGCATTCCTCAAATGAATATGTTTATTACGATGCAAAGGGCAGAACAATAAAAGCAAGGGTTGCTAACAACAAAAAATTTATCTATAACGGAAAAGCATTAACCAGTTACACCGTGGATGATATGAAACCCCAATACGGAACGGTAGAGCTGATAGATAATAATGACAATGGTGTGTATGATATTGTGCGTGTGGAGAATCTCGATACCTATGTTGTGCACGCTGTTAATTGTGATGATTATAAGATTTATGATGAATATGAATACAAAACAAAAACTCTTAGCTTGAAAAGCTGCGATAACATTATAGTTGAAGAAAATGGTGAGGCTTCGAAATTTGAAAATATTACCGTTGGCAGTGTAGTGAGTGCGGCGGTTAGTAAGGATGGCAGCGTTGCAAAGCTCTATCTTTCTAAAAATTCAGTAGAGGGAAGCATTGGAAAAATCGCAGGAAAAGCATTGGAAATCGAAATGTCAATCTATGATGAAATTCATGGAGAAGGCGTATCCGAAACGTTTCAGTTGCATCCTTTTTATGAAGGAACCAAAAAAGCACGCACAGATACAGGTAACTACATCGGTGAAAATGCAGTTATTTTATTTGATGATAGAGGCTGTGCGGTATCTGTTGTTTTTGAAACCGGGTCTGATTGGGAATGGGCCTATCTCATTGCAGCAAGGGGCGCAAGAGAACATTTTAGTTATGAAGTATTATTGAAAGTCTTTTCCGAGGAAGGAAAGCATTCCGTATGCTCCGCCGCACAGGTTGTTCGCATTAATGGCACCCCGAAAAAGGATGAAAAAATAATTGAGGCTTTGAACAATGGTGCGGCACAAATGCTCAGAATCCGACTCAATTCAAAAGGAGAAATATCTGAAATTATCACTGCAGGGTCTGAGGAAAAGAATATGAAAAAATTCACGGGAACTGATTACACCTACTTTTCTACTCTGAAGTCATTAGGGTACAAGGTGGCATTGGCAAATACATCCATCCCTGTTTTTTCTGTGCCCAGTAGCCCGAGTGGTGCAGAAGAATATCAGTTTGTTTGCAGTACGGCAAGTTCTTACTTGATAAACGAAAAAAAATACACCTTTGAAGCGTACTCTATTGACGACAATGATTTGAATGTAGAGTGCATTGTGCTTAAAGACCGTGAAGTGAGAAATACAGATTCGTGGAACATAGGTGTTATCAAAGAGATTTGCGTTGAACTTGACGAAAATGCGGAAGTATATCAGAACCTCACGATCCAGAATTCCGGCTCTAATTATGCTGCAAAGGTTTATAATAGACGGGTTGACATCAACAATCTGGAGGGTGTTTCATCAGGCGCAGGTTTGAAAGCAGGAATCGGTGATATTGTTATGTATCAGAACGACGCGCAAGGTTTCGTGAATGCTATGAAGTTAATTTACAGTACAGAAGGCACAGGGACCTTGTACACGAGCTCCAATCCGAGCAGCAATAGTAGTGGTAGCGCCCACAGAGTTGTAGCGGGAAAAGTAACGTTGAATAAAAATGGTTATATTCAACTGCTCCCTCATAATGCGGAAGACAGTCCCGAAAACTATGAGGTATTCAATACGGAACACTATTCCAAGGTGCT
The DNA here is from genome assembly GCA_017397725.1 of Clostridia bacterium. Classification (GTDB taxonomy): domain Bacteria; phylum Bacillota; class Clostridia; order Monoglobales; family Monoglobaceae; genus Ructibacterium. The sequence goes on from JAFQIA010000025.1 coordinate 12,990, forward strand.
ATGTGTAGATAACACAGCCAGAGAAAAGGTTCGTACTGTGCAGGCAACAGAGATCTATGATGAAATATGCAATGTTGATGGGGCTGATATTGTTGTTGTGAGTGCCTGGGGAGGAGCAACTCTTATGGCAATTTATTATTAGAGAAAAGATACATCTGCGCATGAAGGAAGGATGATGAGGACATGGAGAAAATGAAAGCCGTATTGGTTGAAAACAATGAACTTGTGTTATCAGAGGTTACAAAGCCACAGCCGAAAAAGGGTGAGGTTCTTATAAAAATATATGCAGCAGCATTAAATCGTGCAGATTTATTACAACGCAAAGGAACCTATCCGTCACCGGCAGGATGGCCACAATGGCCGGGACTTGAGGTTTCGGGCGTTGTGGAAAGCATAGGAGCTGATACGGATTGCAAGTTCCAAGCGGGAGATAAGGTATGTGCCCTTTTGGGAGGCGGTGGCTATGCGGAATATATTTGTGTTCCGTATGGTATGGTTATGCCCATGCCAAGCATGCTTACCTTTGAACAGGCAGCGACACTTCCTGAGGCTTATGCAACATCATATTTGAATCTTTATATAGAAGGAAAGCTGAAACCGGGGCAGACGGCGTTTATACCCGCAGGTGCTTCAGGGATTGCAAGCGTTGCGATACCAATGGCAAAGGCGTTGGGCTCCAGAGTAATTACCTCTGTTTTGTCTGATGAAATTGCGGAAAAGATAAAACATTTGGGAGCGGATGTAATCATCAATTCCGTTACTCAGGATGTTGCCGAGGTTTTAAAGAAAGAAGAAGAAAACGGTCATCCTGTGAATGTTGCATTGGATTGTCTGTCGGGAGAGATTCTTGGCAAAGCGATTACGTATATGGCAGAGGGCGGGTATTGGATCATTATATCAACGCTTGCAGGCCCCGAGACAACCATGAACTTAAGACCTGTGCTTCAAAAGGGAATTCATCTTGTTGGCAGTATGCTGAGAAAGCGGTCGGTGGAAGAAAAGACAGAAATTCTCTCACAGCTTGTGGAAGTGGTTTGGCCCAAAATAGAATCCGGGGAAATGGTTCCGTCTATATACAAGGTTTTGCCACTGGAAAAGGCGGATGAGGCGATGAGTATTTTGGAATCAGGTACCCATGTTGGAAAGGTCGTTTTGAGCGTATGCAAATAGCCTCGAAAAGTTTAGAAAAAAGCAAAAAAAGTGAGGTCAAATACATATGCCTTGTGTTGTTGGTGATGGTTTTGTGGGGGTTTTTGTATCCGGCTGTTAAGGTCGGATACAAGGCTCTTGACATAGATACCTCCAATCCTCCACAAATATTGATGTTTGCAGGGACCCGATTTTTCATTTGCGGTGCGATAATTACTTTGATTTCTGTATTTACCCAAAAAGGTGCCGTTGGTTTGAAAAATAATATTTTTCCTATTTTGTGCATGGGGCTACTGGGAATTGTGGTTCATTATTCCCTCACCTATATCGGACTTACATTTGTAGATAGTTCCAAGGCCGCAATGTTAAAAAAGGTAGGAGAGCTGTTATATATTTGCTTTTCTTTTCTCCTAATACGCGAAGAAAAATTCATGATTACCAAAGTAATCGGCGCGTTTATTGGCTTTGCAGGTGTGATAGCATTGAACATCACGCCTGAAGGAAGAGTCAGTTTTTCATGGGGCGATGTAATGATTGTCCTTGCATCCATATCCGGCATATCTGCAAGCTTGTTTTGCAAAAAGGCAATAAAAAAGACAAGTCCCATCATGGTGACAGGACTGTCGCAATTGTTTGGCGGCATGGTACTTATTGTTTTGGCAAGACTGCTGCATGCGCCACGAATTTCATTTAGCCCGGAAGGCGTACTCATACTATGCTGTATATGTTTGGCATCTATCATATCATATTGTATATGGTATTATGCGATGGGTAAGGTGTTGCTTTCAAAAATGTATATTCTGAAGTTTGCCGAGCCGTTTTTTGCATGTATATTTGGCGCGATTATGCTGAAAGAAAACATATTTACATTACAATACCTTTTTGCGTTTATACTGCTTATCACAGGTGTTGCTATTGGCGTGAATAACAAGTCAAAGAAAGGGAAACTATGAAACTTTTACAGGTCAGAATTTTAGAAAATGAATATTGGTGGGGAGGTTCTGTGAATCGCGGACATGAAATGCCGATTTGTGAAAACTCGGTATGTTCGTTCGACCTTTTGGGTGATGGTGAGACAGACCAGTTTTCACCGCTTTTGGTTTCGTCAAAGGGAAGATATATCTGGAGTGAAGAGACTTTTACGGTAGATGCCAAAAACGGCAATATAGAATTCAAAGGGACCGCGGATATCGTATTAAAAGACGGGTTTGAAAATCTGCGCGGTGCGTATCTTGCAGCAATGAAGGAACATTTTCCTTTTACCGGAGAAATGCCTGATTCACTGTTCTGGAGTGTCCCCCAATATAATACGTGGATAGAACTGGGGACAAACCAGACAACAGAAGGTATTATAAACTATGCAAAAGGTATTTTGGAACATGGATTGCCTGCCGGAGTTCTGATGATTGACGGTGGGTGGCAGGAAGAGTATGGCGTGTATGAAGAATTTCATAAAGGCAAAGTTCCTGACCCCAAATTTCTTGTTGACGAGCTTCACAAGCTTGGATTCACTGTTATGGTATGGGTTTCCCCGATTATAGCATCTGCCGGAACAAGATATAAATTTCTTAGGGACCGGAATTACCTTGTGCGCAACTCAGATGGAGAAATTGCTGTAAGAAAATGGTGGAGCGGATATAGTGCGGTTCTGGATTTCACGAATCCCGGAGCGGTAGCGTGGATGGAAGAACAGTTGAATATCCTGATGGAAAAGTATGGCATTGACGGTTTTAAGTTTGATGCGGGTGACACCTATTTTTACAAAGATGATGATATTTTATATGAACCGACCCTTGCAAGGAACCATACCTTGTATTTTAATAAATTTGGCGAAAGATATCAATTTAATGAGTTCAGAGCCGCTTGGAAATCAGGAGGCAGACCCATTGTTGCAAGGCTTCATGATAAATATCATTCCTGGAATGAATTTGGAATAAACACCCTTATCGGACATACTGTTGTTCAAGGACTTTTGGGTTATGCTTACAATTGCCCTGATATGGTAGGTGGTGGAATCATCGATTGCTTTGATGAAAATACAATACTTGATGAGGAGCTTTTTGTACGATGGGCTCAGGCAAACAGTATGATGGGGATGATGCAAATTTCCATCGCGCCGTGGAGAGTGTTAAACTTAGAAAACTCCCAAAGAGTGATAAAAGCCATAAAATTGCACGAAAAATTTGGTGATTTGTTTTTAAGGCTTGCCGTGGAAGCGTCAAAAACAGGGGAGCCCATCGTGAGACATATGGCGTATGTTTTCCCTGATGAAAATTTTGAAAAAACCAATGATCAGTTTATGCTTGGCAATGAGATTATGGTTGCGCCTGTGATTGAAAAAGGAGTAACAACAAAATCGGTGAAATTCCCGACAGGAAATTGGAAGGACCAGGACGGGAACCTATACGATGGAAACTGCGAAGCAGAAATTCCGGTGGATATGGACACGCTTTTGTATTTTACAAAGTGTTAAGATGTCCTATTGAGAGGTGATGACATGGGAAATAGGATAAAAATAGGTCAAATAGGGCTTGCTCACGCCCATGGCGAAGGAAAGATGCTTGCTGTTCGGAAATTTCCTGATTTATTTGAAGTTGTAGGGTATTCTGAAAGTAACGATGAAATAGTTAAAAAAAACGCAGAAAAAGATGCCTATAAGGGTCTTTTAAGAATGAGCGAAGAAGAGCTTCTGGATCAGGTAGATGCTGTGCTGGTGGAATGCGAAATTTCAAGACTTACAGAGGTTGCCGAAAGATGCATTAAGGCAGGAAAACACATCCATCTGGATAAACCCACAACCGGCTCGGTTGATAAATACACAGAAATAATAAATATGGCAAGGGAACATGGAATTGTTGTGCAGCTTGGGTATATGTATCGCTACAATCCTGCCATTATGAAAAGCTTTGCTATGATAAAGAATGGGGAAATTGGGGCAATACATACAATTAACGCTGAAATGAGTACCCATCATTATGAAAACTCAAAGATCAATATGGGAAAATATAATGGCGGCACAATGTTTATTATGGGCTCTCATCTTATTGATCTGGTTGTATATCTGTTAGGCGAGCCTGAGAATGTTACTAGTTTTTTTAAGCATACAGGTTATGACGGAATTGATTTTGAGGACAACAACCTGGCTGTGCTGGAGTATGAGAAGGCGATTGCCCGTGTTTACGCGTCCTCTGTTGAGGTTAACGGCTGGGGAAGACGACAGTTTGTTGTTTGTGGCGAGAAGGGAACAATAAGTATCTTGCCAATAGAAAATGATGTTGCTATGACTTTTTCCGATTTAGATATAACAAAAAGTCATTATTCGGATATGAAAGAAAAAATTGATATTACGGACATTCCGAAGGATTCAAGATATGACACAATGGTACAGGACTTTGCGGCTTATATAAATGGTACATCGGAAAATCCGTTTACATATGACCACGAGATAGCGGTACACAAGGTGCTTACACAGGTGTGTGGTGAAAACTAAAGTACAATGAAGTGTGTTTCAGACATTTAACAGGAGAAAACAAAAGTGAAAAGTACAAAGATTAAAAATTTTACAATCATGAATATCGGATGTATTTTACTTTCTGTTGGAATCTATTTTTTTAAAATTCCCAATGGATTTGCTACAGGCGGTGTAACGGGTATTGGTACTATTCTGGGTCGAATTTCTCCTGTAACACCTGCAGTATGGATATGGATTTTAAACATTGCACTTCTTGTGTTGGGGTTTTTGTTTTTAGGATGGCAAAACAGTTTCAAAACACTTTACTGCAGTATGTTTTATTCTGCTATTACGTTTCTTTTTGAATTGCTTATACCGCTTTCCGCTCCGTTGACCGATCAGCCACTTCTGGAATTAATGTATGCTATGTTGTTGACCTCTATTGGTTCAGCCATGATTTTCAATAGTGATGCTTCCTCCGGCGGAACAGATATTGCTGCTCTGGTATTGAAAAAGTTTACAGATATCAATGTAGGAAAGGCTTTATTGGCGGTAGATTTTGTAGTTGCTGCAAGTTCGTTTTTTGTTTTTAATATTCAAACCGGATTGTTTTCTTTGCTTGGATTATGCTCAAAGGCATTTTTGGTGGATACTGTAATAGAAAGCTTTCATACCTGCAAGTATTTTGTTATAATAACCACCAAACGTGAAGAAATATCAAAGTATATTATCGAAACGCTTCACCATAGTGCCACTGTAGGTTCGGTTGTTGGTGAGTTTACAAAAGACAACAGAGCTATGATTCATACTGTGTGCAAGCGAATAGAGGCAATAAAGCTGAGAAAGAAAATCAAGGAGATTGACCCCGGAGCGTTTATTATTGTTACTACAAGCAACGAAATTATAGGACGCGGGTTCCGAGGTGTTTGAGTTTGTTTTTATAATATCGTCAAAATTACATGTATTTAAAAATTAAGCAAAGGTGAAGATTGATGGAAAGAAAACAGATTTTTTTTACCGGACCTGGTAAAGCTGAACTTATCAATGTGGATTTGCCTGAAATTAAGTCTGATGAAGTACTGACAAAAATGGAATATACCGTTGTGAGCGGAGGAACAGAGTATGCCTTCCTTATGGGGCTTAGTAACACAGCCGGAAAATTTCCTGTGTCATTAGGCTATTGCGGTGTAGGGATTGCCGTTGAGGTGGGAAAGGATGTTAAAAATATAGTTCCGGGAGACCGTGTTTTGGTATACCACGGTTGCCATTCTGATTACAATATAAGAAGAGAATCTGAAATAACCAAGGTGGAAAATGATGATGTTTCGTCTCTTGAGGCTGCTTTTGTTATAATTGCTTCAATGGGTTTGGGCGGAGTACGAAAGCTTGAACTGGAATTAGGAGAGTCGGCTATGGTTATGGGCCAGGGTCTGCTGGGAATATTTGCAACACAATTTTGCAGACTTTCCGGTGCAAATCCTGTAGTTGTAGCAGACTTAAATGAAGAAAGACGGAAGCTTGCCCTTAAACTTGGTGCAGACTATGCCTTTAATCCTAAAGATGAAGACTTTGTTGAAAAGGTTAAAACTGTTACAAAAGGAAGAGGTGTAAATGGGTGCGTTGAGGTTACCGGAGTTTCTGCCGCGATGAAACAATCGCTTGAATGTGCATCATGGCAAGGAAGAATATCGTTACTTGGATGTACGAGAGTTTCTGACTGTGCAGTCGATTACTATCGGCAGGTTCACAGACCGGGTGTAAAGATTATAGGTGCGCATAACTTTGTCAGACCCAAATTCGAATCTTATCCTCACCATTGGACGCACCACGATGATTGTCGTGCAATTCTTGATATGATTTCATCAAAAAGAGTTCAGGTTATGCCTATCATTTCAAGAGTTTGCAAGCCTGAGGAATGTCCGCAGGTTTATAAGGAGCTTGCGGAAAATAATGCAACATTCCCATTAGGAACGGTGTTTGACTGGCGGGATTAATGAAGGAAATTCATGGACCTTATACATAACAGGAGAGACAAATATGATTAACTGTGAAAAACTTTTTGAAAGAATAGACGATATGGAGCAGGAATATGTAAAGATTCTTGAAGAGTTCTGCCTTCTCGAAAGTCCCACCGATTACAAGGAGGGTGTGGATGCTGCAAGCGATTATATTATAAAAAAAGCAGAGGCTTTTGGCTGGAAGATAGAAAGACAAAAGCAGGAAGTTGCAGGAGATTGTATCTGTATCACTATGAATCCCGATGCAACAGAAGCTCCTGTATGTCTTTCAGGACACGTAGACACAGTTCATCCTGTGGGCCTTTTCAAAGAACCTGTGGTTAAATATGATGGCGACAAAATGTATGGTCCCGGTGTTGCTGACTGCAAGGGCGGAATCGTGGCATCTCTTTTGGCTATGGCAGCTCTCAGCAAGGAAAATTTTATCGCACGTCCCATAAAACTTATATTGCAGGCTGATGAAGAAACAAGCAGTATCGAGAGCAACCACACAACCGTTGACTATATGTGCGAATGCGGCCGTGGCGCTGCCGCGTTTTTAAACTGTGAGCCTTCACTTGCCGGTACTGTGGTACTTAAAAGAAAGGGTATCATAAGATACACATTTAACATTACAGGCAGGGCTGAACACGCATCGGCTTGCTACAACGGTGTAAGTGCAATCGCAGAAGCGGCACACAAAATTCTTGAGCTGGAAAAATACAAGGATATGAAAGGAATTACCGCAAATTGCGGCAAAATTTCGGGTGGAACAAAGACAAATACCGTTCCGGCAGAATGCACTTTTGGAGTGGATTTCAGATTTTCAAACAGTGAAGAACGTAAAATGGTAGAAAACATTGCAAAAAAGGTTGCAGAAACTTCTTATATAGAGGGAACCACCTGTGAGCTTGTTATGGAATCTTTCAGAGAAGCTATGGAACTTACCGACGCAAATCTTAAACTTCTTGAAGCTGCAAATAAAATTTTTGAAAAAACCAATTTGCCCGCTTTGTCCGTTCGTGAAAGCGGAGGCGGCTCGGATGCTTCGTATACAACAATGTGTGGTATCCCCACATTGGATTCGGTTGGCGTTGCAAGCAAAAATATCCATTCAAAAGATGAATATACACTTATTTCGTCATTAACAGAATCTGCAAAGGCACTGGCTGCCATTTGCTACTATATATAGTAGTTGTCTCAATAATAATTTTACATAAATAAAAAAGAACTTTATCTTTTGGAGGAAAAAATGCTTGACTACAAAGTGAAAATCGGACTTGTTCCGATGCGTCGTAACGCAACTGACAGACCTAAAGGCACATTTTTAACATGGTATTCAGCAGAAGAAAGAGGAAAAAGGTTTGTAGACTATATTGAAGAACATTTTACAACCGACAAAGTATCCTTTGTAAATTCAAAAGGGTTAGGGCATAAAAATTTGATTTACGATGATGCATCGGCAAATGACATTATCGAACGTTTCAAAGAAAGCGATGTGGATGCCGTCTTTATCATCAACTGCAACTTCGGTAATGAAGAGGCTGCCGCTGACATCGCAAAGGCACTTGGCAAGCCGGTGCTTTTGTGGGCGCCTCTGGATGACGAATATTATGTAGACGGAATGCGTCCCACCGATTCCCAATGCGGTCTTTTCGGGGTATCCCGCCAGATGCAACGGTTCCATATCCCCTTTTCCCATCTGCCCTGTTGCAAGGTGGACAGCGAGGAATTTAAGGCAGGTTTTGACAGCTTTGTCCGGGTTGCCTGTATGGTTAAGAATTTTACTGGTATGCGTATCGGTCAGGTAGGTATCCGCCCTGCGCCTTTCTTCTCGGTGATCTGGAACGAGGGTGAGCTGATGGAGAAGTTTGGAATAAAGATTATCCCCATCAACTTTGCACTGATTGAACAACGGATGAACGCCGTTCTGGAAGAAAAGCCCACCCAAATGGCGGAAATTGCCGATTACATTCGAAACAACTATACCTTAGATGACCTGACGCCTCAGTATGTGGAGCGAATGGCAGCAATGACGGTGATGTATCAACGGCTGTATGACGAGTTCCATCTGGATGCCATTTCCGCCGAGTGCTGGACTGCAACCCCTGTGATGTTTGACGGACTTGCGCCCTGTACCGTCTATGGTCTGCTGAACGATATGGGATACCTGATTTCCTGTGAGAGCGATATGCATTGTTTGATGACGATGGTTCTGCTCAAATGTGCAACCCTCGGTGAGGGCAAGCCGCTGTTCGGCGAGTTCACCGTTCGGCATCCCGAAAACAAGAATGCCGAACTGTTGTGGCACTGCGGACCGTTCCCCCTTTCCCAAAAAGCAGAAAGCGGCATCGACTCCGAGGCAAGACTGGTGAATCAGCGGTCTTGGTTCCGCGGAAAGGACGGCACTTACACCATCGCCCGTCTGGATCAGGAAAGCGGAAACTATATGATTCTGCCTCTTGTGGCTGATACCACCAAGGGCCCCCAGACCCACGGCACTTACATCTGGGTGGAATTTGACAATCTGCAAAAGGTAGAAGACCGCCTGCTTGACGGGCCTTACATCCACCACTTTGTAGAAATTGAGGGGGATTACCGCAAGGAACTTAAAGAATTCTGCAAATACTTCCCCAACCTGAATTATGATAGTATAAAATGAGCGGTCTTAGACCGCTCATTTTTTATCCAATCATGCTTTCGGTGTAATGGTCAATAGTATAGGGGGCATCGGTATTGAGAATGATAGACTCCTTGTGACGAATATCCTGTGAGGATGCCCCCAGATAGAAGATATATTCCCCCGGTTCTGTTACCCAATCCCGAAGTGCCACATTATAATAACCCATATCCCGGATGGCAACCTCCAGTTCTACCCGTTGGGTTTCTCCCGCATCAAGCATCACCTTTCGGAAGGCTTTCAACTCCTTAACGGGGCGCACCACCGTAGAAACAGGATCGCCCACATACAACTCAACAACCTCGGCACCCTTCACCTTGCCCACATTTTTCAGGTCAAAGGCTACGGTAATCTTATCACCCTTTTGGACAAGCTTGACATCGCTATAAGTAAATTCTGTATAAGAAAGCCCATGTCCGAAGGGATACACGATTTCCTCAGGATGCAAATCATAATACCGATAGCCCACCAACAAGTTCTCATGATAGGAAACGGCATGTTCATCTCCCGGATATACAAGGTCGGTGCGCATTTTGGCAGGGAAGGTTTCCGGCAGTCTGCCAGAGGGATTCACCTTGCCGCACAACACATCGGCAATGGCGCCGCCGGCACTCTCACCGCCCAGCCACATCTCTATGGTGGTAGACACCTTTTTGTGCCAGTCACCCAAAATCATTGCACTTCCCGATTGGATGACCACCGCCACCGGTTTTCCGCTGTTTACCGCCTCTTCAATAAACATTTCGTAATTGGGGTTCAACTCCGCGGTTCTACGGTCAAAGTTCTCAGTATCCTCCGATTCCATAGCCCCCACAAACATCAGCACCATATCGCAGTCAGCAATGAACTGGTTAAAAACACCCTTTTTCGGCCAGAGCATCTCCCGTGAGAACTCGGCTTTTTTGTAGACCTCCTGATAGGCGAGTTCCACATCGCCGTCCAGTATCTTTTTGAGTTCGTCATAGGGGGACTCAATCCATTCCTTTTGAACCCGAACCTCTGCACTTCCCTGTCCATTGATTAAGGGATCCTTTGCAAATTCGCCGATAACAGCGATTTTTTTGTACTTTTGGGGAGTGATCGGTAGAACCTCTTTCTCATTCTTCAAAAGAACAATGCCCCCTGCCGCAATCTCACGGGCAAGGTTGTGTTGCTCCTGCCGATTATACGCGCCCTTTTCCTGCACGGGTTTTTTGATAAAATCAATCATCCGTCTGACGGCGGCGTCAATCTCTTCCATAGTGATGGTACCCTTTTCCAAGCCTTGTTTCATCTCATCCAAAAGGGTAGGGTTTTGAGGCATCTGCATATCCAGCCCTGCAGCAAAGGATTTGGGGGCATCGTGCACCGCGCCCCAGTCCGACACCACAAAGCCGTCATAATGCCACATATCCCGCAAAACCTCGGTCAACAGGAACTTGTTTTCGGAACACCAGATGGAATAAATCTTGTTATACGCACACATCACGCTGGCGGGAGAAGATTTCTTCACTGCAATTTCAAAGGCTCTCAGATAAATCTCCATCAGGGTTCTTAAGTCCGCATCTACATTCACGGTAATACGGTATTTTTCCTGATTGTTGGCAGCATAATGCTTCAGCGAGGCACCCACCCCAAGGCTTTGCAAGCCGTTGATGTATGCCGCCGCAAGCTCCCCTGCAAGAACGGGGTCTTCGGAAAGATATTCAAAGTTTCTTCCGCACAGAATATGTCTTTTGATGTTGACGCCCGGGCCCAGAAGCATATCCACATCGTGCTCGATACAGTCCTTTGCCAAGGCAACACCCATCTTGTGAATCAGTTCGGTATCCCAAGTCGCGCCCACAAGGCATAGATTGGGAAATGAGGTGCAATTTTCCTCAAAGGCTTTCCGTACTCCGTGGGGGCCATCGGCAAACTTTTTGGCATTTAGTTCCAATCTCCCAACTTCTGCCGTTGCCATAGATCCCGCTCCGGTAAGTAGGGATATTTTTTCTTCCAAGGTTAAGGCTTTCAGAATCTCATCGGTTCGTTTGTTCATCCCGCATTCTCCTTTTATCACAAATGCAAGAGGAAAAACCTCTTGCATTTTCGTAATTTACTTGTAATCTCCAAGAAAATCCTTGTTGATTTCAAATAGTTCGTCACACATATTTTTAATTTCCTCAAGGGAGCAAACTGCTGAGGAAAGGGGGTCCATATACACCGCCTGATACACAAGTTCCTTGCTCTTTTTCATTGCCGCTTCAATCACAAGACTTTCAATCCGTGCAGTGGTGTTGACCAAGATGGCAATATGTTCGGGCAGGTTGCCGGCAATGGTCGTCTTGTAGCCCATTCGATCCGCAACCACAGGAACCTCCACACAGGCATCATAAGGCAGATTGGGAATCGACCCGTAGTTAGTCACATTACCGTTAAAGATAAACGGTTTCCCGTCACCGATACGGGCATTGAAGATATCCGCCGCATACTCCACACTCTTTTCCTTACTGATTTCATTGCTTAAAAACTCATCATACTGCTTTTCAATATTGGCATTTCTGTCCAATCTCAAGTTCAAAGAAAACGCGTACTCACCCGGATTCCACTCAGTGGAATGGGTACAATACTTTTCAATCAAATCAGGGCGTTTTCTGAACCAAGCATTATACTCGGAATTATGCCCGCTGGATTCGGTCACATAATAGCCCAATTTCAAGAACATTTCGTTTCTAACCTGTTCCTTGTCAAAAAACTCCTTGGTTTCTACTAACTTCCGCAGTCTGGGGTACAAGTCCTCCCCGTTATGCTCCAGTACGGTATAAAACGCCTGATGGTTGACGCCCATACATTTGTAGTTAATCTCATCTTTTGGAACCTCAAGCCAATCAGCCAGCATCCCGATGGTATGCTGTACACTGTGACAGATTCCCGTTACATCCACATTGGTATACTTGTGCATAGCCCCGCACAGCATCGACATAGGATTGGTATAGTTCAAAAATACAGCTTTGGGACAATACCTTTCGATGTCCGCACAGATGTCCAGCATAAGCGGGATGTTTCTCAATGCACGGAAAATACCCGAAACGCTTCTGGTATCCCCTACATTGATATCAATGCCGTATTTTTTGGGAATTTCAATGTCATACTTCCAGATGTCCACATCCCCGTTAAAGACGGTACATAACACGCCGTCTGCATCTTTTAATGCTTCTGCCCTATCAAGGGTAGAAATAATTTTGCAATCGGGGCACTCCATGGTGGTTTTTATCTTCTCACAAATCATTGTTATGCGTTTAAGAGCAGTGGGGTTTACATCCATCAAACGGACCTCACAGTCCTTGAATGCATCAAACGTAAGTAAGTCTCTCAAACAGCTTGTAGTAAACTGCAGGCTGCCTGCTCCTATAAATGCAAATTTTCTCATATTTTTAGCTCCTTTAACACCGATGAAAAAAATCTTTCAAATCATTCTTGTATTTTTCTCTATGAAACACGCTGTTTTTTAGCACAAATCTTCGATTGATACTTGACGCAAAAAGCATCCTATTATATAATTCTATCGAGGTGATCTTTATGGTTTTTTCCACTGAAAAAACGTCGGACAAGTACTTACACGTAAACAGCTGCGCCATTCAGGCTCTTTCTGACGATTATAGCGTACTGCGCCCCAAAGGCCGTATCGATTATCACGTTTTATATATTCTGCAAGGAAATTGTTATGCAGAAAAGGACGGTGCCAATGTGGTCCTTTCTGAGGGGGATATCATCCTCTACCCTCCCGGCGAAAAACAAAAATATTCGTTTTTGGCATCCGAAAATCCTGTGTCGGGATACATCCACTTTGCCGGAACGGGATGTGAAAAAATTCTCACCAACTGTGGTCTTTTGCAAAATCAAATCGTCCATGTTGGGAAAAGCCAACGACTGCAATCCCTTATCCGGAACATCAACGAGGAGTTTATGTTCGAACAACCCTTTTCCGAGGATTTGAAATGTGCATACCTGCTTGAATTTTTTGCTCTGGCAGGCCGCAGAATCATCAACGGCAACAATCCGATTTATCTGAGCAACAAAACCCGCATCGTCAATATCTGCCACACCATTATGCAAGAGTTTGACAAACCCCATTCCATCAAATACTATGCAGATATGTGTAACCTGAGTGTCAGCCATTTTTCCCATATCTTCAAGCTGGCTATGGGAATCTCGCCCAGTGAATATATCACTATCATCAAGATCAATAAGGCGAAAGAATATCTGGAAAATACCGATTATTCTATTTCCCAAATTTCGGAGTTGACTGGTTTTTCCAGCCAGAACTATTTCGCCCGCACCTTTAAAAAATATGTGGGGATTTCTCCCAAACAATTTGCTTCCAAACTGTAATCTCGGTCCCACCAAAGCGACAATGTCGCTTTGGTGGTTCTTTTTTTACTTCAAAATGATAATTGTATTGGTTGCCCCGTATCTCTGGGGTACCACAATCAGATTATGCTCCATCATCGCCTCATACAAATCCATCTGGTTACCCAAGCGGATTTTTTCTGCGCGTCTTGCTTGAGAATCGTAAACCATAATGGACGACTCACAGGTTGCAATTCCCGCAATATTTTGTCCGTTTTCTTTATATTCAAACTTTGCAAGGCCGTCTTTGATCGATGTAATGTAGCCATAGGTGATATAAAGTTCCCAATCAACCCATCCACTGTTCAGCTGGCTGGGTGCTTGGGTGGCATAGCTCCACACAACGTCTGCCTCGGTGATCTCGCCCAGACTGTTTTTGAATATACGCAAAACATCACCCGATTGAATGTTGTTCGGTCCTCTGTTTGCCGCATCCCATCGTGCAGGCATCGCATCAAAGGTACGGCCTTCCGCCGCGTAATAGGTATACTTTACACCATTGATCCATACATCGGCAGCCTGAACAGACTCCTCTTCTTCGGTGTCATACACTTGATAGACAGAATCCACAAGCACCAGATGGTGATACCAGTCACCCTGCGCCAGATTGTCTGTTTCGAACAAAACAATATCCGCCGCGATGGTAGCATCGTTGGTTTTGTATGCAGTTGCCCGATAATTGGTGCTGCCCATAATGTCAGTGCGTGCCATCACCGCAAATTCCTTGTCCTGAGGGTTCATTTTTGTAGGGTCAGGAACAACAAAGCAAATAGTGCTATCTATAAGCTTAACTTTAGGTCCCAGCATTCCGCTGCCCGCATAATAATACATTTGTTCTCTCGCCGTTTCAGCTCTCAGCACATTGTTATCTGCAGGCGTTTGTCCATAAGGAACCGCTGTTTCCATCCACTTGATTTTGTTGTCGCTGTCCAGCGCGAAACGTATGACCTGCTTGCTGATTCTTCCGCTTCGTGCAGAAAGAGCTGCTTCAATCTCCGCATCGGTCTTTTTGGCAACGCCGTCAATTAACACCTTTTTGCTGCACTCAAACACCTGTAAGGCGCCGGACTGACGCAGAATCTTCATTCGGTAGCTTCCGAAATTTTCTCTTGCGGTTGTTGCCACAATGTATCCGGCTTCAAAGGGGGTTTTTACGCTGTCGTCCAGATACACGCACACGCCAAAGGCATCGATATATGCAGTGACATTGTCCCCTGCGGCGATGTTTCTCATATTTGTGGTGTAATACTCATCGGCAATGGGATAGAGAATGTTGTTAATCTTCAACTTGGTCTTTCCGTTTTCCTTTTGGATGGTGGCAATTTCTCCGGTTACCGTGCTGTTGCTGATGATGATTTCACAATAGTTTGCCGACTTGCATACGCTCAAAACGGCATCCTCGGCAATATCGTCAAAAATCTTCTCGTTTCTCTTATCGTCATAGATTTTTAAGTATTCAACATCATCCAGAGAGAGAACATTGGTATTGTCTATCTTGTCATAGATTTTCATCTTTTCGGAATTGATTGACATAACAACCATATCCGTATAATTTTTGATGATGGCAATGTCATAGACGCCTCGTTCCGACTTACTCAGGAAAATCTGACCCTTGCGCAGATTCTCAAATGCCTGTCTGACTCTGTTGGAATAGTTCTCGCCATTTCGTACCACCGTAGAACCGGCACTGATAGAAATCTTTCTCTCGGTTTTTCCATCAAAATAGGATACCTCATTGGTGGAGGGATTAAAACCTTCAAAATCCTCCACATCAATAATAATGCTGTCATCGTTTCCGGTCAGGAAAATCATAAATACGGTCTTTCCATCCTTGGTGTCACGGTAATAGGCACTGACCTGTCTGCCCAGATACTCCACGGCATCCGCACATTCATTCTTGAATACCACATTGTCGATTCTTACCTGATGGACTTCGCAAGCGGAACCAGTGTCTACCGAAATACCAAAGGCGCTCTTAAGAATACCCCGCACATGCTTCACCTTGAAGTAATAATCCATGACTGTGGTTTCGTCGCCGGTGTGATAAGTTTCCTCACCGTCGCTGGTATAGTTATTGACTCTCACGATGGGGGCAAAGAGGGTATCGTAAAGAATCTCACAGGTTTCGATAAATGTCAATTCTTCCAGCGCACCCATCCGGCTTGCAATATCAAACTGGTTTGCCAGAATCCGATAACCAATGGGGAATCCGCCCTTGAGCCCGGCAATTTCCTTATAACCCAGAGCATTGAGCAACATGGTGATTGCCTCATCTCTGCTGATGACATCTCCCGGGTTGAATTTCCCGTCGCTGCCGCCCACAACCCCCATTTGGGTCAGGGTGTTGATGGTGTTTGCTGCCCAATGGTCAGCAGGCAGATCGGTATAGTATCTCTTGTCGCAAATATTCTTCTCAGTTACTCCAATGATGTTTCCTACATAAAGAGCAAATTCCGCTCTTGTAACGGGGGTAACTGCCAGACTCTCATCAAGCAAAGGTTCTACAATGCCCAAGGTGGTCAGCACTGACATCTTTTCGTTGTTAATTGCCGAGGTTGTTTCCTCCGCCATCGCCGGAATCTGAACTGCCGACATCAAAAATATCAATGTCAAAATGAATGCTATTATCTTTTTCATATTCAATGTCCACCTCCGGTTTCTTATAATGACAGCATATTATAGATGATGGTTGCCGCCTCTGCTCTTTGGGCAAACGCCGTGGGATTGAAGTTGGTGCCATCACCCTTGATTACCCCTGCATCCTTCAGGGTATATACTGCTTCGCCGGCGTACTCTGCAATACTGTCGTTATCTGCAAATTCTTCAAAATATTCCGGCATCTTAAATCCATAGTTAAATACCTGTGCCACTCTGTTTAGGATGACTGCCATATCCTGTCTGGTAATCCGTTGACCAGTACCAAAAGTCTTGTCATCATAGCCTGTAATCAAGCCATCTTTTGCAGCAATGGCAATGTAGCTGTAATACCATTCATTCTTGTCCACATCGGTAAAGTCCGCATCGGCATCCTCTGCTATATCGCAGAAAGCAAGGACAATCATCTTGGTAAACTCTTCTCTTGTTACATAATCCTCTGGACAGAACAAATCCTTGCTCTTTCCGTTCAGAATGTTTCTTTCGGTCAGGAAAACAATGGCATCCCGACCCCAATACTCATCCGAAACATCTGCGAAGATGTTTTTGGGGATTTCCTTGACAGGCTCTTGGTTACCCTGGGTACTGGTTGTGGGAACTCCGCCAAGGGAGTTGCCCAAAGTGTTGCCACCGCCACCCACAAGGGAACCGCCGCCACCGCCGAAGGAACCGCCACCACCACCGCCGCCGGGAGGGGGAGGCGGGGGTACTGCTTCAATGGCAGTTTTCAGGGCGGGATAATCTCCATAAGTGTTTCCACTGATGGCCTGTGCAACATCCAAAGTTACCTTGGAGCTGTCCACCCCGATATCGCCTGCAAATTTTTGAAGCACAGGGACTATATTTTCATAGCCGTTGGGGGTTGCTACCAGATTCAGCACAAACGCCTTATTAAGAGTGCCCTTTAAGGCAGAAATGCTGCTGATATTCTTCTGCTTTACATCTGCGGTGATGCTTGCCTGCAGAGTGTCGGTGAAATAGCTTCCTGCAAAGAATTCCGCAATGTCGGCGGTTTCTGTCGAGAGATAATCGGCACACTTAAAGAGATTGGTCATCACACCTGCGTTGACGCAGGCGATGATTTCACTCTTTCTTGCCGCGCTGCGGTTTGTTGCAACGTCGGTTGCATCTACCGTATTGTTTGCATAATAATCTTGCAGAATGCTGTATGCCGCCTCAGGAACACTGTCGGTGAATTCCCCAAACCCAAGTGCCGCCGCATTGGCCTTTGCATCGTTCACAAAATCGGTGGAACCGAGCATGATGGTCACTGCAGTTTGGTTTTCATCTTCATTCACAAAGGGCAGTCTTTCCAATTGGGGACCATTACCGATATTGGTGTATGCCTTGTATACACCGCTTGTATCTACGGTGGTAAATCCCGCCTTGAACAGGTACACCCCCTCTTCGGTTGCCTTTGTCTGTGCGATGGTATGAATCACGCCACTCATATCCACACCTTCTGCAAGGTTTGCAAAAGATTTGTCCGGCTGATAAACCAACAGTGTCACGGTTTTGTTTTTATTATTCAAGTTGGTTTCGCCTATCTCAAAAATCGTTCCGCTTGCAGGTGTAACAGTACCCAAAATCACGGGGTCTGCCAATGCCGCAAAGTTTTGCATACTGTCTACTACATAGAGGATGATTGCGGGATTGGTTGCCGCAGGCACGGTAAAGGGCAAGGACACCGAACCCACCATGTCGGTTGCAGGAAGGGGAACATCCTTGTAATATACCGATTTCAGCTCCGCACCGTCAAAGCAAGCCGCAACCAACGTTGCATCCTGTTTCTGCCCCGTGGGGTTGAGGACGGTAATCTCTGCCGAAACTGCATCGGATGCAGAAAGGGTTGCAATATCCGCAACCTTTTGTCCGCCCTTAGCCAGATACAGGTTTCCGATTGCCATCATTTGAGGATAAGTAATGGAAAAACTGTATTCTTTATCAAGTGCAGAGAGGGTGTATCCGCCACCGCTCTCTAAGTAGTTCTCGGTGGTAAGTGTCAGCACACCGCTTGTTTTGTTGGTTGCAACATAGTTCGTGGTGGCAAAGGGAATGGTTACACCATTCTTTTTCAAAGTTACCTGAGAAGCAATGGCAGTACTATCTATCACATTGGATACAGCAATCTCAAATTTCTTTGCGATTGCTGACATCTCCGGTGCAAACGCGAGGGATTCCTCGGTGCAATCAATCATCTTTGCGGAGGATGCCGTTACTCTGCCGCTTCCGTCAAAAATGTCGGAAGAATGGGAAATCACAATGTTGTCAAGCTGAAACCCGTTTCCTACATTCCATCCCTGTTCTATCTGGAACTGGAGGGTCTTTGCCGAATATTGACCGCAGATAAACTTTTTCTGGAAGGTGGTATCCTTCTGACAACCTGCGTAGATACCATCAAAGTAATAATAGGCAATTCCGTTTACCGTATCAATAAAGATTTCGGAATTGTGCCATTCATCAAGAGAAAGGTTTACCTTGGTTTCGTTTTCATAGCTTGCGGTAAACCAGCCAAGATTTTCCACGCCCTCATAGGTACTGTAGGTCCCATAAATGTTGGCAGAGGACTGGTCTCTTGCCCCATCCGCGTTGATGGGGGCGATACCGCCAAGACAGGGACCCCAGTTGTAGATTCCGCCGTTGGCTGCAATGACGCTGTCCCCCATGGGGTTGTCAGTATGGTTGGTCTTGATTCTCAAAAAGGGTTTATTGGATGCAGTGTTTGTCTTTGCATCAAAGGAAATCTTGTAGGTTCCGTTGTTGGTCTGGAATCCACCGTTGGGAAGCCACACCTGCAATGCCGTATATCCGCTGGCATTGCTTGCATAATCCGAGTCAAGCTGAATATACTTGTCGGTGCCGCCCTCCGTTTTGGGGGCAACAGTATAATTGAAGTTTGCTTTGGGGCTGAGCAGTTCTGCTTTTTTGCTTTGGGCATTGTTGTAAACCGCGTTAAATGCAGATTTGTCCGCCGTTGCCGTAACGGTATCCACATCGTCAAAGTCCAGACGGTAAAGCTCCGTATAGGTTTCCTCTGCAAAAGCAACCGTTTCACGCCAGACTCCTCCGCCGGGAATTGCCATAGCAAGCACCGTCAGCGCCAGAAATATTGTACTAAGTCTCTTCATTTCCGTTCATCGTCCTCTCTGGTGAATTCTTTTCGGAGACGGTCAACGACCGTCTCCGAAAACCTGCATCAAAGCGATTATTCCAAGGTGCACGCAGCGCCCATAGGCTCTACATCGCTTAGGTTGTTCCATACAAAAGCAGATACTTCCACATTTTCTGCACTTTCCACCGTCAAGCTTACGGTGCCGTCAAAAAGTCCTCTCTTGGAAGAAATCGGTTTAAAGTCCACATCGGACAGGTTGCCGTCATTGTAGATTGCAAGGATGAGATAGCCGGTCTGGGTTGTGCTGGTACCATTTCTCAGGACCGCCTTTGCGGTCACGGTATCACCTGCAGCGATTGACTCTCCGTTGTCATCGGTGAGCTCCAGACTCATCAGCTCTGTCTCAGTTTCCATCACTTCGGTTACGCCTGTACCAAGAATCAGCTTGCCTGCAATATATGCGTTTTCACCTACAACATAAACACGATATACCCCGTTGGTGCCGAGGGCAGATGCAAAGCCAATGTTGATGGTATTTGCTGTTTTGATTACTTCTGCATCCACCTTTTGACCGGTCGCACCATTCACAATCACTACATCCTTAATCTCGCCGATGGCCCCGCCTGTTGTAAGGGTCAGCTTTTTAGAATTTGCCGACAAATCAACCGCGGATGCACCTTCAAAGCCTTCTGCCTTCCAATCTGTCGACTCCACTGCCTTAGAAATGATAATGTTGTCAAGCTGGAACCCATTCCATACCTGGAACTCCTGTGCAGTATGGAACTGGAGTCTGATCATATTGTGCTTGAGCATATCGGTCTTTGTGCCTGCATAGATACCATCATAGTAATAATCAATGGTCTTTTTGTCTGCATTGATGATCATCTCTACCTTATGCCAAGTATCTCCTGCCAAATTCACAATTCCTTTTGTTGCAAAGGAGGTTGGGAACTTCTGGGTTGTCGCCATTGCGGTTTCTGTACCAAAGGTTCCGTAAACACCGCTTGCATATGGGCTTCTCATACCGGCAGTCCAAGTGTTATTGGGCATTGTCTCGCTAAGCACCGGCACATCCTCGTCGGTCACCAAGGATCCTATGGCACTCAGATTCCATCCAAAGTTATCAAGGGCACCGTTGGTATAGTGGGAGCTAATCAACCGATGTACAGGCTTATTTCCACCTGGTCCGGAAAGCCATTTTGCGTCATAAGAGATTTTGTAAGTGCCGGTAGAACTGGTCATAATCTTTGCTGCTTCAGGGAGAACTACTTCCAACGCCATTCTTCCTTCTTTGCTGGTCGAGGTCGTAACCGCCGTATTGAGCACCTTCATCTCCAGATACTTGTCGCTACCGCCTTCTTCTCTGGCGCCGATTGCATAGGAAGAAGAATTTGCCTGTGTGGTATAGATTTTTGCAGTGGGATATGCCGCTGTCAAATCTGTCGAGCTGAATGCGGTTCCGTCTTCAGAATGTCCTTTTTCTGCCATAGCATCAAAGTCCAGTCTGTAAAGTTCCTCGTATTTAACGGTTTTAACAAGAGGTGCAGAAGGATTTACAACCCCGCTCTTGGAATGGGAAAAAGTGATATTGTCAAGTTTGCAACCGGACCAAACCTGATAATTCTGTATTGAGTGAATCTGAATATACTTTGCAGTATTTGTACCACAGAGGTACTTTTCCGCAAAGGTATTCCCTTCCTGAGAACCAATATACTTGCCGTTGTAGTAATAATGTGCCTTTTTGTTAATGGTATCAATCTTAATATCAACCTTGATCCACTTTTCAAATTCAAGGGAAGCTTTGTTGGTGCTTTCCAGATTCCCGGATACACCCCAGCTGTTACTGGTAGGCTCTATGCCATTGCCACTGACAAAATCCCATGTACTGTAGGTACCGCTCAGATTTTTAGACTCTTTGTCCGCCTTACCTGAATCGTTCATGGGTGCAATCGCCGCAAGACAGGGCCCCCAATGGTCAAATCCGGTTGTGGGGTAGTGATAGGTTTTCACTCTTAAATATGGAACATAAGTACCAGTCGGAATCATTGCATCAAAGGACAGTTTGTAGGTGCCGTTGTTTGCCTTGATTCCGCCATCGGGAATTGCAATCTGAATGGCTGTCATTGCATTTCCTTGATCCTGTTTCAGGTCAATGTACTTGTCATTGCCACCTGCTGTTTTTTCCAGGATTGCATACTGCAGATTTGCAGCATTGGTACTCAAAAGCTTTGCATCGCTACCGTAAGCGTTGTTAAACGCTGTCAAATCATTAGAAAGCGCCGCCGTCTGCATACCATCAAAGTCCATACGGTAAAGTTCGGTATAGGCTTCCTCCTGTACGGTTGTGGTGGTAATGGTGGGTTCTGTTGCAGACACCATCTGCATACCAAAGATTGACAGAACCATTACGGTTACTAAAAGAACACTTACTGTCTTTTTCATTTTATTTCCCTCTTTCTTCATAATAATATATTTACAGGTTTATTATTTACTGTAATTGTGTGAAACTGCCGATGAGATAGCTTGGAGAAATTCCGGTTTCGATGGTGTATGTGCCCGATGCCTGTGATATGGCTTGTTCATTGCCGTAAGCATCCAGCAATCGGATTTGGCTGGTGCCAAGATTCAGGCTGACGGTTTCAGGATTCTTGTTTGCCCAGAGGACAACCGCATCCTCGCCGCCTCGCAGTTTGAATTGATATGCCGTCACCTCGTCACTCAGCTTTATGCTTTGCACAAACTCCGCACCAATCATTAGGTTCTGGTAGTTTGCCGCCATCAGGAATAAGGGTTTTGCCTCATAGCCAATCTGTGCATAGGCACCCTTGACAAATCCGAATCGGTTTTCCTTATCATCATTATAAAGCCCTACATCGTTGAACGCGTACCAACTGATTTTGTCAAACAATTTGTTTGCAACATTGATAACATTGCCTCGTACAAAGTTGGCGGCCTGCTGCTCTTCATCGGGGAACCCGTATTTGCCAACACTAGGCCAACCCCACTCGGTGGCATAAAAGTCAACATCTTCATGCCCATACTTTTGGAACAGTGCTTTGTAGTCTTTTACAAAAGTCACATAGTCTGCATCTTCCGGTGTCTGGGTGTTGGCATAGGGATGCACCGCCACGCCGTCCATATATTTTTTGCCGTCCTTAGGAAGTGCCTTAAGCACCTGCTCGGTCCAATCAAACTCGCCAAAACCGACGCCGCTCATACCCCAGACCTTGACGGTGGGATATTTGTCCTTGACCGCATTGTATACCGCCACAAGCATATTGGCATAATCTGCGGGCGTCGTTTTGTCGGGGTTAAAGGCAGTTCCTGTCAGATAATACTCGTTCCACACCTCAATATCCTTGGGAGGCGTGCCATACATCTGTTCATAGAATGCACAGTAGTCTACCGCAAACTTGGCAAACGCCTTGAGTGCCTCGGGAGAACGGGGCGGGTTTTCCGCCGTGATATTGGGATTGTTATACGCAACCGCCCCAAGGAGGTCAAACCCCTTGTCGCGGCAGGTTTCATACCACAGAGCTCTCCATTTGTCATAGGGGAGATTACCCTCTGCATCCACAAGTTCAAACTTCACCGCGCCGCCACGGACAACGCCAAAGCCCAGCCTATCCATCAGCGGAAGCTCCAGATATCCGTCATTGGCATCCAAGGTGTATCGGGTTGCAAACTGGACGCCCATATTGCTGTCCTGTTCCCCATTCTTCGGTGCATTTGCCACCGAGAACTTGTAGTCCAGACCCTTGGTAATCAACCGTCCACCTTGGCTATACAATTCCGATACCAGATGGTAATACCCGTATCCGCCCGAATTTGCGGTGATGGTAAAGGTTTGTACCTCTCTGCCCGCCATAGAAACCGTCTTTTGGTTGGTGTATACGGTGTTGCCGCTTTCGTCTTTGACGGAATATTTCAAGATATAGGTTTCCCCGTATCGATCCTTGTTCTTCACCTTCACCTGAAAGGCAGCATTCTCTTTTTCAAAGAAGATATGTCCCGTATGGTCTGAGGTCATATCAATAAGTACTTCCTCACGAATTTCCGCAGGAAGTGCGGGGTCGGAATCCCGCAGGGTTTCGATGATTACATTATCAAAATAAATATCGCTCTGGCTATCCTCGTTCAGGAAGGTCACCTTACTCAAATCTTTCAGGCTTTCCGGCATATAGGTACTGCCGTAGAGCACATCGTCCTTATACCAGTAAACCACTCTTGATTCAAAGTCCAGATAAACATCAATCTGCATCCATTCATTGGGGATATATGCCGCTCTTTCATCGTCCATATCCCAGCTTGTAATGTCGGGATAATAACCAAGGGTTCCCCCGTCATAGAGCAGTTTTGCCGAGGGCCCCGAACCTTGCATATATACAATAAACTTGTTGATATATCCCAATGTCAGGTAGTTAAATTGCAGATGCAACACATCATCACGAATCGTTTTAGGGAAGTTCTTTATCAGGCTGGTGTTGCCGCCATCGGATTCCAAAAACAGGGTGCCGTCTACCACTATCGCATTGCCGGAAACCGAATCAAATCCAAACTTTACATCTTCGGTTTCAAAGTCAAGCTCCGTCCGGAACAGCTCCGGCAGATACTCATATTCCACATCCTGAATCAGGGGATCTAAATCCTCCCACAAAAACGCCCTTACCTTGACAGAAGTTCCGTCCTCGATGGTGATGGTCATAGAATCTTCTGTCAACATTTCGTCTATAGAAAGATTCTTAAGCAATGCCTGAGAAAAGATTTCATCGTTGTAAATAGCAATAAACAACTGTGCCTGCCGTACTTCTCCGGTTCCGTTGCGCAACTGCGCCGTTGCGGTGACGGTGTCACCGGCACCAAGAAGACCGCCATTGTCATCTTTCAGCTCCAGGGAAATTCCCTCTAACTTCGCTTGGTTCACCACGGCGCCACTCCCCAGCTTGACCGAAACACCGCCAAACTCGTCCTTGCCGTTTAGGTAGACGGTATAGGTTCCGTTTTGGGACAGGGCATTCGGAAAATTCAGGGTAATACGATTGCCTGCAACCAAATAGCTATGGGGAACTTCTTCTGCCGAACTGCAGTCAATGACCTTTACTGACTGGATATCCGCAACCTCGCTGTATACCGTCAGACTGGTCAAATCCTCTGCCACATCCACCGCCGAAACATTGGTGGAAATGGGTGCCTCTGCCGCAGAGGACAGTTTGGAGAAAGTAACATTATCAAGCTGGCATCCGCTGTATGCACGCCATCCCTGATACACCTGAATCTGCACATACTTAGGAGTAAAGGGGTTTAACAAGTATCTTTCTGCAAAGGTTTCTCCTGACTGGGTGCCAAGATACACCCCGTCATAGTAATAATCAATTTTTTTGTTGTCCGTATCCATCAGGATTTCCACGCTGATCCATTTGCCAAGGGGAAGCTCCACCTTTTCCTCATAATCGGTGGTGAAGTGATGATGGCTCTCGGCAGAGTTTCCATCTTCATAGGCACGGGTACTGAAGGTTCCGTAAACCGTGGTAGGGTCTTTGTCATCATAGTCAAGGGTTCCATCCTCATTGATGGGAGCGATGGCATTGAGGCAAGGCCCCCACGGCTCGCCTGCCGCAGGCTCGCCGTGGTGGGTTTTTGTTCTGATAAACGGCTTGTTGAAAGAGGTTGAGGGGAGCTTGAGGTCATAGGCAATTTTGAAAATGCCCTTATTCAGTCCCAAAGCTCCCGTGGGAACCGCAATCTGCAAGGTGGTGGTACCCTCGGAAACACTGTTTCCGTCACCCGTTACCACATCCGTTTGCTTCAATTCAATACATTTGTCATTGGGATCTTCGTCACGGCTGACAACCGCATAAGAATAGGAAGACGTAGTACTTCGGAGAGAAGCGATTCCACCATACCCCGCATCAAAGGCGGTGGTGTTGGGGGTTTCGCCTGCCGCAAAGTGTCCCTTTTCTGCAAGGTTGTCAAAATCCAAGCGAAGAATCTCATCAAAAATCTTGGGAGGAACTGTCCCTTGTTCTGCGTGGGCGGGGAGAATCGGCATAGTTGCCGACAACAGCGCCACAAGCAGAACCAAACTCATTACTTTTTTCATAGTTTCTCCTTTTGCTCTTTAGAATAAGAGATACAAATCAAGGAAGTCATAAACGTTTTTGAATGTTCCGATACCTCCACCGTTTTCCATAAAGCCTTCACGGGTCACGCCGTCGTTGTCGTTAATCAGCATAGAGAAGGGAACAATGCTGTTTCGTCTGAGGTTATATCCATCGGGGAAGATATCCTTCCACGGGATTTTCAGTTCATAGATGGACGTGGTTCCATTGCGGGTGAACTTGAAGTCTGCCCGCTCAACCGGACCGACGTTTGCCGCGTTGGTGCTGATTTCCATTTCCACGCGGTACTCATCGTCAATCTTTGCCATATCAAACTGCGCCATCTGGGTTCCCTTTTTGGACGGTGCCATTGCAAACTGGATGCCGTCAGACTTCCACAAAAGGGACGGGTCATAACCATAGATGTCGTCAGTAACCTCTGCTGCAAGATAGAAGTTTTCATAATCCCACGCAGTATAGACTCTGGCGCTCAAATCCTCCGGTCCTGCATAGGGAGAGGATGCAGTGCTTGCCTCGGTAAAGGTTTCGGGGTCTTCCATAATCATAACCGCACGAACATCCCATTCATTTTTATCAAGCTTGCCGTCAATCACCGGCTTTTTGTGGGCAAAGGGACTGCAACGGAGCAACACATCCGTCTTGATTTCCATAGGTTCATAGCCCTCCATCTCAAGCCTTGCCTCAAAGTGAAGCTTTTCATAGCTGAGCTTTTTGGGGATATTCAACCTTATAATATGTTCCTGCTGAGGACCGATTTTCGGAATCGAAACCTCCTTGTAGGATTCTGCCATAGCAGAGGGTGCCAACACCTTCAATGTTCCTTTGGGGTTTCCCTCATAGAAGTTGCCCTTGATTTTCACCTGTGCAACCCAGCGATCCATTTGCTGAGAACTATACGGCTTGGTGGTCAGGGTAAACTCAATGGGAGGAATATAATTGACTGCGATTCGGGTTTTGTATACCACATTGCCGTCCTTTTTCACGATTACCGTAATTTCGTCAGAATCTCTGTCGCAGAAGTCTGCCGCCAGAACCACTTTACACTTGTCACCGACAAAGCCGTCGTTCTTGACAACAGTGATATTATCGGGTGCCTCAATCTCAACGGTCAGATTTTCGTTGATGGTTTTGGACACGGTAAAATCTGCCTTGTCGCCCTTTACCACATCAAAGCTCTTTTTGTCCACCGAAATGTCTGCCTTTGCCTTTTCAATCTTAGAGAAGTTGCCCACGATGTACTGGGGCATAATATCAAAGGACATGGAGAACTTGCCGCCGGACGCGTTTAGGGTACTGTCGTTGCCGTAAGCATCATAAACGGTTACCGAATCAGTATCCAAACGGAAGGCAACCGATTCATCAAACTGAACCGCCCATGCGACGATACAATCCCGTCCGTCTCTCAGCTTAAAGCGATAGCCTGTGACATTATTGCCAAGCTCGGTTCTGTCGATAGACTCTGCATCGGTCATCAGTGCGTTATAGTTTGCCGCAGTCATATACACAGGTTTTGCCTCATAGCCAACCTCAGCATACTGATTGCGGAACAAGCCGAATCGGGATTCCTGTCCATTGTCGTTTTCCAAATCATTAGAGCCGTACCAGTTGAGCAGCTCTGCCATATCATAGGACGCATTCATAACAAATGCTCTGACATAATAGGATGCCTGCCCCATTTCATCGGGGTAGCCGTCCTCGCCACAGCTGGGCCAGCCCCATTCACCAATCCAAATGGGCAAATCCTTCCGTCCGTATTTTTCAAATTCAGCATCAACTTTTTCAATATACTCGGGCAAGCCCAGATTCTCGGGATAGGTTTTGTTTCCATAAGGATGGAGAGAATAACCGTCCATATAATTGGCGCCGCCTGCCGCCAGAACTCTCTGCCCCCATTCAAAATTGTCAAACCCAAGTCCGCTGAAACCAAATACGCGGGTCTTGGGGGAGGCTTCCTTGATTGCAATGTAACACGCCTTCAGCATTGCCGCATAATCCTCAGGGGTGTTGTTGTCACGGTTAAAGGCGCTACCATTCATCCAGAACTCATTCCAGATATCCATATATTCACGGGGGTGGTTGAAGTTGTTAGTGTGATAGTAAAGTGCCAATTCCTTGGCATACCATGAAAAATGCTCCAATGCCTCAGGGCTTCTGGGCGGGTTTTCGGGGGTAATCTTGTAGTTCTCAAACGCCGCTGTGGGGGTCTGAATCAATCCATAGGTTTCATACAGGTCTAAAATATACTGCTGCCATTTGGGAACTTCAAACTTATAAGGTTCGTTCTGCAAATATTCCCACTTACCAGGAGATTTTCTGGAATAGGTAAAGCCAAGAGGTGCAATCAGCTTCAAATCCTGCTCCATATCGTTCTCGTTCATACTGGTGGTTTCGGTCATCTGGATGCCCGCAACCTTGTTCTTTAACCCCTCTTCGGGAATATTGGAAACCGAAAATCGGATATCCTCGGCATCTGCCAACAGATTGCCCTGCTTGTCATACACCTTTGCATCAACAAAGTAGTAACCAAAGCCGTCAGTGTGGGTTTTGATTTCGGTATCCTTGACCTCGCCTGCCTCCATAGACAGGTCGATTTCTTCTTCATAAAGCACGGTACCGTTTTTTAACACGGCGTATTTGAGCACATACTCTGCTGCCTTATCCGTTTTGTTACCAGTAGTTACCACAAATATCTGCTCGGCTTTGTCCCAGAAAATTCTTCCAGCAGCCGGAGAGTTCAGCTGAGCAAAAGTTTCCCATTTTACCTCTGTGGGAAGTGCCTCACTATTTGAGGGATATTCCTCGATGTACAGATTATCCATATAGGTGTTGCCGTAGCTTCCGTTACAAACAAACTGGAAGGAAATCGCATCTATAATCTTTTCACTAAGTGTGGTAAAGCCGTAATTTTCACCATTCTGATAGTAGTACACCATTCGTCTATCAAAGTCCACATACATGGTCATATTGTTCCACTCGTTGCGCTTGTACGCGGCTCTCTTGTCTGCGATGGTCCAACCGCTGGTGTTGGGATAATAAGTAAAGGTATTTCTGTCACAGAAGGTGTTTGCCATATCACCGGTGGTGGACACCATTCTGATATAGAAGTTGTTGGTAAAGGTAGACACCTTATAGTCAAAGGACACCTTCAAAACACCCTGATTCACGGTTTTGCCAAGGTTGATAATGCCGGTGGTCATTTCTCTGCGGTCGCCGTTATCAAACAGGAACGCACGGTCGCTGTCCTTACCGCCGCTTTTGATGGCACTCTTTCCGCTGACCGAATCAAAATTGGATGCGGGTGCTGCACTTTCAAAGTCCTTAAAGATTCGGATCATACCCGTATCCTCTGCCCCAAAAGCAAAGGACATTGCCGAAAAGAGCAATAAAATTCCAAGAACCAATGCCATTAATCTCTTCATAAACATCATTCCTTTTCGTGATTAGTTTGTGATCAAACCGTATTTCTCCAAATCTACCGGTCCGTCTTCTTCAAATAGGTGGTCTGCGTGCAGGTATTTCACCTTTCCACAATTGACAAAGAACGGCATCTCACCGCCTACATAGTTTTCTGTGGTGATATTCTTAAGACAGAGTTGTTCCACATCGGTTTCTTCTCCTACATAGAAGGTTTCTACGGGGGTGTTGTATTCTCTGCGGTGCAGGTTCTCTACGCTCAGACCTTTGACCAAAAGCTTGGACTGGACCCAAATCAAGGGGTAAACATAAGTTCCCTTTTTGCCGTACACATCCAGCCGTTCCGCCTTGCTTGCATAAATGTTTTCAAAGGTAATCCCATCAAAAACGCCACGGTCTTTTGTTTCATAAAATCTTGTCAATCCCAAGCAATACTGGAAGTAGGTTCCGTATACATCAGAAATATGGATGTTGGAAACAGGATAATTTGCGGACAAAAGTCTTGCCGCGCTATGACAGTTTTCGGCGTAAAGTCCGCGGATTTCAATATTGGAAATGGGGCCCTTGGAGCCCTCGTCCGCATTGAGCGCCACAAGGTCATCGTAACAGGTTCCCTTAAGGTTGGTAATGGTTCCAAAGTGACAGTTTCCATTGAGGTGAACTCCATCCATATTCATAGCGATGGGGTTTCCGTAGTTGAAGTCAAACAGAATGTTGTCCACAGTAAAATAAGAAACTCTGTCAAAGATAATCGCATAAGTTGTGGGATCCTTCACCGTCAGGGAGGAAACGCGGAGGTTTCTCACATTGTAGAACAAAATAGGGAAACCGCCATAACCCTTGGGTTCATACACATTGGTGTAAATGGGGTTGGGGGATTGCTCCATATTGTTAAAGTTCCATATGCCGCCCTCAAGCTCGATATTTTCACAAGGGTCATCATAGGAATACTCGTTAACGAATTCATACAAATCCTGATCAGTACGGATTTGGTAGTCCTTCACCGTCTTGTTTTTCACCATCACGCAATCGGAGCCTTTTTTGAGCTTGATTTCTGCAAACCTTGGAAGAATCAGTTTGAAGTTTGAGGGAAGCTCAAGGGGTGCCGAAATGAGATAGCGCACCTTAGGCATGGGGAGTCTCAGCTCCGCCCCCGCGTTATCAATCAACGCTTGGATTGCTTTGGTATCATCGTGAATTCCGTCTCCAAACAATTTGTTGCGTATCATCATATTCCTCCTGTCTCATAAGTAACTGCTCTATTTTTATATTTACCGACAATATATTTTCATCGATTATCGGGTTGTTTTCATCGTTATGTTTTCAGTATCATCCCCACACATATCACAGGGACATAGTTTATTCTTGATCTGTATTTGCACAGATGCGGATTTTCTCCGCATCCGTGCGATTGTTCTTCTCGTTTTTAGAGGTCAAAACAGAGCATATGCAATCGGATTATGATGTATATGCTCTGTTTTCATTCAGTTGTTCGTCTTAGTTTTTATCCAAGTGGTTTACCTGGAAGTCGTTACACGCCTTTGCAATCAGGGCTGCACAATCTGCATCCTTGTTGGTGATAACTTCCTGAATGCATCCATCCAGTACGGCATAAAGCTGCTGGCAAGCAACCGGTTCTTCCGGCTTGATGGTCACATCGCTCATATCCATATAGGATGCGAAGTTCTTCTTATCTACGTTGCAGTATTTTGCGTTCAGTTCTTCTTCTTTTGCAACTCTCTCAGGTGCGCTCCATACAGGAATCGGCGCCATGGGGAATACCACGCCCTTTTCTTCCAAGTCAGCCTTGTAGGTTGCTTCCTTTGCTGCGGTTGCAGCATCGTCCAGATTGGGTTCTGCAAGACCCATTACCTTCAGCCAATCAAAGGCTGCTTCTACCTCTTCCTTGGTTGCGGTGTTGGAGAACATATACACGCCTCCGCCCATCTGTGCGAATCTGCCGGCAGGACCTGCAGGAACCTTTGCCTGCGCGTAGTTCATAGGATCCATACCAAACTTGGAAACGATACCCTGTGCAGGGCTGGAAATGAACATTGCCGCCTCGTCGATTGCAATCAGCTTAAATCCAGTCTGCTGGTCGATGACGGTATCACTGGGCAGAACATCATATTTCCATTTCAGGTCTTTGATATACTGCAATGCTGCAACAGCCTCAGGAGTGTTGAAGGTTGCTTCCCAGGTGCCGTCCTCTCTCTGCTTCATAAACTCCACGCCATAGCTCCAAGCGATGTTCATAAAGTGCCATCCGCCACAGTTGTTGGCAGTACAGAATGCAATACCTGCTTTGCCGGTCTTATCTTTGATGATCTTTGCATATTCTGCAAGCTGTTCATAAGTATCGGGCGCCTTTACGGTTCCGTCCTCGTTTACAAGACCTGCCTGCTCAAACAGTTTTTTGTTGAGAGAAAGACCCATTACGTAAGTTCTTTCGGGAAATGCGTATACTTTGCCGTCGCTGCCCTTTACGGTTTCCAGCAGGACAGGATTCAGTGCATCCAAAAGTCCTCGTTCCTTCAAAATATCGGTAATGTCGTACGCATAACCGTTTCTGATGGTCTTTTGCACTTCGGTAAAGTGGGTAGTGTAGGTTGTGGGAAGCATCTTTGCTGCTGCCTTCATGGCAAAGTTCTTCTCATCGGAGAAGTTACCGGTAACCGGAACCACGGTAACATCGGGGCGGAGAGTCTCCAGTGCCTCTTTGTAGCCGTTGTAGGTTGCTACCGTCGCAGTTTCGCTCTCGGGCGGCCACCCGCCAATCTGCAAACGGATTTTTCCGTCCTCATTTGCGGGAGCACCGCAACCTGCCAATGCGACAGATGCCATAACGCCTGCTAATCCCAGTGCTAAACTTCTTTTGATTTTCATGTTCTTCCACCTTTCTTATTAAAAATTTTAATTTTTTATCCTTTAAGTCCGCTCATGTTCACGCCACCGATGATGTACTTGGAGAAAAATGCGTATACAATAATCATCGGGACAATAGAAATCATTGTAAGCAACATACTTTCGTCATCCCTCAGCACCGTGGATGTCAAGGTATAGAGCATTACCGAAACAGGTTCTTTTTCTGTGCTGCCAAGAATCAGGTAAGGCCACATAAAGTTACTCCATGTTCCTGTAATACTGAAAATGCTGACCACCATAATAATCGGCTTACTCATAGGAACAATAATCCGTCCAAAAATTCCCAGGTCGGTACAGCCGTCAATCCGCGCCGCCTCAAGGTAGGACATGGGGATTCCATTAAAGAAATTTCTGAAAAGCAACACGTTAAAAGCGTTTGCCCCCGCCATCATCCAGATAGGCAGATAGCTACCGGAAAGATTGATGTGGAAAAAGGGTACATCCACAAAGGAAATATAAAGAGGAATCAAGCTCACACCTGACAGAAGCATGGATGCAAAAATCATCTTTTCAATCACTCTTGCACCTACTGGCTTGATTCTGGAAAGTACATATCCTGCAAGACCGTTTGCAATAATGTCAAAGGAAAGACAGCCCACAATCAGAATCAAGGAGTTTTTGAAATACTTAAACACATTGACTCTGTTCCAGAAATCCAACAGCTTTCCAAAATCGAAATGCTTGGGAAAAAATGTGGGAGGAATTGCATACATCTCGCTGACATCCTTAAAACCGGAAACTGCTACCCAGATAACCGGTACCAGACAAATCAAGCTGACCGTCAGCATCAAAAGGAAAATGATTGCATAGATAATCTTGCCCTTGAAGGTAGCAAAATCAGAATAGTTGAGCAGTCCGTTGGTTTTTGTAGAAAACTTTGTTACTCTTTTGGGTTTGGTTGTATTCATTTCTCGTCCCTCCTAATCGTTGATGCGCTTGTCGACCATAAAGTAGATAAATGTCAGAACCGACAACAGACAGAAGGTAATCACGCCAAGCGCAAGGGACTTTTCATACTGTCCGTATTTGAATGCGTAAAAATAGTTGGTCAATCCCAAAGACATCGATGCACCATTGGGACCCCCGCTGGTCATAACAAGAGGCTGCTCGGTTACATTGAATACCGCGATAATCTGATTGATGAGCAGAAGCAACAAAACGCCCCGCAT
The DNA here is from genome assembly GCA_017397725.1 of Clostridia bacterium. Lineage (GTDB taxonomy): Bacteria > Bacillota > Clostridia > Monoglobales > Monoglobaceae > Ructibacterium. Next base: position 46,032 of record JAFQIA010000025.1, read on the forward strand.
ATGAGGGAAAAGTACGTACCGAATTCTGCCGAACAAGCCTGCGCCGTCAAGCCGCGCCGCCTCATACAGTTCCTGATTCACCCCTTGGAGGGTACTTAAGTACATCACCAAGGTACGACCAAAGGTGTTCCATGTCATACTGATGATAATCAACGGAATGACCTGATCCTTATTGCTGAGCCAAGTAGTTGCCTCGGCACCGAACATATACCGCACCATATTCAAAAGGCCGCCGGAACCATCCATATAAGCAATCTTCCAAATCAGACAGGTTGCAATGCCAGGGATAATAACCGGCAGATATGTAGAAATTTTGAAAAAGCTTTTGCAATGTACCAATTCGTTCATCATAACTGCACAGATAAACGGAAGCGGGAATCCAATCACCAGCGACCAGAATACATACTGTACAGTGTTCCACAAAGTCTGCAGAAAGTTGGTGTCGGTCAACACATCCTTGTAGTTTGAAACCCCTATAAAGATTGCGGGACTGAATCCGTCCAGACTGAAAAAAGAATATGCAATTCCTATGATAATCGGACGCCATATGATGTAGGTGAACAAAAGCACAGACGGCAATATTAACACCCAGCCCGAAATGTTACGATTAAGCACGCCCTTAAGCTTTCCCTGTCCTTTTTTTGCATTCTTTTGCATATACCAATCTTCCCTTCCTAAGTCAGACAACGATGCTTTTCTATGTCATCTTCACAATTATTTTTTGAACACACTAGCCTCAGCTTGATTATATTATACAAAAAATCAAAGTTTTCCGTCTACACAGATTTGGTTATCTTTTAGCACAAATCCACGATTTTTTGTTGAAACATTTTCCTTTATATGAATATTTTATATTTTGGTTATTCTTCGCACCTGCCCAAAAAAGTCTTCACTTGACCGTCAAGACAGGGAGAAAACTCATAAGCACTTTTTTTATATATCGCAGAACAAAAACCGCTCTGCCGACTTCTTTGCCATCAAGCACATTTTTGCGCTCAGGATTCCCGACACCAAATCCGTGTAAGAAACATCCTTGCCCCGCACCACGTCCGCAAAATTCTTCACCAGCAAATCGTCTCCGCCAAAATGCATTCCGCTGGTTCCTATATGGCAGGTTTCGATGCGGTCCTCATTGTGATAGTAGATTTTGATTTCCCCTGTGTTAAAGTCAAATTCCAAGGTCGCATCATAGCTGATCAGCCTTGCGCCCCGTTTCCCTGCGCCCCGTCTTACAATGAAGTCCTGAGAATATGCCACGTGCATCCCACTTTCATACAGGATAATGGCACTGGAACTGTCCTCGTTTCCTGTATCCTTGGCAAAACAACAAAAATCCTTGATTTCATAGGGGTCGCCCTCAATGATATTGATGTTGTTGACCCCCTCAGGGCAGGTTTCTCTCTTTTCACAGTCCTTGCACCGAAGCCCCTCAGGCATATCTCCCTTGAAAATCTGCTTGGATTTGATGGCACAAACCCTCATCGGCTTGTTATCCCCCAACAGGTAATTGATATAATCAAAATCGTGGGTCGCCTTTTGAAGCAACAATCCTCCGGTTTCCTCTTCATCCCGATACCATTTGTGATAATAACCGCGGGCATAATTCACATTGTTATACGCCTGTATGTGCTCAATCTTTCCAATCCTGCCAGAATCAATGATTTCCTTGACGCATTGGGTCATCCGGCACATCCGGAGAGGAAAGGAAACCACCACTTTATGGTTCATCGGCAACAAGGTTTGTAGTTTCTCCAAATCCTCTTCTTTAGTGCATACCGGTTTTTCCAAAAACATCGGGATGCCGTATTCCCCCACCAAAAGTGCATACTGGGTATGGGTGGAACATCTGGTCCCGATAAACACCCCGTCGAGTTTTTCTTTTTCCAGCATCTCTTTTGCGTCTTGGTAATAGTTCACATTCTCAATTTCGGCAAACCGCTTTTGGGCAAGTTCCACATCCGTATCACAAATGGCAGTCAGCTGAAAATCGTCACTTTGGATTAGTTGTTTTGCAAGAGGGGCAACTCTCCGCCCCGCTCCTATCATTGCTATGTTATACATTTTATCACCTATTTCACAATTTCTCCGCCCAGAAGGACACGAGAGATTTTAAGGTCATTCCCGAACATCACCATATCCGCAGAAAAACCTTGTTGCAATCTACCTTTGTTGCTGATTCCAAGGGTTTTAGCAGGGGTTTCGGTCAGCATAGTCACGGTGTCTGCCACCGAAAGGCCGTAATGGTTTACCCCTTTTTCCAGAAGGGTTGCCGTTGTGGCAACACTCCCGGCAAAGGAGGAACGGTCGGTCAATTTTGCAACACCATCCTCCACAATGATGCGATTTTCAGGGGTTTTTGCCCCTAGCCAGCTTTCCGTCGCATCGGTGCCTGCAGGTCGAAGTGCATCGGTAACCAAACAAACCTTATCGATTCCCTTGATCTTTACCGCCAACTGAAACGCCTCAACCGCAACGTGCTTGCCGTCTGCAATCAGTTCCACTACCGTATTATCATCCAGATACGCAGCCTCCAGCACCCCCGCCGTCACCACCTGCTTGATTTTTCTCACCGATGGTGTAGCGTTGTATAAATGAGTCACAAGAGAAAATCCATTTTTCATAGCTTTCAGCGCCACATCGCAGGTGGCATCGCTATGTCCAATCGACATATGAATCCCGTTTTGGAGCATCACCTTCGCAAATTGGTCCATCCCTGCAAGCTCAGGCGCCGCAGTAATCCGTTTCAAAATTCCTTTTCCTTGGGATAAAAGGATTTCGGTTTCTTCCTCCGAGGGATTGCGGAGCAGGCTTTCGTTGTGCGCACCCTTTTGCTTTTTGGAAATATAGGGTCCCTCCAGATGGAGTCCGTAAAAATTGGGGCAGTCGGATGCTACCAAACAATAGGTTTCCATCAATTTTTGAATGTCTGCCAGGGACGAGGAAACCGCGGTGGGCAGCATGGTTGTGGTGCCATTTACAAGGTGGGTGTGAGATATTTGCCGAAGGGCCTCCACCGTACAGTCCATGCAATCATACCCGCCCCCGCCGTGAAGGTGAATGTCAATAAAACCCGGGGCAACATACTGTCCTGCGGCATCCACCCGTAAGGTGTTTTCGGGAATTTCTCCACGGAAATCGGTGTCCACAATTTCTCCCCCGCAAAGGAGGATATTTCTTTTGTCAATCTTCCGGTCAATCACGGCATTGCCGTTTTCTATCAATGTGTATTTCATATTATTTGTTATACACCCTGATTTCGGGGATTGGTGATTCCAACGCAACCGCCGCTGCATACAGCATCGCATCCTGGTGCTTCTGGAACAGGGAACAAGGCACCTTGGCGCTAACCTCCCCGTGGAGCACCTTTCTCAATGCCCCTGCGTTCCAGTCCCGAGGCATACACATTCTTACCTTTTCCGCCATAAACATTTCTTTCATTCCCACGGTGATACAGTATTTGGGAATAGCGTTGAGGTCACCGCCGCAGTTCATAAAACTGTTGATGGTTCGAGTTTCTCTGGAAACCGCAAGCACTCTTGTTGGTCTATTCAAAAATTCTTCGTTAGATACGTCTTCACCCTCTTCCGGAGGTTCGTTGAAAGCATAATGTCCGTTGATGCCTACACCTCCAAAAACCATATCCAGTTTGCCGAATTTTTGAATCAACTCCATGGGTTTTTCAGGATGGTCGGGGTCGGGGAAATACCGATTCTCTGGCAGAACATTCAGCTCCTCATCAATTTGGCTGTAAAAAATGCGATCCATTCCGCCACGGAAGGACAGCGGGTCATGAATGTCTATGTACTTTTTGTCATCAGTCAGATACTCATCCATATTGATGAAAGTACAGTTTTTCAGGCTGATTCTGTATTTGTTTATAAGATACACCAGTCTGCTATAAGGACCAATAGGCCCGTAGGGAACCACCATCAGGGTAGGTTCATTCTTGCGATTGTTTTCTGCGATGGCTTCAAGAACCTCAATCGCTACCTTCCAGTACATATCCACCTCGTGGTCACAAACATTCAGTTTGATATTACTTCCTTTGCCCAAATCATCTTTTTTTATCTTGTTAATATCCATTTGGAAATACCTCCTTTTCGTTTGTTAAATCATAACATTTGCCCAATTTGAAGTATATGGTTTTTTTCGCTTATTTTTTGCACTTTTCTGCTATTGACGAAACACCCGCTTTGTGCTATGATGAGAGAAAAAAGGAGTTTTGTTATGAAAACACCCAGTTCAGAGGCCCTTTCCAATGAATATCTCCACGTAAACAGCTGCGGATGCGAGCATTTATACGGACAAAATGTAGGCAGTCTGCGTCCTGACGGGCGTATTGACTACCACCTGTTATACATCTCAGAGGGATGTTGCTATGTCACCGAAAATGGCCAGGAAATCCCCGCCCCCACCGGTTCGGTCATTGTCTATCTTCCAAGGGAGCGGCAGGAATATAAGTTCCGCGCTGATGTAAACTCCACCTCCTATTTTATCCACTTCACCGGAACCGCATGCGAAGAACTTTTGCAAAAGTTACATCTGGATAGTGGCAGAATCTTTTTGGTAGGCAAAAGCAGGCGGATTGAAAATGCATTGAATCACTTGATTGACGAGTTCCATCTAAAATTGCCTTTTTATGAATCTCCCTGCCACGGACATCTATTGGTGGTGTTATCCCTGATTGCACGAAGAATGGCCCATTCCCAATCAGTTACCGAGCTCCGTTCCAGAAAACTGATTGAGGAAAGCTGTCGGTATATGTACGCAAACTATTCCAAGAATATTACCATCACGGAATATGCCAGAATGTGCAACCTGAGCGAAAGCCGTTTTTCCCATCTCTTCAAGGAACACACCGGCTTGACTCCCATCCAATATATTTTGAATATCAAAATTCAAAGAGCCAAGGAGCTTTTGGAGAACACTGACCTGCCCATTTTGCAAATCAGCGAAATCATCGGGATGCAGAGCCAGAATTACTTCAGTCGCATCTTCAAAAAACATACCGGTCTTTCCCCGCTCAAATACCGAAATCCAGAGAGAAAATAAAGCACAAAGACGGAACTGAGAAAAGCACAGTAACATAAATGGCACGGACAAAAAAATCCGTGCCATGGCTTTTGGGTATATCAAAATATGATACGCCTTAAACAAAGAAAAGGGGCATAAAAATCTGTCTGTGGGATCACATGTGGTCAAAAAGGTATACAAAAAACAAAACCCTTTGAAACCTGACGGTTTCAAAGGGTTTTTTGGTCGAGGTGACAGGATTTGAACCTGCGACCCCTTCGTCCCGAACACGCTCTAAAGCCTGATATATAGCGTTTTTTGCTTTTTTTAGCCCTTTTTGCTACATTCAACATACTCTTTAGACATTTTATCTCCACTGTTTCCATATACTCCAGAGCTAACTGTGGGATCACATGTGGTCAAAAAAGCTCTTCCGTAATAGGACTAAAATAAAACCTTTGCGGAAGAGTTTTTTTAATTATCATATCAAAATTTATTATACATTAACCAAAGAAAATTGCACTGTTAAAACCATTATAAAAATTCCTTACATCAATTGTAAACTGAAATGCAATATAACGAAAATCAAGCGAAGTCTTGATTTTTTTGTCGAATAGGTGTATAATTAATACATAAATTTTCGGAGGCTTATGCTATGGTAACATATCAAAGACTATGGGAAACATTGAAGAAAAGGAATATTCGCAAGCATGACCTAATGGAACTTGCAGATATATCCTCAACAACTTTAACAAAGCTTAATAAAAATGAGATAGTAGCATTGACCATTCTTATAAAGATTTGTAAAGCTCTTAACTGTCAGATTGAAGATGTTGTTGAGGTTAAAGATGAGACACTTGTATGATATACATATGCAAAAATGCGGAATGGTATGACGGACTATGAGTGTACTTTACTTGTTGGAAGACCAAACGCACCGTCAGTATATTCGTTAAACAACAGACCTGATCTTGCGAAACAAAGACAGAAAAAAGTCATAGTATGTATGGTAGAGGTCGAATACATAACCGAAGATGAAGCAAAAGAAATATTAGGAGAGGAGTAAGTGAATATGAAATTAACATTTATAGGAGCAGCTCATGAGGTTACAGGCTCTTGTACCTTGCTTGAAGCTTGTGGAAAGCATATCCTTATTGACTGCGGTATGGAACAAGGCGGCGATAC
>JAFQIA010000026.1 GCA_017397725.1 Clostridia bacterium
CTTCTCTTTGGAGAAGCTTATGTGCGGGAGTGGCTCAGTGGTAGAGCGTCACCTTGCCAAGGTGAACGTCGCGAGTTCGAATCTCGTCTTCCGCTCCAATGATGATAAAAGACGCATATTTTTGCGTCTTTTATCATACAATTTCATATGGCGCCATAGCCAAGTGGTAAGGCAGAGCTCTGCAAAAGCTTTATTCCCCAGTTCAAATCTGGGTGGCGCCTCCATGAAAAAAGACATCTTCGGATGTCTTTTTTCAGTTATATTTGTTCCTTGCGGAACAAGTGATATTTACTTCGTAAGTAATATTGCCCTTCGGGCAGTGATATTCGCCTATGGCGAGTTTAAGGAACAAATATAATATCACTGAAACCAAAGGTTTCAATAACACTTTTGATTTATCAAAAATAGCACTCCAACGAAGTTGGAATATCACTTGAAACTTGTCATCCAAACCATTCGTTTCTTTTTGTACTCTTATTTATTCACTTTTCTCTCTTCGTTCTTCTCTAAAATTGTCGTTTCCAGATAAGAGATAATAGTGAATAGAGAAGAGGTTGTGGTAGCTTTGCTTAAATTCTCTCTTGTATTTTTCAAAAACCGGTGCTATAATAGAACAAACAAAGGAGGTTATCACAATGATGGATCAAAAAGTAAGAGATTTATTGAATCAGCAGATTAACAAGGAATTGTATTCTGCGTATTTGTATCTGGATTTTTCCAACTATTTTGAGGACAGAGGTCTGGATGGCTTTGCCAACTGGTATTACATTCAGGCACAGGAAGAAAGAGACCACGCAATGCTCTTTTACCGCTACCTGCTCAACAACAATGAAAAGGTAACCCTGGATGCCATTGCAAAGCCGGACAAGGAGCTCAGCTCCGATATGGCGGTCTTAAAGGCGGGCCTGGAGCACGAGGAATATGTGACCTCGCTCATCAATGACATTTATGCCGCAGCTTATGAGGTGAAGGATTTCCGCACCATGCAGTTTTTGGATTGGTTTGTCAAGGAACAGGGCGAGGAAGAAACCAACGCCAATGACCTGATTACCAAGATGGAGCTGTTTGGCTCTGACCCCAAGAGCCTGTATATGTTAAACAGCGAATTGGCGGCAAGAGTATATTCCGCACCCTCTTTGGTACTATAATTGACCAAATACAAAAGCACTTGCGAAAGCAAGTGCTTTTTTTATGTATTTATTGCACCGAGGCGAGTGCTGCCCCGATGATGCCCGCATCGTTAAAGAGGGATGCGATTTTCAGTTCGGTGCGACAGAATGCGGCACCATAAACATACTTTTTGGCATATTCTTTGATGGGATTTAACAGGTAATCACCCTCACGGCTGATACCGCCACCAATCACCAGAACCTCCGGCTGGAAGATATTGATGATGCTGACAATGCCCTCTGCAGCGTAGGTCAGGTAAGCATCTACCACCTTTTGTGCCGCGGCATCGCCTGCTTTTGCAGCCTCAAACGCGGTGCGCCCGCTGACCTTGCCCTCCTCAGCAGCCTTTGTTGCCATCAGGCTGTCGGGGTTTGCTTCAATGGCAGCCTTGGTCTGACGAATGAGTGCGGTGACCGAAGCATACGCCTCCCAGCACCCGACTTTGCCGCAGGTACAGGGCTCTCCGTCAAAGACCATAGAAATATGCCCCAACTCGCCGCCTGCGCCATTGCAGCCACGCAAAATCTGGTTGTTCAAAACCACACCGCCACCGATGCCGGTGCCGAGGGTGATAGCAACAAAGCTTTCTGCGCCATTACCGTTGACCGCATATTCGCCATAGGCTGCTGCGTTGGCATCATTCTCCACCGCAATGGGGATGGCGGGAAAATACTTTTTCAATTCTTCCACCAAAGGGATGTTGGACCAGCCCAGATTATTGGCATAAAGAATGACGCCGGCTTTGCTGTCCACCGAACCGGGGCTGCCGATGCCGATGCCTTGAATTTCTGCCATACTGCAGCCGCCCTTTATTGCAACCTCTTCACAGAGCTCTGCCATATCCTTGACGATTTCTTCATAAGGACGGGTAGAAAGGGTGGGACGGGAGGCTTGTGCAATCACCTTGGGGGTGTCATCCACCAGACCCACTGCAATGTTGGTGCCGCCCAAATCAATTCCTATATACATTGTTTCATCCTCCGGATATCAAAATTTTTAGTGCTTTCATTATACCTTTTTCTAAGGGATTTGTAAACCTTTTTTCTGTAACTTCAGGGAAATTCTGCACATAAAAAACGTCCTCTGTGTCAATACTATGCCGAGGAGGTGGAAGTGTATGATCATTATTGCTGCCCGTACCCTACTCATGTATGTGTTTGTGGTCCTTACCCTTCGGCTGATGGGTAAGCGGCAGATTGGGGAGCTGGAGGCATCAGAGTTGGTGGTAACCATCATTATTTCAGAAATTGCAGCACTTCCCATCACCGATACCGGCGTGCCACTGGTGGGCAGTATTTTGGCGATTCTGGTCCTTCTGCTTTTAGAAATCTGTCTGTCCCAGCTGGCGTATCGCAATGTGTGGGTCAGGACTGCACTTTACGGAAAACCCAGTATGTTTTATAGCAACGGCAAGCTCCACCAAGAAGAGATGCGCAAGCAACGGTTCAATGTGGGGGATTTGATGGAGGAACTGCGCAACCAAGGGGTGGTGAACCTCAATCAGGTGGAATATGTACTGATGGAAACCAACGGCAAGGTCAGCGTCATTCTTTCTGCAGAGGAATCGCCGGTGACCCCGCAGGATATGGATATTTCCACCCAGCCGGTCCGGATGAGCTATGTGCTGATTGACAACGGCAACCTCATCCGCAACAACCTGAAACGCTTGGGATTGGATGAGAGATGGGTGGAAAAACAACTCAAGGAACATAAGCTGAGCCATATCAGTCAGGTGTTTTATTTGAGTTTTGAACAGGGAACGGGAAAGATTGTATTGATTCCCAAAGAGGAATAGAAAGAGGGGATAGCATGAATCGACTGCTTGTGGCGTTGTGTATTTTTCTTTTGGCGGCAGGCTTTGTGGGGGTGCATACTTATAAGGTGGTGGCACTCAGTCGGGACGTGGACGAAATCTGCGGACGGATTGAAGAGGATTTTGAAAAAGAGAATTGGGATGGCATCAGCCAGAATACTCAAAAATTAGAGGAGCGTTGGAAGGAAAGCCGGTTCTGGGCATCCCTTACCATTGATACCAAAAAAATTGAGGAAATAGAAATCTCCTTAAAACAGAGTGCCAAGTATGCCGAGCTTCAGGCGAAGCCGGATTTTATGGGAGAGTTTATTATGTTCAAGATGCTGACCGAGCATCTTCCTCATCAGGAGGGTTTTGATATCAAGGAGTTATTGTAGGGCGGTACTTCTCCCTAAGAAGTACCGCCCTAGCCTTGACCTTTTGGGCAGGATGTGGTATGGTGAAAGCACTACCACACAGAAAAGAGGGACGGCGATGGCAGAAAAAGAGCCTTTGTTAATCAGTGGATGCATGTTGGGGCTTTGTTGCCGCTTTGATGGAGAGAGCAAGCCCATCGGAAAGGATTTGCTGAATGCGTTGCGGGAAAAGTTTGCCCTGATTCCGGTCTGTCCGGAACAGCTTGGGGGACTTGCCACCCCACGGGAACCCTCGGAGTTTGACGGGACAAGATTTCTTTCCCGCGCTGGCGAGGATGTGACGGCGCAGTTTCAAAAGGGTGCCGAGGAGGCGCACAGGATTGCCCGTTTCTTTGGTTGCAAAAGAGCGTTGCTAAAAGAAAAAAGCCCCTCCTGTGGCTTTGGCAAAATCTATGATGGCAGTTTCACCAAAACCCTGGTGGGCGGCAACGGAGCCACCGCGGAGCTGCTCTCTAAGAACGGCATTGCCATCTACGGAGAAACCCGTATCAACGAATTATTAGGAGAATAAAAAGTCGGTCTACCGCAAGCAAGGAGAATATCAAAAACAAAAACGGCAAGGAGAACATCGGGTTCTCCTTGCCGTTGCTTGCTTTTTGCGAAATCGTTCTCTGCAGTACCTATGTACAGCGACGAAAACGATTTCACAAAATATACACTTCCTTTTTATTCTCCTAAATAGGTCATATCAAAGTGGTTAAATGCTGCCTCTAACTGGTTGTCTTGTTCGATTTTCATAATATCCAGATAGTTGCGCAGGTTAATCTGGGTGGTCAAGTCCATACATCCATAAGGGAACAAGCCTGCCTGACTCTGGAAAGAGTAGATGGCATAATACAATTCCTTGTCAAAGGTTTCGTTGATTTCTCCGGCGTATAAGCCATAGGTGGTCAGAATCTCCTTGGCAATGCGCACATCCTTGCCGGTATCCCCTACCTGATAGGTACGGGTGTATGCAAAGTCATCATAGTCTTTTTTGTTAAGGCTTAAAAGCTCGTTCTCCACATACACATCCGGCTCAATGCCTACCCCATTGATGTTGTTTCCGTTGGGGGTCAGGTAAAAGGCAGAGGTGTATTTGATCAACCCTCCGTCTGCCAGCTCACTCAGGCTTTGGACGGTGCCCTTGCCGTAGGTAGTGGTGCCAATCAGGGTTGCCAGTTCGTTTTCCTTAAGGGCTGCCGAAAGCACCTCGGAGGCGCTTGCGGTATACTCGTTGGTCAGAATGGCAATCTCAAACTCCGGTTCCTTTTTGGCGGTGCCGTAGTAGGGGATGCTGAACATCTCAATCTTGAAATCCTGGGTGGTGACCAGCTTGCCCTTGGGCACAAAGTTCTGTGCCATCAGGATTGCCTGATCCAAAAGTCCGCCACCGTTGTTCCGCAAATCCAGTACCAGATTGGTGATGCCACGGCTTCTGGCATCATCCAACGCCTCGCGGAATTTTTCTGCGGTGTTGCTGACAAAGCTGTGGATACAGATATACATCAGGCGGTTGCTGCCCTCGGTGTGAACTTCGGTGGTGATACTGGTGCCGATGACCTTTTCACGAATCATAGTAAAGCCCAGCACCGCGCCGCCGCGCTCTACTTCCAAAAAGACCTCGGTGCCCTCTTCGCCGCGGATATGGCTGAGGATGATTTCGGATTTGGTGTTGCGCAAATCCACTCCGTCTGCACGGAGAATCACATCTCCCACCTGCAGACCTGCCCGCTCGGCGGGGGTATCCGGAATCACGCTGGCAATGATGCCCGCCTCCGGCATGGAAAAATCGATAGTAACACCGATCCCCACAACCTCACCGCTGACCGAGGTCAAAAGTGCCTTGCTTTCCTCGGCGTCATAATACTCGGAGTATTGGTCTACCGATTCCAGCATTCCTTTTAATGCGGACTGATAAAGGGCGGGGTTTTCCGAAAGCAGTTTTTCGATGGCTGCGTGGAGCAGCGTTTTTTCAGAAACTTCTTCATATCTTGCATAGATGGCCAGGTGTTTGGTCACCGCATCCAGCAAGGCTTGTGCCTCCCCTGCGTTTAAGGGTGCAGATTCCTCTGCCAAAGCAACCATAGGGGCAGGAATCAAAAGGAAGAGGCAAAGCAATAAACAAAGGGTTCTTTTCATAATCATTCTCCTTAACGAAAATGTAGTGCAACCACACGGATGCCCTCGGCACGGTTGCGGGTGATTACCACGCCAACCTCCCGATCCACATAGTGGTTCAGCTCCTCCAAGGGGATGTAAGTACCATTGGTCAGCCGTGCGCTGCCGGAAATCCAGATTTCATTATATTCTGCTTGCTGCATAGTCTTTCGGCGTTCAGTGGTTGCAACCCCTGTGGGTTTAACATTTTTCAAAACCACCTTATGCCGTGCAGAATCGCAGTAATAAAGGGTGGCGGTATAATAATCCACCGTGGTAATCAGCCGGTCCTCTTCCACCGCAAGGGCGGGGGAGGAAACCACTGATAATAGCAGCCCCATACACAGGGCAAACACTCTCTTTTTCATAAAAACTCCTTACATTTTTTCCGGTGCGGAAACCTTGAGCATGGTCAAAACACCCTTGAGAACAATGCGGGTAGCATCAATCAGTTTCAGGCGGGCATTCATCAAATCCCGATCCTCCACCTTGACACGACACGCCGCATAGAAGGTGTGGAATGCAGTTGCCAAATCCATCACATAGCGGGTCATACGCGCCGGCTCCAATGCCTTGGCGGCAGACTCTACCTCGGCGGGCAGGTCGCTGAGCTTTTTCAGCAAATCCAGCTCTGCAGGGTCGGTCAGGCAACCGGTTTGAATCTCGGTATAGGGAAGAACGGTAACGCCCTCTTCTGCCATCAGTCTTAAGATGCTGCAAATTCTTGCGTGTGCGTATTGTACATAAAATACGGGGTTGTCGTTGCTCTGCTCCTTGGCAAGCTCAAGGTCAAAGTCCAGATGGCTGCCGGCGTTGCGCATATTAAAGAAGAACCGTGCCGCATCAATGCTGATGTCTTCCAAAAGGTCGGTCAGGGTGATTGCCTTGCCGGTACGTTTGGACATTCTGACAACCTCGCCGTTGCTGACCAGTCGCACCAACTGCATCAGGACCACATCCAAGCGGTCGCCCTCGCCGCCCACTGCGTCCAGTGCCTTTTTCATCCGTGCTACGTGACCGTGGTGGTCTGCGCCCCAGATGTTGATTGCCCAGTCATAGCCACGGGTTTTTAATTTGTTCATATGATAAGCGATGTCTGCGGCGAAGTAGGTGGGAATGCCGTTGGCACGCACCAACACCTCGTTCTTTTCCAGCCCCATCTTTTCGCAGTTCAGCCAGACAGCGCCGTCTTCTTCATAGGTATATCCGTTTTTGGTCAGGGTATCAATGGCATCCTGAACCGCGCCGGATTCGTGGAGGGTGCTCTCCCGGAACCAAACATCATAGAAAATGCGATACCGTCCCAAATCCTCTTTGAGGGCATCGATGTTCTTTTCCAATGCATAAGCAACCAATGCCTGCTTCCGCTCCTGTTCGGAAAGAGAAAGGTGCTTGTCACCATGGATTTCGATGAATGCCTTGGCGTGGTTGGTGATGTCCTCACCGTGGTAGCCGTCTTCGGGGAATTCAATGGCGTCTTCCCCTTGGAGCTGTTGGATGTATCTGGCGTTTAAGGAGTTGCCGAACTTTTCAATCTGGTTGCCCGCATCGTTGATGTAAAACTCACGGGTTACCTCGTAGCCGGCAAAATCCAACAAGGATGCCAGACAGTCGCCCAGTGCACCGCCACGGGCGTTGCCCATATGCATGGGACCGGTGGGGTTGGCAGAAACAAATTCCACCATTACCTTTTGGCCTTTGCCCAAATCGATTCTGCCGTAGTTTTCACCTTGCTGTTCAATTTGCTCCAAGGTTTCATACAGCCAGGCTGCGGTGAGATAGAAATTGATAAAGCCGGCACCTGCAACCTCTACCTTTTCGATGTCCTTGCCCAAATCCATATGTGCCACAATGGCATCGGCAATTTTGCGGGGTGCAGATTTCAGCGCCTTTGCCAGAACCATTGCGATGTTGCAGGCAAAATCGCCGTGCTGCTTGTCCTTGGGTACCTCCAGACGAATCTGGGAGGCAAGGTCAAAGCCTTCCTCGGTTGCGGGGAGTTCTCCCTGCTCCTGTGCACGGGCGAAAGCTGAAAGAATCGCCGTGGTAATACTATCTTTCATTTTTTCCTGTATGGTCATGGTTATCTTCCTTTCTGTTTGGACCGGTCAAAGGGGTGTGACCGCAATCCGCAAAGAATTTTGTATAAAGTTTTCGTTGTCTGCATCCAGAATGTAGTCCACCTGCAGATTTCCGGAGAGCCCCGAAAAATCATAGGCAACCTTTTCCGTGGTGATGGCGGCACCGATACTGCCGTAGGGGGTGGGATACATACAAAGGTTTTTCTCCCCCTCCTGATAGATGAGCTTCATGTTGAACTTGCCTTTTCTGCTGACCTCCACATTCTGCTCCCAGACTTTGATGGTGGTTGTGGTGTCAGGGAACCCTGTCATCGCACTCTCTTCATAAATCAAGTAGTATTTATGGTTCAGCATCCCCATTTTTCCGGGGGTTTGCAGTTCAATCGGCTCCAGTTCCTCACCGTCACAACGCTGGATGGTCTTCACGCTGATGAGTACATTGTTATCCATAATCTAATACGCCTCTATCTCAATCTTTTGTACGCTGCCCTTGATTTCTTTTTCCAAGAACATCTGGGCAATGTCGGTAAAGCCCTCCACCTCGTCGCTGACATAATACTGGACCGTGCCGCAGGCTTTGTCGGAGAGCAGGTTGGCTGCCATAAGCCGCTCTTTGGCATAGACCGCCGCTTGTGCGCCCGCATCAATCAGGGTGACAGAATCGCCCATGACTTCTCGAATGGTGTCGGTCAATAGGGGGTAGTGGGTGCAACCTAAGATCAGGGTGTCAATGCCCTCTGCCTTGAGGCTGAGCAGATATTCCTCTGCCGCCAGGCGGGCAAGTGCGCCTTGGGTGTGTCCGTTTTCTACCAAAGGCACAAACAGGGGACACGCCTTGCTGAATACCTTGAGAGAGGCGTCCATCTCTTTCAGGGTGTGAAGATATTTGCCACTCCGCACCGTGCCTTGGGTACCAATGACCCCGATTTTCCCGTTTCGGGAGGCAGACGCCGCTGCCCGACAGGCAGGCTCCAAAACCCCTGCAATCTCGGTTTGAAATTCGTTCCGGATGCGGGGCAGTGCCGCACTACTGGCGGTTCCGCAGGCAATGATGATGAACTTGATATCAAAGGTCTGCAAAAAGCGAATGTCCTGACGGGTGTATTTCAAGATGGTGTCAGAGCTTCTGCTGCCGTAAGGTACCCGTCCGGTATCGCCAAAGTAGATGATGTCCTCTCCGGGGAGAAGCTCCATTACCTTTTTGACACAGGTCAGTCCGCCAAGACCGGAGTCAAAAATTCCAATCGGTCTGTGATCCATGGCTTAGTCCTCCAACGCAAATCCAATCAGGCGGTCAATCAAATCGCTGTAATTCAGTCCGCTTGCCGCCCAGAGCTTTGCATACATACTGATGGAAGTAAAACCGGGTAGGGTGTTGATTTCATTCAAACGGATATCGCCGGTTTCCTTGTTCACAAAAAAGTCCACGCGGGAAAGTCCGCGGCATTCACAGGCAAGGTATGCCTTGACCGCATATTCCCGCAGTTTTTCCACATATTCCGGCTTTAGCTCAGCAGGGATGGTCAGGATGGATGCGGCGTTGTTATACTTGGCATCGTAGTCATAAAACTCTGCCGCCGGAGCGATTTCACCCACCACCGATGCGCAGACCGGGGAAAGATTTCCCATGACGCTGCTCTCTACCTCGGTGCCGGTCATCATTTCTTCTACTAAGATTTTATAGTCTTCCTTGAAGGCAACGCGGATGCCCTCTTCCAACTCTTCACGATTGTGTGCCTTGGTGATGCCCACCGAGGAACCGGCATTGGCAGGCTTGACAAAGCAGGGATAACCCAAGCGGGATTCCACCTCGTCAATCTTGCTTTCGCCCCGTTTCATCTCTACCCAGTCTGCCTGAGGGATGCCTGCATGAGCGAACATGGTTTTTGCCATACATTTGTCCATACAAACTGCGCTGCCAATCACCTTGGAGCCCACATAGGGGATGCCCGCAAGCTCAAACAGACCTTGGATGGTTCCGTCCTCGCCATTTTTGCCGTGGAGTACAGGGAATACCACATCAATGGGATAGGTCACAACACCCTTTTCGGTAAAACGCAGGATGGCTTTCTGCTGTCGGTCGGGAGAAATCATCGCCCGATCAAAGCACCAAGCAGAGGGGGCGGTCAGGGCTGCCATCTCCTCGGCAGTGCCGTCGTAGTAATACCAGCCGCCGTCCTTGGAAATACCAATCTTGTGGATTTCATATTTGGATGTATCGATGTTTTGAAGTACTGCGGCAGCAGAGCGCAGAGAAACCTCGTGTTCGCTGGATGCACCGCCGAAAATGACACACAAATTGAGTTTTGCCATCAATCTCATAACCTTTCTTCCCACCAACTGAACGCTATCGTCTGTATGTGGGCAGACAGACGCCATATACATATAGTAATACAACAATACATTGTACCGCAAAACCGCGAAAAAATCAAGATGTATAATGCAGAATTTCTTGGAAATAATCTTTTTACAACCTGAGAACAGAAAGTAGGGAAAAGGGATGAATGACAAAAGAAACCGATGGTTTTTTTGCGTCGGTGCCACCTTGATTCTGACAGGCGTATTTGCCTGTCTGAGGGTACAGGCGTTGCAATCAGGCGTCAGGGAGGAGGTGTTGCGTCTGCATATTGTAGCAAATAGTGATACCCCCTGCGACCAAGCAGTAAAAATAAAAGTGCGGAACCGGATTTTACAGGATTGCGGGATGCTTTTTGCCGATTGTGCTTCTCAAGAAGAGGCGGCAAGCATCGCACGGGAGCGGAGCGGGCTCATCTGCCGTGTTGCCGAGAAAGCCCTGCGGGAAAATGGTGTCTTCTATCCGGTGTCAGTAAGGGTGGAGGAGTGTCGGTTTCCCACCAAGAGCTATGGCGGGGTGCGGCTCCCCGCGGGGCGGTATACCGCCGTCAATCTGCGGATCGGAGCGGGAATGGGGCAGAACTGGTGGTGCGTGATGTACCCGCCCCTCTGCCTGACCGGAGATGCAGTCAAAGCCGATGAACAAACCCTTGCCCAATTGCGGAAGGAACTTTCCGCCGAGGAGTATGCCTTGGTGACCGAAACAAGCTCTATACAGGTAAAAGTAAAATTCCGAATTGCCGAGTGGTTGGGAAAAAGATTCATAAATTTGTTTTAATTGGGAAAAGTATCAGTAAATCATAAAGAAAGGTCAGAGGAATTATGAAAGATAAGATTTTTGGAGTTCTGCAGCGGGTAGGCCGTTCCTTTATGCTTCCCATTGCGATTTTGCCTATCGCCGGCCTGTTTCTGGGAGTCGGCGGAGCCTTCACCAACGAAACCATGCTCAAGGCGTACAACCTGATGGGGATTATGGGACCGGGTACGCCGATTTATGCGGTGCTGCAGGTGCTTAACGCTTGCGGAAACATTGTGTTTGCCAATCTGCCCCTGATTTTTGCCATCGGTATCGCTATCGGTATGGCAAAACAGGAAAAAGAGGTTGCCGCCCTTGCGGGAGCCATTGCCTTTTTGGTGATGCACGCCGCCATTGGCGCCATGGCGCTTAATACCTATGGCCCCCAGGGGATTGAGGAGCATATGGCCAACGGGTCCATGACCTCGGTCATGGGCATCCAGTCCTTGCAGATGGGGGTGTTTGGCGGTATTCTGGTAGGCTTGGGCGTTGCGGCACTCCATAATCGGTTCTATCGGATTCGATTGCCACAGGTGCTCTCTTTCTTTGGGGGAACCCGATTTGTCCCGATTATTTCATCGGCGGTGTATCTGTTGGTGGGCATTTTGATGTTCTTCATCTGGCCACCTATCCAGAATGGCATTGTGTATATCGGCTCTCTGGTACAGCGTTCGGGGTATTTGGGAACATGGATTTATGGTGTGACCGAGCGTGCGTTGATTCCCTTTGGACTGCATCATGTGTTCTATCTGCCCTTCTGGCAGACCAATGTGGGCGGAACCATGGAAATTATGGGAAGAACCTGGGAGGGCGCGCAGAATATCTTTTTTGCACAGCTCTCTGACCCCACGGTGGAACACTTTGCGGTTTCCGCCACCCGATTTATGTCCGGTAAGTTCCCATTGATGATTTTTGGTCTGCCCGGTGCGGCACTTGCCATGTACCATTGTGCCAAAAATGAAAAGAAAAAGGTTGCCGGCGGGTTGCTCCTCTCGGCTGCCTTGACCTCCATGCTGACCGGTATTACCGAGCCCATTGAGTTTACCTTCCTGTTTGTGGCACCCTTTTTGTACGTGGTGCATTGTATCTTTGCAGGACTTGCCTATATGCTGACCCATGTATTTAATGTGGGTGTAGGTATGACCTTTTCGGGCGGATTGATTGACCTGTTCCTGTTTGGTATCCTGCAAGGAAACGCCAAAACCGACTGGATCAATATCATCTTCATTGGTATTGGCTATTTCGTGGTGTACTATTTCCTGTTCCGATTCCTGATTCAAAAGTTTGACTTCAAGACTCCCGGCAGAGAGGATATTGGAGAAACCAAGCTCTATACCCGTGCCGATGTGGAAAAAGAGAAGAAAGGGCAAAAAGCACCCTCGGGCGGATTGGATGCCCGTTCTGCCACCATTGTGACAGGGCTTGGAGGCAGAAAGAACATTCAGGATTTGGACTGCTGTGCTACCCGACTCAGAGTGACTGTGCAGGATGGCAGTCGCATTGACGAAACTGCCCTGAAAGAGAGCGGTGCCGTCGGTGTAATTCGCAAGGGTAACGGCGTGCAGGTGATTTACGGACCTATTGTCACGGTGGTTAAATCCGATTTGGAGGCATATCTTGCCCACGCACAGGAGGAAAGCGAAAGCCCCAAAGAGGAAAGCAAAGCCGCTACCACCTTTGTTTATGCACCGGTTTCGGGCAAGGTGATTGACAAAGAACAGATTGGGGACGAGGTCTTTGCCGCCGGCGTTCTGGGCGAATGTATTGCAGTAGAACCGGCAGAGGGCAAAGTCTATGCACCGGCAGACGGCGTGATTGAAAGTGTGTTTGCCACCAAACATGCCATGAACCTGAAAACCGATACCGGAGCAGAAATCCTGATTCATATGGGATTGGACACGGTAAAATTAAAAGGAAAGCATTTTCAGGTGCATGTCAAGGACGGACAAAAGGTGAAAAAGGGTGATTTGCTGGCAGAGATGGACCTTGCGGCCATCCGCAAGGCGGGATTTTCCGCCATTACCCCCATCGTCATCTGTAACACACCGGAATTTGATGCCGTTGCGCCTGCCTATGAACATCAGACCATCAAGCATGGTCAGCTTTTGATGACTTTGCAGAAATAATGGAAACCCCCAAGGGAGTATCCCTTGGGGGTTTAGCGATTCGATCTATGAAAAGCATCGTTTTGGGTTCATGAAAATGATTATTAAAGAAGAATGACCCTTTCAAATACCGCTGTGAAAGATGGAAGAACCTCCTGGTCCTTATGGTAATGCCCGAAAAACCATTTTTTACACACAACATTCTTTTTTATATTTTCCAGAAAATCAGTAAGTTTGTTGCATTCGTATGTTGGGGCAATTGCCTTTTGAATAGATGTTGGGGAAGAGTGGGTTATCACATAATCAAAGATGCAATGATTCTCTTCTATCTTCTTTTCTGCTTTTTTATACTCTTCCTCCGTAGGCATCTCCTCTTTCCACCAATTTCTTCCTTCTTTTCGATGTTCCTTGTCGTGTGAACTTGCCCCGCCAAACACAAAGATTCTTTTTCCATCAATCGTATAGACTTCACCTCTGATTAAATGGTATATGCCATCATCAACTTTGTGCACAGCCCCACCGCAGAACTCTTCTGTGGGAAGTTGATAGAGCATATCAAAGTTTTCGTGATTGCCATCAATAAATAAGGTTGTAAAGTTCTTGTTTTTAAGCCACTTTATCCAATATTTTTCCTCATTGCTGCCGTCCCATACTCCACCAAAATCACCACATATAATTACATAATCATTCTTGGTCATTTCTTTTTGCTGTGGGAATCGTTTGGTAGAAAGTTTTTGAATATCAACTGGAATGTGCGTGTCACCTGTAATATATATCATAGTTGTTCCCTCTTTCTTTTTAATCAAACCAAAGCAAGTCGTCAATCGTCTTATATCCCTTATATGGCAACGAAACCTTTTCTATTGGGATTTTATCCAATTTCAGTTGTTTTGCTGCCCGCAACCTATGGTGCCCATCAACCACGTACTTAGCGCCCTTATATTCAACATATTTAATGGGTTCGGTAATCCCGTTTTTCCTTATACTTTCAACGAGATTATTATATTGCTTTTTACTCAATGTAAGCTTATGTGTTTGTGTCAATTTCGATGGGGAAATACCTTTTATTGCGTTTGTTGTATCTGATACTTTATTTGCAATCTTAGTTATATCTATTGCTTTATCTGCAAGTTTTGCCGCGTCGGCAACCTCCCCTACAACAGGAATTGCCCCAAAGGCACTTAGCCCGGTAGAAACAAAGTCACCTCTTGCAAGGTCGACCGGAATGGACGTCAAGTTTGTAAAGGTATCAAGTCCCGGAATCAGCGAGGCTGCCGCAAGCAGATTGCTTAACGCATCTAAGCGATTCCCCGTGGTGGTTTTATTATAACTTTCCTTTTTTTATCCGTCAATGGAAAAGGAAGGATTGCTTTCAAATGTTTTTATTCCTGTTCTTGACAAGCTATTCCATATCGCTTATAATAAAAAAGCAACATAAATTTAATAACCAGTGCATAGTGCGGGTGTGTTTTTTTGTTTCGGCAAAAATGCAGACTCTATTTTCGCATACTTGTACTATGTATGGAATTAAATTTGTGTTGCAACAAACGGAGTCATGCATTTTTCGGTGCGTGGCTTCGGCTGCGCACTTTTTTGTGCGCAAAAGTTTCACCACAGAATGCAGAAAAAGCACCCAAGAGGTGCTTTTTCTGTGTTTTTTTTCTTGCCTGCGGTAGACCGACTTTTTCTGTATCTGCTATCTTGTAATCATGGTGCCGATACCGTGATGGGTAAAGATTTCCAAAAGTAAGCAGTGGGGAATCCGTCCGTCTAAGATATGGACCGAGGTGACCCCCGCCTCGATTGCCTGAATGGCACCCTTGACCTTGGGAATCATTCCGCCCACAATCTTTTTGTCTTCAATCATTTGATAGATTTCTCTTCTGGTCAGCTTGGAAAGAGCACGGGGACTGTCTGCCGATTCCTTGATGCCTTCAATATCGGTCAACAGCATCAGCTTTTCTGCCTCCAGTGCCTCGGCAACTGCGCCTGCAACCGTGTCAGCGTTGATGTTGTAGCTGTTGCCTTCTTTGTCCACACCGATGGGGGCAACCACGGGAATATATCCCTGACGGGTCAGGTCGGAAAGCACCTTGCCGTTGACACTGACAATATCACCCACAAAACCGATGTCGGTCTTTTTTCCGTCTACCTCGGTATAGCATTTTTCACATTGAATCAGACCGCCGTCAATACCGGAAATACCAATGCCGTTGCCACCCTTGGTGCCAAGGAGAGAAACGATTTCCTTGTTGGTTTTTCCAATCAGCACCATCTGGGCAACCCGCATGGTTTCTGCATCGGTGACCCGAAGCCCGTTGATGAACTCGCTCTTGATGCCAAAGGCATTCAGGGCGTTGGAAATATCCGGACCGCCGCCGTGGACCACCACCGGATTGATGCCGATGTATTTGAGCAGGGTAACATCCTCCATCACATGCTCCTTGAGCGCATCGTTAATCATGGCGTTGCCGCCGTATTTGATGACCATGGTCTTGCCGTTGAATTTTTGGATATAGGGCAAAGCCTCAATCAGGATATTTGCTTTTTCAATGACTTTTTCCATATTGAATTCCATAATCTTCTCCTATCTTTACAGATACATACCCGCAGCTTCCAAAGCCATGCCTTCGGGCAGACCGAACAACAGATTCATATTCTGTACCGCCTGACCGGCAGCACCCTTCACCAGATTGTCAATACAGGAAACCACCACAACCCGATTCAGCCGCTGGTCTACCACCAGACCGATGCCGATGTAGTTGGAGCCGGCAATGTGCTTGACCTCCGGCAGAGTCCCCGCTTCATAAATGCGGATAAAGGGGTCTCCCTCATAGAATTCCCGATAGAGGGAGAGCAGCTCTTCCTCGGTATAGGACTTTTTCAAGTTGGCATAGCAGGTTGCCAAAATGCCACGCTTCATGGGTGCCAGATGGGGGGTAAAGGAGAGGATGATATCCTCGCCTGCCAGCAAGGAAAGCTCCTGCTCAATCTCTGAGGTGTGACGGTGGGTGGCAATCTTGTATGCCTTCATGGTTTCGGTGCATTCGCAGAACAGGTTGGGCAGATTCAAGCCTCTGCCTGCACCGGTAACACCGGACTTGGCATCGATAATCAAACTGCGGTTGTCTACCACCCCTGCCTTGACCAAAGGTGCCAATGCGGTAATGGAACAAGTGGTGTAGCAGCCGGGATTGCCAATCAGCCGTGCGCCTTTGATTTCCTCCCGATGGAGTTCGCAAAGACCGTAGACCGATTCCTTTAACAGTTCGGGGCTGGAATGGGGTTCTCCATACCAAGCGGCGTAAACCTCCGGGTCGTTATAACGGAAGTCGCCGGAAAGGTCAATCACCTTTAATCCCTTTTCATATAAAAGAGGAATTACCTCTTTGGATGCACCATGGGGCAATGCGGTAAAGACCACATCACAGCTTTTTGCAATATCGTCCACATCCAGTGCAGAGCAGGTCAAATCACAAACGCCCATCAGGTTGGGATAGACCTCTGCAATCTTTTTGCCTGCATAGGACTGGGAAACAATCCGGCAAAGCTCCACTTCCGGATGGTTCAGCAAAAGCCGTACCACCTCAATGCCTGCATAACCTGTACCGCCCAAAACGCCGGCTCTTATCATAAACGCTCACTCTCTTCCTTAAAAAATCAATATCCTATATTATAAGCACTTTTGTCATAAAATGCAAGAGCTTTCTGGTTGATAGCGGTAAAAAACCCATTTTTCAGGAAATTTGGGGCAAAAAAGGGGGCTATTTGGCACATTTGCCAATAGGCGAAAAAGGAATTTGTTCATTTTGCACACCGCCAAAAATAAAAAAAGTAGCTTTAGACAAATTTGCTAAAAAGAAAAATTTAATTTTGTATAAATAGGCTCTAACATTTTTTTAAGGTTTATGTTAGAATAATTGCAATAGTGATAATTTAACTTTTTTAGGAGGTATGGGATATGTCGAACTTGAGTCTCAGAAATATTTACAAGACTTATTCCGGCGGTTTCACCGCAATTAAAGATTTTAATTTGGAGATTGATGATAAAGAATTTATCATTTTCGTTGGTCCTTCCGGTTGTGGTAAGTCCACTACCCTGAGAATGATTGCAGGTCTGGAAGAAATCACCTCCGGTGAATTGTATATCGATGGCACTTTGGTGAACGATGTTGCACCGAAGGACAGAGACATCGCAATGGTATTCCAGAACTACGCTCTGTATCCCCATATGACCGTATTTGAGAATATGGCATTTGGTTTGAAGCTGAGAAAGGTTCCCAAGGCTGAAATCAAGAGAAAGGTTGACGAGGCAGCTCAGATTCTGGGCATCGAGCACCTGCTTGACAGAAAGCCCAAGGCTCTGTCCGGTGGTCAGAGACAGCGTGTTGCACTGGGTCGTGCAATCGTGCGTGAACCGAAGGTATTCCTGATGGATGAGCCTCTCTCCAACTTGGACGCAAAGCTGCGTGTACAGATGAGAACTGAGATTGGTAAGCTGCACAAGAAACTGCAGACCACCTTTATCTATGTAACCCACGACCAGACTGAGGCTATGACCATGGGTACCAGAATCGTTGTTATGAAGGATGGTATCGTTCAGCAGGTAGATTCTCCTGCAAACCTGTATACCTCTCCTTGCAATGTTTTCGTTGCAGGCTTCATCGGTTCTCCCCAGATGAACTTCCTGGATGTTACCGTAGAGTGCAAAGAAGATGGTACATACCTGAAGAACGGCAACTTCTGCATCAAACTGCCGGATGGCAAGGGCAAGAAGGAAGAAGTTCTGGCTTACAACGGCAAGCAGGTAATTATGGGTATCCGTCCTGAGGATATTTATGATGACGAAGCGTTCATCTCTGCAGCACAGGATGCTCTGGTTGATGTTCATATCGACCTGACCGAGATGATGGGTGCTGAGACCTTCCTGTACTTCCAGGTTGAGGATTCTCAGTTCACCGCAAGAGTGAACCCCCGTACCACTGTTCAGCACGGTGACGATATCAAGATTGCATTGGATGCAAACAAGATTCACCTGTTTGATAAGGAAACCGAGGAAGTTATCACTCACTAAACAAAGAAAAAAGTCGGTCTACCGCAAGCAAGTAAATATTAAGAAAACAAAAACGGCAAGGAGAACATCGAGTTTTCCTTGCCGTTGCTTGCTTTTTGCGAAATCGTTCTCTGCAGTACCTATGTACAGCGACGAAAACGATTTCACAAAATATACCTTCCTTTTTTATTTGTTTAGCTCTTTCAAGGCGGAGGTGAGGACTTCCATTCCTCCAATCTGGTTCAAAAGGTCTAAAAGGGCGTTGGCGGACATCTTGGGCGGGAGCTGCATATGTTTGGCAAGCGCATTGCGCCGCGCAGCGCTGTCCGACTTGCCCGAAAGTCCCAATGTCATAAAGTCTGCCTTGGTAATCGGAGTGATGGGTGTGTCCATTTCTTCCGTCTTGGCAGAGGAGAGGAGGGCGAGCAGCGTTTCATCACTCATTCCCTCAACCCCCAAAAGTCCCTCTTTGCCGGGTTTCTCTTTGCGGCGTTCTTTCCCCTCAATGGCAGGGATATAGAGGTTTTTGATGGAGCAGGACTTTCCCAAACAGGTTTTCAGGTAGTTGCGAATACGAAAGCCTGCGCGGTCAGAATCGGTGAGAATCAAAACTCCGCGGTCTTTGGCAAGGGCGCGGATGCTGTTTACAATGGCAGAAGAACGATAGAGCTGAAACCCGTGGGTACAAACAATGGGCGCGTCTGTGAGTCCGGACAGACGTGCTTTATCATATTTACCCTCTACCACAATGACTTCCCGAATGTGAATCATAAGCGCCTCCCGAAAAAATTCTTTCTTCAATTGTATTATACAAACTTTGGTGTTGTCAATCTTTTCTTTTGCATAGGATAAAACAAAGGAAAGAGGTGACACAGTTGAAGAGTCAGATATGGAGGAGCGCAGGGGTTCTGGCGTTTTCGGGGATTTGTGCCAAGTCTTTTGATTTTGCTTTTCGGGCATTTTATTCCCAACGGCTTGGTGCAGAAGGGATGGGACTGTTGTCCTTAGGATTTGGCATTCACGGGGTAATGCTGACGGTGGCAACGGCAGGACTGGGCGTCGCGGTTTCCAAAATTGTGTCAGAGTATCTGGAAGAACATCAGCTCTCTGCGGTGCGCCAATGTATGCGACTTGCCATCTGGGGTGTTGCGTGCTTGGGGCTTGCAGTGATGCTGCTCACCTTTCTGGGCGCTGAGTGGATGGGAACCCGCATACTGGGGGATGGGCGGATTTGCGCAGGGCTTTGCTGTCTGGTGCCCAGTGTGCTTTTTATGGGGATTTCTTATTGTTTGAAAGGATATTTTTACGCTGCCCGCAAGGTTTGGATTCCCGCAAGCTCGGAGTTTTTGGAACAAGCGGTGAAATTTTTGTCCATTCTCTTGTTTTTGCGCTGGTTTCTGCCCAAAGGGATTGCCTATGGTTGTGCCGCTGTCTTTGCGGGAATCAGCATTGGAGAGTTTTCTTCCTGCCTGTACCTCAGCCTGTTTTATCTTAAGGAGAGCAGGCATCTCCAAGGTGGCAAAGAGGCGCAACGCGTGCTAACGCCCCTGTTGCAGGTGTCCTTCCCTTCCATGCTTAGTTCGCTGACAGGGTCGTCCCTTCGTATGCAGGAGGAGGTCTTTATTGTGACCGCGCTCAAACGGTTTGGGCTTAGCCATCCGGCGGCGGTGAGCGGGCTGGGTATTGTTCACGGTATGGTGATGCCGATGCTGGTGTTCCCGCTGACTTTAATGGGGTCGGTGACGACCTTGTTGGTGCCGGAGGTTGCCCGCCGCAACGGCATCAAACAAAAGGAACGATTGCAAAGACTGGTTTCCAAGGTGTATCGGTTGGGGATAGGAATTGGAGCGGTAGAGCTTTTGGTATTTCTGCTTTTTGCAGAGCCGTTGGCGACTATGGTTTACCGCAATACGGAAATCGTGCCGATGCTGCGTACCCTGTCCTTGCTTACCCCCGTGATGGTGCTGGATACCCTCTCTTGTGCGATGCTCAATGGAATGGGCAAACAATTCTTTTTGTTGGGGTATAGTGTCAGCGATTCCCTGCTAAGGTTGGCGGCAATTTGGTTACTGGTTCCTCGGTTTGGAATGACGGCGCTGGTCTGGGTAATTGCAGGGAGCAATCTGTTTACCTGTGCCTTGAGTATTTATCAAGTGAAGAAGAACTGTGGGGATGTCGCCTTGCCCCGAAAAATCCGCTTTTTCAGGCGAGAGTACGGGGGTTTATAATATTTTTGAAAAAACTGCAAAAATTAAGAAACAGATTTGGCAAAAAAAGCGAAAAACAAGGGATTGAAAATCTGTGGCTTTTGTCGTATAATAAAGGACAAGAAATGTTACGGGAGGAAACGAATATGGATAACAACAAAAGACCGGATACTATGGAACGGATTACCACCAAAGCATTGGCAGATGCGTTTATCGACGAGCAGGTTGCGGCGGTTCGCGCGCAGGTTGGCGACAAAAAGGTGCTTCTGGCTCTGTCTGGCGGCGTGGATTCTTCTGTTGTGGCAGCCCTTTTGGTCAAAGCCATCGGCAAGCAGTTGGTCTGTGTGCATGTCAATCACGGACTGATGCGTAAGGGTGAGAGCGAACAGGTGGTAGAGGTGTTCCAAAACCAACTGGATGCAAACCTGATTTATGTGGATGCAACCGATCGTTTCCTTGATTTGTTAAAGGATGTCAGCGCCCCCGAAACCAAGAGAAAGATTATCGGCGGAGAGTTCATCAAGGTCTTTGCTGAGGAGGCAGGCAAGTTGGAGGGAATTTCTTTCCTGGCACAAGGAACCATCTATCCCGATATTCTGGAATCCGATGGGGTCAAGGCACACCACAATGTGGGCGGTCTGCCTGAGGATATGGAATTTGAATTGGTAGAGCCTGTAAAACTGCTGTATAAGGATGAGGTCCGTGTGGTAGGCAGCGCTCTTGGTCTGCCGGATGAAATGGTAAACCGTCAGCCCTTCCCCGGCCCCGGTTTGGGCGTTCGTTGTTTGGGCGCCATCACTCGTGACCGGCTGCATGCCCTCAGAGAGGCAGATGCCATCCTCCGTGAGGAGTTTGACAACTGCGGCCTCTCTGAAAAGGTTTGGCAGTACTTTATTGCTGTGCCGGACTTTCAGAGCGTCGGCGTCAAGGACGACAAGCGCTATGAGGGTTGGCCTGCAATCATCCGCGCGGTCAATACCGTGGACGCAATGACTGCTACCATTGAGGAGATTCCGTATCCGGTGCTCCACAAAATCACCGACCGCATCACCAACGAGGTAGACGGCATCAACCGCGTGCTTCTGGACTTGACACCCAAGCCCATCGGCACCATCGAGTGGGAATAATAAACAATACCCCGAAAACTGCGTTATAATGCGGTTTTCGGGGCTTTTATTTTGAAATTGATAACAGAATGATAACAGTTGTTATTTTTCAGTATTGTTTTTCAGTTTCTTAAATTCTTCATGTATGCGTTCTGCCTTAATACGAGGGTAGCTGTAACGCCACATGTCATACTCTTCTTTAGTTATTTCACCTGATTTAAGTTTTTCAGATTCGCTGCTCCATGAGCTGAGCATTTTGCTTACGGCTCTTGTAGCGGCGTTTTTATTTTCTACGGATAAATACACTTCTCCGTTTATATCTTTAGGAACAATGCCATATTCATCTTCCAAATAGAAAAGTGCGTGAAGAATACCTTCGTAGTTTTCTAAATTGGGATCAGAAATTGCAAATATACTAATGCCCAAAGCGTCTGCAATTTTCTTAAGCTGTTTTTCAGATGGTGTACGGTTTCCTAATTCATAGTTACGGATTGCCGGTTCGCTCATTCCTGCCCTTTGTGCTAATTCCTTCTGTGATAAGCCAAAAGCTGTGCGGAACCGCTTAATCTTCTTTCCAACTTCCATAATAATACCTCCAAATATCTGTTATCAAAATAGTTCATATACTCATTATAACACAAACAGTTCAAAAATGAAATACTTATTTTGAATTTTGTGAAAAATATAAAAAAAGAAATTTTTGTGAACATGAACAAAAGGTATTGACAGTTCGTAAACGAACTGATATAATACAGATACACAGTTCAGATATGAACTGTAAAAATAATCAAGGAAGGAGGACTTCGTTATGAATAAAAAGTTGATGATTTCTGCCGATGAGGTAGCGGAAGTTTTGGGTGTATCAATGTCCCATGCTTATAAAATCGTGCGACTGTTAAACAAAGATTTAGAAGCAAAAGGATTTATAACAGTTGCAGGCAGAGTAAGCAGAAGATACTTTGAAGAAAAATTTTATGGATCAGAAGGAGTGATTACAAATGTCGGTGCATAAGGACAAAAAGACAGGTAAATGGTTTGTATCATGCCGATATGACAATTGGGATGGTGCAAGAAAGCAAAAGGTTAAGCGAGGTTTTGAAACCAAGCGCGAGGCTTTAAGTTGGGAGCGAGAGTTTTTGCAGATAAAAAGCTCAAATCTTGATATGACGTTCGAATCGTTTGTGAAATTGTATCTTGAGGATCGAAGGTCAAGGATAAAGAAAAATACGCTTTTAACTAAAAGTCATATAATCGAAAACAAAATTCTTCCCTATTTTAAGGACAGAAAAATGTCAGAAATTAAAGCTACTGATATTATTGCGTGGCAAAATAAGATTATGTCAGAAACAGATTTGTCAGGTGAATCGTATTCACCAACTTATCTTAAGACCATACATAATCAGATTAGTGCAATTTTCAATCATGCTTGTAATTTCTATAACTTATCTGAAAATCCTGCGAGGAAGGCAGGAAATATGGGTAAGGAAAAGACGAAGGAAATGCTTATATGGACAAAGGAAGAATATCTTAAGTTTGCAGATGAGATGATGAATAAGCCACAAGCATTTTATGCCTTTGAAATTTTGTATTGGTGCGGTCTTAGAGTGGGCGAGTTATTAGCACTTACGCCATCGGATTTTGATTTTGAAAATGCAACTCTTAGGGTAAACAAGTCTTATCAACGGCTTGAACGTGAAGATGTGGTGACAGATCCGAAAACACTTTGCAGCAACCGAACAATCACAATGCCGGATTTCCTTAACGATGAAGTAAAGGAATATATCGGTATGTTGTACGGAATCGGTGAAAATGACAGAATTTTCGATTTTACTAAGAGCTTTCTCCACCATGAGATGGAGCGAGGTGCAGAAGCTGCAGGAGTGAAAAAACTAACCTTGCATCAGCTGAGACATTCTCATGTAAGTCTGTTAATCAATATGGGATTTACTGCTGTAGCAATTGCCAAACGTGTAGGACATGAGAGCATTGATATAACCTACAGATATGCGCATATGTTCCCAAGCGAGCAGGCGGCAATGGCTGATAAGCTCAATATTGAAAGGGGTGTTTGCTAAATGGAGAAAAAGCTTGATGCAAAAGGTAGATGGCGAAACAAGACTACATCGTTTATGATGTCACCTGAAGAACGAGAAGATTTAGACACTCGTGTAAGATTATCAGGACTTACAAAGCAGGAGTATATGGTAAGGCGATTACTTGAACGTGATGTAGTAGTTCAACCAAGTTCACGAATTTTCAAGGCTCTGCGAGACCAAATGACCGAAATCTTAGAAGAACTTAAGAGAATTGAAAGCGGTGCAAATGTAGATGCTGAGCTTCTTGCTACAATAAAGATCGTTGCACAAACATATAACGGTTTTGAAGAAAAGAAAAAGTCCTAAAGTATCGGCAAATACCTTAGGACAAGGAATGTGGTAAGAACCACACACCCAACAATGGTATTTTACCACATTCCTATTGATTTTTCAATAGGAGGTGAAGAAAATTGTCGAATTTGAAACTGATAAATATGGAAGATGTAGAAGTCGAAGAAGTAAAATGGCTGATTTA
>JAFQIA010000027.1 GCA_017397725.1 Clostridia bacterium
TGAATTTGAGGATTTGCAAAAGGTTGAAGACCGTTTAATAGACGGGCCTTATATTCATCATTTTGTTGAAATGGAAGGCGATTATAAGAAAGAAATCAAAGAATTCTGTAAGTATTTCCAAAATCTTAACTATGATTCATCCTTAGAATAAGCTATATGAAAAGGAAAATGATAATAAAATCAGGTGCAAAATAGGCGAAAGTAAACAAAAAGTCATATCGAGATAAGAAATTGACCGTATACAATAACGAATTTAGTGTGGTACAATAAAGCATATAAATACAGTGGATTGTTCTATCCATTGCAAATATAAAATCTTTTTAAGAAAGGTGAGAGCGATGAAAAAAAGAAGTTCAAAAATACTTGCATTGCTGTTATGCCTGTCGATGCTTCCTGTAGCAGGAATTACTGTGAATGCAGCAGCTGGAACATCAGCAAACCTAGTAAAGATTGTTGAGTTTACAGGTCAGGAGGAGACAGCGACGGTTCCTGCTGTAACTAATGCAACCGCAAAGGTGTCAGAAATAGTTCTTCCGGGAAGAACAGCTGACGACAAAGGAATCGAAATTGACATAACAGCAGGAAAAACAACTGCTTATGCTGATTTGGATGTAACTGTTGAAGCGGAAAAGGGGGGTCCTCCTTCTTCTCGTACTGTTGTTTTTGATATTTATCCTAATGATACGATTACAAAATTGCAGTTTAGAGGAAGAGCAAACTGTACTGTTAATAAAGAATTGAATATGTCAACTGAGATCCCTGTATCTGCTTTAAAGACCGGACAGTGGAACAAGGTTATGTTTATCTATAATCCTGAGGGCTATCATTCCGTATATATCAATAATGCTCTATACGAAAATACAAAGTATGACACTCATTTTGGTACTATAGCTACAAACTCTTGGCGTAAAGCCAATATCAGACTGTATGCATATACTGATGCAACAGAAGGAGCATATTTACTGCTTGATAATATCCAGACAGCTCAGGGTACAGCAGTTACTCCTGTTATCACAAGTTCAAAATACATAGTTGCAGACAAGATTTATGAGTACGGCACCGGTGAAACAGTTGCTGGGCTGCTTGAAAGTATTACATACAACGGTACAGCAGTTGCAGTAAAGAATGCATCGGGAGAAGATATTACCGAGAATACTGAAGCAACAGTTGCAAGTGGCGATTCTGTATGGGTATATGACGGTGGCATTTGTACCGGAGTTTACTATCTTGACGCACATAAACCTCTTGTTTCAAACTTCAACTATGAATTTAGTGATAACGATATCGCAAACTTTGCTAATAACAGTACAAATGCAACGCTTTCAGAAGAAAATGGTACAAATTACAAAAAGCATGCAGATAATAAGGTAATGAAGATTGCTGCAAGCGATACAGACGGATATTATTCACAGCAGACAGTTGCTGCAGAAGATGTAAGCAAGATTTCTACATTATCTTTTGAAGTATATCCTGACGGAACATGGCAGCGTATATCCGTTGCTACAAGATATAGCACGGCGTTTGCGTCCATTCCTGCGTCAAAGCTTGTTCCGAACGAGTGGAACCGAATTACAGTTTATATAGGCGGAGATAAAACTGTAAGACCGAACACTGCTTATGTAAACGGAAAACAGCTTTCTCATGAAGGTACTACTGACGCTTCTCAGGTAAGAATCAATGGGACAGTGAATATTACCAACAATCTTATAAGAATTGTGACAGATGGAACCATTTCTGAAAATTCATCTGTAGTAATTGACGATTACTATTATGCAGAAGGTATTGCAATTGTACCGTCTGTAACTTCACCAAAATATGAAATTGAAGAAGTTACTATCAATGAATTTAAAAATGATACTGTTGCTGATGTGAAAGCAAATATCACACATAACGGAAGCAGTATGAAAATTGTAAGTGCAAATGGCACAGATATAACAAACGATGATGCTGCAGTTATTGCAAGCGGTGACCATTTGTATATATATGATGGTGAATTTGTAATAGCTCATTACAGATTTGATCAGGCGCATGTAGCACCTGTCATTATTAACAGCTATATTGATAGTTTTGATGGAATCACAGCGACAAACGGTTCTGTAGAAACAGAAAACGGCGCGGAAGGCAAAGCGCAGTCTGATGTTTCTTTGAAACT
Source organism: Clostridia bacterium (assembly GCA_017397725.1). GTDB lineage: Bacteria > Bacillota > Clostridia > Monoglobales > Monoglobaceae > Ructibacterium. The sequence goes on from JAFQIA010000027.1 coordinate 2,153, forward strand.
TACAGCCGATACATCAAAAGCAAATGCAACTACAAACGCCGGAACTGTTTATTTTGCAAGTGATGTGCTTGATTCTGTAAACAAGACAATTCCTGCAACTGCAGTATCATTTGAAGTTTATCCAAACGATACAATCACTGAAATCGTAGTGGCAGGAAGAGCAAGCTCACCGGGCTATGAGGTTAAATTGGGAGCAGTTCCTGCATCAGCACTTGTGGCTAATCAGTGGAACAGAATTGTATTTGTATATAACACAACAGGGGATAATGAGGTATATCTGAATGGTGAGTTATATTCAAGTGAAGACAGCGGTCACTTTTCTTCTACGGTAACTTCAGGCGTTTTCCGTATTAAAGCAAACTATACAAAGCAGGATGGGGTTACTCCTTATGTATATATAGATGAGATCCAAACTGCACACGTAACAGATGTAGATCCAAGAATACAGACCGATGATTACGGTATTGACGGTAACTTAATCAGAGGATGTCTTGATACTGTATCAGATGTAAAGGCAAATATCGAAACATCATTCGGAACAAGTGTTAAGATTAAGACTCCTGCAGGTGTGGAATTAGCTGATGATGCAACAGTATCGGCAGGAGACGGTATCTACGTTTATGACGGTGCTATGATTCTTGGTCACTATTATGCAGCGGCAGGAAAGCTGGTTGTAAATACGCCTGTGATAACACATACAGGAACTGACAAGGGTGATACTGTTGATGCAACGGTAACTTATTCAGATACTGCCGGTACACCGGATAGCTTCTATATATTTATTGCATCCTATGGTGACAATGGCAGCCTTATCGATGTGAGTGTAAAGTCGATAAAGACAAGCGGCAGTGATGGTGTTAAGACGGTATCGGCAGAGACGCTTACCCTTACAGAAACTGCGAAAGAAATCAAGGTAATGGTTATGGACACGGAGGACATTGCTCCGCTTTGTGATTATGGTTACGTTTGAAGGGCAGATATCGCCTGCTGGGGCGATAGTCTGACTTATGGACAGGGTGCAACAAATCCGGCAACGGGGTCGTACCCTGCGCTGCTTGCAGAGCTGACAGGAAAAGACGTTCAGAACATGGGCGTTGCAGGCGAATCAGCCATGAGTATTGCTGCAAGAATGGGCGCGTATGATATTATCACTACAGAGGATGTGTATATCCCTGAAAACGAGCCCGTAGCATTTGGAGTGACCTCCACAGGCGGAGATATTGCTCCTTGCAGTATTATATACGGTGGTTGGAATCCATGTACCATCGGTGGTATACACGGAACAATCAAATTGGATGTAGAATGGTATGCAACACCAAGAAAGCTTAATGCAGTGATATTCTCACGTGATGAATATGGCGAGCGTGCATTCATTTCAAAAGGAACAAGGTTTATTCCTTCTGCACAGACGACGTCGGCTGACTGGAATGTAATTTTTGTAGGCACCAACGGAGGCTGGTCAGAGGATAATCTTACAGGTGTAGAGCATGTTGCTAACGGCGATGAGGCGAAGCTGGTTACCCTTGTGGAGAATATGGTAAACAATACACCGGATACGGAAAAATGTATTATCATCGGAATTACTGCAAGTGACGATAAATTTGTAAAAGTTAACAATATGCTTGCTGAAAAGTTTGGCAATAGATTCATTGACGCAAAGACATATTTTTGTTCGGAACAGGCATTTACTGATGCAGGAATCGAACAGACAGCAGAAGATACCACGGCCATGGAACAAATGAAGGTTCCGCCATCATTTTTGGTTGATGGCTTGCATTTTAATGATGCGGGATATGCACTTATTGCTGATCTTGTATATGATAAGCTTATTGAATTAGGATTCAGAAAATAAAAAAGGAGATTGATAACTATGAAGCATAAAAAGAAAATTGCAGTAATACTTGCATGTATTCTTTCTGTATCAGTTCTTGCAAGTTGCGGAAACAAAGCGGAACAGACAGCATCTGAAAAATCACAGCTTGAATGGTGGATGCCATTGGATACTACTGCCGCTACAGTTGTAAAGAGCTTTGAACAAACCAATCTGGCACAGCAACTAATGAAGGTTACTGATACTGATATTAAATTCGTTCATCCTCCTCAGGGGCAGGAAAGCGAAAAGTTTAATCTGCTGACTGCATCAGATGCGCTTCCTGATATCATTACATATAATTGGGAAAAATATCCCGGTGGTCCACAACAAGCGATTAAGGAAAAAGTTATTATTGACTTGAATCAGTATAAGGATAAGCTTCCAAACCTGATGAAGTATTTGGACGAGAATCCTGAAATTAAGAGAATGGCTTCAACAGATGACGGACAGTTGTATTCCTTCCCGTTTATAAGAGGCAATGATACATTGTGCGTGTCAAGCGGATTGATTGTAAGAAATGACTGGTTAAAAGAACTTAATATCGAAGTCCCTGAAACAATGGATGATTGGGAAACGATGCTGACAGCATTCAAGGAAAAGAAAGGTGCAACAGCACCATACTGCTCTACAAACATATATCTTTTCGCAGGTGCATTTAACACATCTTCAGGATATTATCTTGATGATGGAAAGGTAAAATACGGACCTTTTGATCCTTCCTATAAGGATTACATCGTAACTATGAACAGATGGTATAAAAACGGACTTATTGATGCTGACTTTGCTACCCGAAATCGTCAGGCTACACAGTCAAACATATTGAACGGTGTAAGCGGTGCTACAAACGGTTCCATCGGTTCAGGTATCGGTGCGATGATGACTGCAGGTGCAGATATTGAAGGCTTTGACCTTGTTGGGGTTCCCTTCCCGACACTTACAGGCGGAAAACCTGAATTTGGCTTATATCAATCTCCGGTTACTCCTACAAACCTGTCATTCTCAGCTATTTCAACAACTTGTGAAAATATAGACGCAGCACTTAAGCTTCTTGACTATGGTTATTCAGAAGAAGGTCATATGCTTTACAACTTCGGTGTTGAAGGCGAAAGCTATGAAATGAAAGATGGTTATCCTACATACACAGAAAAGATTACCAACAACCCTGAAGGTCTTTCAATGAATGCAGCGATGTCTACATATATGCTTTCATATTCATCAGGTCCTTTTGTTCAGGATGTTCGTTATATGGAGCAGTATGCACAGCTTCCGCAGCAGAGAGAAGCTTGGGAAACATGGTCAAATTCAAATGCAAAGGAACATCTTATCCCCAATCTTTATATGAAGGAAGAAGAGCTGTCCAGATATGCAGAGCTTAAAAATTCAGTAGACACAAGAGCAAATGAAATCACCCTTAAGTTAATTATAGGTACAGAGCCTATGGAAAACTACGATAAGCTTATTGAAGAGCTTAGAACAAGGGGCGCAGACGAAGTTGTTGCAATGCAACAAGCTGCTTACGACAGATTCTTGTTAAGATAAGTAAAATTAAATTCCGGTGTCCGATGAAACATCGGATGCCGGAATTTTAATTGTATGAGAAAACCACCGGCACGGCCGATAGTTATGATTTTGACAAGGCATGACGGTATGTAATCTGATTAGCTTAAACTCCTAGTTTTAAGCTAATCAGATTACATACAATTTCAGTATTATAATATGCACTTTGTATGTGGAAAGGAATGGATATATATTTATGAAGAACACATTTTTTAGCGGATGGAAAAAAGAATTAACACAAAATGGTGCGTTGTACATAATGATGATTCCTGTAGTAGCATTTTTTATAATTTTTTGTTACAAGCCTATGTATGGTGCATTGATTGCATTTAAGGATTACTCACCCAGGTTGGGAATATTGGAAAGTCCTTGGGTTGGCTTTGAGCATTTTCAATCATTCTTTTCATCGCCTGACTTTGGGAGAACGTTAAAAAATACTCTTACAATCAGCTTGACATCACTGATTTTCAGCTTCCCTGCGCCAATTTTATTTGCGTTACTGCTAAATGAAATAAAAGACGGACTTTTTAAGAAGACGGTGCAGACGGTTTCCTATATGCCTCATTTTATTTCTACGGTGGTTATCTGCGGAATGATTAAATCCTTTGTAGGCAGTGAGGGAATTATAGGTTCTTTGGTAAATAGCATTACAGGAAATACAGGCAGCTTGCTTATGCAGCCGGATAAATTTGTACCCATATATATTATATCGGGTATATGGCAAGGTATGGGCTGGAGTGCGATTGTTTATCTTGCTGCACTCAGTGGCGTTGACCCGCAGCTTTATGAGGCGGCAGACATTGATGGTGCAGGTAAATTTTTGAAGATATTTAAAATTACACTTCCTTCTATTATGCCTACGATCATTACGATGCTGATTTTACAAGTTGGTCGTATCATGAGTCTGGGTTATGAAAAGGTAATACTTTTATATAATCCGCTTATATACGAAACAAGTGATATTATTTCTTCATATACATACCGTATGGCTTTTGAAACACGAAATTGGGGATACAGCACAGCCGTGGGCTTGTTTAATTCCGTTGTTAATCTTATATTGCTTATTATTTCAAATAAAATGAGTAAGAAGTTTACAAATTCGGGATTGTGGTAATTGTTGGTGCGTACAGCCTGTTCGGTTCTTCACGGATTAGAACTTGCAAGTTTTCCGGATTTGATGGGAGGTTTTATTTTGAAAGTCAACTTAATAAAAAGAAATGGAAATAAAATAAAAAAAAGCAGAGGCGCGGCAATATTTGACGCTGTGAATATTCTTTTAATGATCGCTATATCCATGTGTATGCTATATCCTATTCTTTATGTGGTTTTTGCATCGTTCAGCGATCCGACTGAGTTTACAAAACATAGCGGATTGCTTATGAAGCCTGCAGGGTTTTCTCTTGAGTCATACAAGCTGGCATTTGAAAATCCCATGCTTTTCAGGGGGTACCTTAACACTATAATCATTATTCTTGCAAGTGTAACATTGAGCATGATCCTTACATCCCTTTGTGCTTATGTCATTTCGAGAAAAGATTTTAAGTTAAAAAAATTCTGTACGATTGCGATCGTTGTAACAATGTTCTTTAACGGCGGAATGATTCCATTCTACTTTACCGTTAGAGACCTTGGACTTGAAAACAGCATGTGGGCACTTATTTTACCCACTGCAATTAACACCTTTAATATGATTATATTGAGAACAAGCTTTGAATCTGTTCCGGATGCATTGATTGAAGCAGCACGGATTGATGGAGCGGGGCACTGGACGGTTCTGTTTAGAGTTATTCTTCCGCTTTCAAAGGCAACGCTTGCCGTGCTGGTTCTTTATTATGCTGTTGCAAACTGGAACTCATGGTTCAACGCGATGTTGTTCATCAATGACCGAGAAAAGTACCCGTTGCAGTTGGTATTAAGAGAAATTCTTATTACATCTGATACTTCTTCCATGACTGCAGGAGAATCTGATCAGGAGTTTATCGGCGAAACAATTAAGCATGCTATCATTGTTATATCGACGGTTCCTATTTTATGCATATATCCGTTTTTGCAAAAGTACTTCGCAAAGGGTGCAATGGTTGGTTCTGTAAAGGGTTAATCGGGTGCGTTGAGCATAAGAGAATGATTGTGTGTAATGGTTGAACGGTTTTGAAAATCAAAAACCTTTTCTGGTAAGTTTTATTGTATCTATATACGATTTGTGAGAGGAATTGGGGATTTCATGTTAGACTCTTATAAAAAAAAGAATTTACTATTTAAATGGGGTATATCATATTCGATTATACTCTGTTTAACAATCACGGTGAATATATTGGCCTATGCGATTGTTGAAAAAAGAATAGTAGAGATGAATAACAGAAATGCTATTGAAGTGTTGGAACATAAAAAACAATCAACAGATGACCTCATAGCCAACCTGACAGATATTTCTTATGGAATATCGCAGGATTCCACTGTGCGTAATCTCGCAATCAATGTAAGTGAAGTTGATGCAAGCAATCGTATGGATTTTTTCAATATTATGGAAAAAAGCAAGCGATATGTTGGCGTTGATTCTAATTTTGAAAATGTTTTTATCTATTTCAATAAAGCTGATTATATCGCAAGCTATAGAGGAAATGCTGATTCCGGACAGTATTATGATTTTTACTATACCGACAGAAATATGAGTAAAAGCGAATGGTATTCGATTTTATCTTCCAATCATTACGGGGAATTGATGGATTTTTCTTTAAAAAGTGAAGGAGAAAAAAAGGGAAATATGTTATTTCTGTACTCTTTGTACGGAAGCGAACGTTTTAAGCCTTATGCAACCATAGCAATAGAAATCCCACGTTCAAACTTTTTCCTTGAATCCTCTGATAAATATTCCAAGAGTAAGTTTCTTGCTGTAGACGATAAGCAGAATATTGTCATTGCTGATAAAAATGTTGATATGGAGTTTGCCGAGGAATTTTTGAAGAAAAACAAGCTGGAATCCGGAATAACAGATTACGGAAGCTTTGTTGTCGTATCTGTTCCTTCTGATGATGGTAGCTTGACCTATTTAGATATCATAACCAAGGACTATTTCAAAAAAGATATCAATAGATCGAGAATGGTTATCATTATATGTAATATTTTGTGTTTGGGAGTGTTAAGTTGGCTTATATTTGTTCTAAATAATAGAAATTATCGACCTGTGAAGCATATTATCGATATTTTTAATGATGGAGAACAGTCTGTTGAGCAAGATGAGTTTCAATATATCAACTCTAAAATTAGTGATATGATTGAAGAAAACAAAGATTTTAACCAAAGTAAGCAGAAACAGGATGAAATGCTTAAGGAACTGTTTTTGCTGAAATTGCTCAGCAACAGTGCATTGCCTAAGAATAAAGACGAACTTTTTGCTGAGTTGGGAATTTTTATGCCATATAAAGATTTTATGTGCATGCTGTTTTGTATTGAAATGAACGAAGATATGTTTTTTGTTAATAACAAGACCGGCAGAGATACCGACTATGAGCTTGCAAAGTTTGCATTGATGAATATACTTAATGAAAAACTTGAGGGAAAATGCTTTAATTATTACTGCGAGATTGATGGGAATTTTTGTATGATTTCAAATCTGTGTGCACCTGAACATAGCGAAATGATTTTCAATGTCATATGCGAACTGCAGGAGTTTGTGCTCAAGAAATTTAATATAAAGTTTTCTTGCGGTATTTCAAGAATACATGAAACCTTCGATAATATATCGTTATGTTATAACGAGGCCAGGGAATGTGTTAGTTTTCGTTTCTTTGAAGGGAAACAGATTATAAAATACGAAGAAGGCAAGCATATTGATAATGGAGGATATTATTATCCGTTTAATCAAGAGAAGCAGCTTGTAAGAATGATAAAAATCAGCGATGTGGAAGGCGCCATCAAGCTTCTTGATGAATTATTTGATGTAAACATAACGGAACTGAAAATATCGCCAAGTAAGTCAAAGTATTTTCTCTTAGCGTTGGCCAATACTATAGAGGAGAACTTTGATTTGAATGAAGAGAGGATAACGGCTGTGCAAGAACTGAAACGAGTGATTGAGAAGGAAGAGATAACTTTTTCATCGGCAAAACAGGAAATATATAATGCTGTGATAAACACTTGCGGTAAATTTGATGGTGAAAAATTATATATTGATGATATGATAGAAAGAATAAAAGAGTATATTAATAACAATTATTCCGATCCTGATTTGAATGTAAATACTATGGCATTAAAATTTGGAATTACTGCGTCGTATTTATCCACAGTATTCAAAAAAAATAATGTGATAGGGCTAAAGGAATATATCATATCTGTACGAATGGAGCGCGCAAAAAGTATTTTAAGTATCACAGATTATACCGTTGATAAAGTAGCAGTCATGGTGGGATATACCAATTCGCGTTCTTTCTCACGCGCATTTTTGAAGTATGAAGGAATTTCGCCGGGAAAGTATAAAGAAATGAATTGTGAAGATTTAAGAGCAAAATAGGATAAGGGGTGATAGAAATGAACTTAGTGTTAAAAAGACTTTTTGCAATGATTATTGCTTCTTCGATTATAATAAGCATGTTTGTGCCTGTATATGCACAGAATAGCGAATTTGCCGCAGAATTAACGATTGCCGGACGGGTGTATCGCATTTCCGGATTGGGAGAGAGTCGTTATATCAATGCGATAATTATGCCGGCAGATGTTCATATTAACGAGTTAAGTATGCAAAAACTCAATGAACCGACCTATCTTTCATTTTCAATAAAAAACGATGATGGCTTTACAAAGAGTTTTACTTTGCCGTCTGCATTTACAGATGGTGAATATAAGACGGTTGTATATGATGGTGCGGAAACGTTAGAGATCTATTTTATGCTTGGAAGCGATGCATTCAAAAACAACTTGCTGAATACCAAAATTGACAATGGGGAACTTGACAGTGTGATTGAAAAATACGGGCATCAATATGAAATTGACAGCGAGTATTATGAGAGCGTGAAACCGAGTGTAAAATCTGCAATGAGTCAGAAACTGTCAAGCGGTACAATTACGGATTTCAAAACGCAATATCATACACTCCTTTTGCAAGAAACATTTCAGTCCATAGAAATTGCCGAAGATGTATATGATGTGTTGGTTTTAGTTGGAACGGATTTTACATATTATAACCAAATTGATGAATATGCACAGCAGGAAATCCTGCTTAAGCTGTTAAAGAATTTGCCCAATACAACAAACGAACTGAAAAGTCTTGCCGAACAGTACAGCAAGGAGGCATACCAAGCCGACCCCCAACCGGACAATCCTGGGACAAACCCACTTGGACCGAATGCGGGAAGTGTAGCTGTTATAGGACCGGGGGCAACACCGGGTTACATACCTTCACTACCCTCTTCCCATGGGCTTGCTGATATTGCAGAGCATTGGGCAAAGGATTGTATTACAGAGTTGTACGGGCTTGGCATTGTTTCCGGAAGCAATGACGGAAATTTTTATCCGGAAAACAATATTACTCGTGCTGAATTCTCAAAAATGCTTGCAGGTGTAACAGGGATAGAGCCGGACACAAGAGCAACTCAAAAGTTTTCTGATGTGGGTAAAACCTCGTGGTATTACGGATATGTAATGTCTATCTATGAGTATGGAATAATGACAGGCTACACAGAAGATATGTTTGGACCTGATAATAACATTACAAGACAGGAAATGGCTGCTGCAATTTATCGTTTTTTAGAAACCTATGGAATTGCGATGAATGAACAGGCGAGCTTTGCTGATATTGATACAGCCAGTGAATATGCACAAGCAGCGATTGAAAAGCTTAGTGGGGCAGGGATCCTTTCAGGCTCAGATGGAAAATTTAGACCTACTGACAACTTAACAAGAGCCGAAGCAGCAACGGTTATGCTGAAAATATACAATAAGCTGAAAGATGCTGTAAAGGACGATTCGAAAAATAAGCTGACTTCTCGTGTGATAACCAAGATGACACAAAAAGAAGCAAGAATCACTGAGGCAGAGCAGCTTATTCCGAAGCTTTTGAAAAGACCTTTACGGGGGGTTACCAGAGCTGGCTTTATTTCAGATGTATATGATCTTGCATATCATTTTGAGGCAAAGGCAGAAAACCAATACTTTGAAGATTTGCATATTTCAAGAGAAGAGACAGCAAGCATACAAGCTGCAGTAGATGCAGGGCTGATTGAGAAAGGCGAAAAATTCCGCCCTGATGAAATCATTACAGGATATGATGCAATTTGTGCTATCGTGAGTGCATTAGGATATAAAGAATATGCTGATCTTGTCGGATATATGAAGGTGGCAGGGAATGCAGAGTTATTATATAGCCTTTCCAAAGGTTTTCAAATAGCAGCTCCGCTCGATGAGGAAACGGCTAAGATTATCCTTCTTAATATGCTTCAGTCACGAATGGCTACGAAAAATTCATTTTCTTCGGATGGTAAATTTGAGCTTGCTGTAGGCGAAGAGACGATGCTTGAGAGAGTATTCGGTATTTCTATGAACAGCGGCATTGTAAGAGAAACAAATCTTAACAGTCTCAGTAGAGTAGGAATATACAAACAAAACAATGTTATCATTGGTGATAATAATTATAAAGCTGATGAGGGAGATGATTATATCTCTTATCTCGGTTATGATGTTAATGTATATTATACTGAGAACAATGAACTGTTTATGATAGCGAAGACGGATAAAAACAAAACCGTAAGCTTTCCGGTGGATGGAGCATTTATGCCGGAAAATCTTACCATCCAGTATGCGGGTGACAATGATACAGGAACATATAGGCACAGGCTTAATGAAGATTATTCATTTCTCTACAATTCTGCTTTGAGTGCAAGAAATGCCAGACAGGTAGTTGACGAAACCGATGATGGAATTGTGGAGATCATAGATAATAATGATGATGGGATCTATAATATCGTAACTGTAAAAAAGCCGGAATATGTAATCGTTGACAGTGTTAGCAAGCTTAACAAACAGATATACGATAAAAATTCATCGGAAAATATGATTGATGTGTATGATGATGAGGTCGTTTTTTCATTTGAAGGAAGGAACGGCGATATTAGACTTTTAGATATCGCTTCCGATGAAATATATGAAGTATATACATCCGAGGATAAAAAACTGATAGAAATGAAGCTCATGAGTACTATCGTTGCCGGAAATGCATCTTCTCTATCAGAGGATAGAATCACTATTAACGGAGAAGAATATAAGACTACAGAATATTTTGATGCGTATTATTCTGATAAATTTGAGTTAGGAAAGGAGTATTCCTTTACTATTTCATCTGCAGGAAAACTTATATGTTATTCGAAATCAGGAAAGGATATGCAACCGGGATATATTATCAATGCATACATAGAGGAACCCTTCGGAAGTGAACTAAGCATAAAAATGTTCACCCAAAATAACAAATTTGAAACCTATACCCTGAAAGGTCGTATTTTAGTTGACGGTCAAGCAACGAAAATAAAAGAGTTAAATGATAGGTTGAAGATGGGCGGGGGGATGAATGATCAGCTTGTGTATTATAGCGTTGATGATAACGGAAATATCAAAGCGATTGATTTTGCGCAAGTCAGAACAGGCGCTGAAATAGATGCAATGAGGCAAGAGAACAACGCATTGACGGAACATAAGTTTGATGAGACCTCATTTTTATATAGAAGCACCGGTGCATTGATGTATCCTCGATTCAATGTTTCTGATAGTATGGTATTTATCATCCCCAATGATATTCGTGATGAGGATGAGTTTAGAGTAACGAATAATTCCTTTTTCTCAGATAATACCAGCTACAGTAATATAAAAGCATATAACCTGTCACAAAGCGGAAGCGCAGAAGTTGTCGTTGTTCGTTCCGATATTGCTTTGCCGGGATTTTCGTCAACGCAAGGATCTCTTGCGATAGAAGAGATCATCCACGCCTTGAATGAAGATGGTGAAGTTCTGAAGAAAGTAAGCGGATGGGTAGATACAAAGTATGTGTCCTATTTTATCGATGATAGCATCACAACCTATAAGGCTTCCGGTGAAGAACTTGGATTTGGAGATATCATTAGATTCCAGGCAGATGGTGATGTGATAAAATCAATGGTATGCGACTTTGATGCCAATGAAAATGTGTTTGCGAGAAATGATGCAACGAATGCCTCCGAAATGAATGGCGGCTATAAGAACTTCATGTATCAGTTCGGAGAGGCATATTATGTAGGTGATGGTTACATATATATTGGCGGAGGGGACGATGGTACAGACTTCGCATCATCGAAATTGCGTAATTTTGCTGTAAATACAACCAATATTGCTATCATAGATATGGAAGAGCAGACTGTGAAAACAGGAAAAATTTCTGATATCAAGTCATATTTGAATTTCGGCAAAGGAGATTTTGTACTTATCAGACAAAGAAATCTGCTTACTATGGCGGTATATGTATATGTAAGATAAACCTTCGAGGAAAGGAGGATGAACATGATATTATTCAAAAAAATCAGTGCACTTGTGCTGGCGTGCGGATTGTTAGCCGGTACCATACAGACTGTGGCTGCTGCGCAGGACAAGGTGTATTTTTATGAGGATTTTAATGGCTATGCTACCAATGAGTCAGAGACGACTGTTTTGGGAGAAAATGCTTTGATGTATGTCAAAGAATACGCAAAAGAAGATAAGGCAATAGAAGTAAACGCCGGAATATCAAAAAGTAAGCTCAAGATTGATTGGAAGGATCAGTCTGACAATGTTGTTATGGCATTTGATGTAAAATGTTGTGAGGCAAGATCAGCCATTCGTATGTATGCTGCAGATGCAAAAGGAAATGAAGTTGTTCTTTTGGAATTTACCCCTGAAGGCGAGATAAAAACCTATGACGGAAAGCAGATCGGTGGTTTTTCAACCAATGGAGTAAAGAAAATTGCTGTAGCAGTCGACAATATCAATGAACAATATGATGTTTATGTTGACGGAAGAGGCCGATTATCCAATTGGGATGTACCCAGTTCGATAGTGCCTAATGGTATGGTTATTTCGATAAGCAGCGGAGAGAAGATTAATGTGCCTGTGTACCTTGACAATATTCGTGTGTACTCCGGAACAAATGCGAAAAAGAAGTTTACAAAAACGAAATATAACCCGGACAGTGTAGAGCTTATTTCTCAACCGGAAAAGGTTGGGACAACAATTATAGCAAATGCGGAATTTGAATTACCGGTAGGTGAAGCACCGACAGTTCTCAATGAGCTTAGAACGAATATGAAATCAAATCTCGCGGAAATTATAGCAGGTGCAGATAGTTCCTATCTGCGTATGGAAAAAACCAATTCCAGTGACTTCCATATTGACACAGCGTTTACGAATGACGTGAATTATCTTGCACTGCAATCCGATTTCAGGTTTGAAAAATTTGGTGCAACAATATATCCGTTTATTGCAAGAGATAATGTTACCAGCGCATCAAATGCAGATGAAACATTTGCTACGATTGATAAGAATGGTACGTTGAAGTTGAGCAATGGCGAAAGTGTATATAAATTTGGATTGGGTAAATGGTATAATATATCAGCAGTATTCAATTTGAATCAAAGAGTGGTAAATGTATATGTAAACCACGAGCTTGTAAAACAGAATCTGCCATTTAAAAACGATAATTTCTATAGTCCGAGAATGATCCGAACCTGGTGCCAAGGAACGGGTGGAGCGGTTTTTGCGCTGGATAATTATCGAATTTATGAAGCCATTGAGCCGTACGCTGATTTGACTGAGCTTGAAAATCAGACTGTGTCGATTATGAGTGACGGTAAAAGAGAGCAGTCCATGCTTGATGGAAAAACAGCGATGTGTTTAGGGAGCGGGATTATCTACAAAGACGGAGTTAAGGAACTTGCTGAAATTCCGCAGGAGAAGGATGGCGACTACTATGTAACCTTGGCTACGGCACAAAAACTGCTTGGCGATATTCATTCAAAATATGGAAACTCCGTTCCGCTTAAAGCTGTTGCATCTGAAAAGGGTATGTATGTATATGAAAATGCGGAAAAGTATCTTCTTATCTTTGCGGATAAGAGATTCGTTGCCGATGACGAGCTAATCAATGAAGTTTCTACATATCTGAAGATGCTTATGCCGAGTGCAGAAAGGATCCAAGCAGATTTTGAAGCAAAAAATGAGCAGCATCCAAGAATATTGGCAACTGCATCAGATTGGGAAAGAATAAAGAATAATATTGAAACAAATGAGGAATTTGCCCAGTGGCACGAGAAAATTATGGGGCAGGCAAACACAAAACTCAATACGCCCGTTGAATATTACCATTATGAGGGACAGGAAAATATTCTGCAGGTAGCAAGAAGATTCAAAGAAAAGATGATGTATTGGGGCTATGCATGGAAGATAACAGGTGACAGAAAATATGTTGACCATGCATGGAAGGAAATGCAGGCGGTTTGCGAATTCCCGGATTGGGGCCCTGTTCATCCCCTTGACACAGGCGAAATGCTGTTTGGCTCTGCCATAGGCTATGACTGGATGTATGAGGCTTTAACAGAAGAACAGAGAAAGGTTATTGAAGAAGGAACACGAAGACTTGGTATAGAAGTTTTACGAAGTGCATACTATGGTAAGCTTCACGTTCCGCTAAGGTTCGGAAAGCTTTCAGGCGGCAACTTTGTTATGAGTGATACCAACTTCAATGCGGTTGTAAATGGTGGTCTTGTCGCTGCGGCTATGGCATATGCAGATGTGTATCCTGAAGAATGCTTTGATGCTGCATCAAAGGCAATTCAAAGTCTTGGATATATGCTTCCGGGCTTTGAACCATCAGGAGAATGGAAGGAAGGACCGAACTATTGGGACTACACTACAGCATACCTTGCAAATATGGTAAGTGCGCTTGATACTGCTTGCGGAACAGATTATGGTATATTAAGACATCCGGGTGTAAGCCTTACCCCTTACTATGCAATCTATCTTGATTCGCCACAGGGACTTAACAATTTCAGTGATACCTCAAAGGGTGTTACATGGAATTCACCGCAGTTCAGTTGTTTTGCAGAAATTATGAATGAGCCGGCGTTTACCAATCAGAGATATAAGGCGATAACAGTTAAAAACAAAGCTCCATCTATTTATGATATGATATGGCTTGATATGGCATACAAGGATGTCAAGAAGGAACTGCCACTTGATTATTTATCTCCTGAGATGGCGCTTGTAAGTATTCGTGAGGATTGGGAAAAGACCGATGCGCTGAACTTCGGAGTACACGGCGGAATGAATAATTCTTATCACGGACATTATGACGGCGGTAGCTGGATATTTGATATTTTAGGCGAGCGTTGGGCTATGGATTTGGGTATGGATTACCAAAGCTATGTTGGTTATGATATGAAAGACCTTTACAGAACTCGCGCAGAAGGTCACAATATGCTCGTATTTAATCCAAGTAAGGATATAGACTTTGTCAAACAGTCTTACACGTCGCTTATACGATATGAAACCGCACCAAAGGGCGGAATTGCTGTTTACGATAACTCCGAAGGTTATAAGAGATGGACCTCTAATGTTACAAGAGGATTCTATATTGGAGATGACAGAAGAAGTCTTACCGTGCGTGATGAATTTACTGTAAATTCAAATGATACCGTTGTTTACTGGAATATGCAGACCCCGGCAGACATTGAGGTTGACGGCAACAAAGCAATCCTTACAATCAATGATAAAAAACTGTGTGTTGAATTTTTGACCGATGCAAAGGATTTTGAAGTACTTGCGTTAAAGGCTGAACCTCTTCCGGGAAGTATTGAAAATGACTTTATGACAAAGGATCCGGATATAAACAAGCTTGCACTTCGTGCTACGGTAGATAGGAGTGCATATATAGAAGCAAAGCTGTATGTGCCGGGGGAACCTTCATCAAGGTCAGGAATGCTCAATAAGCCTATATCCGAATGGACGCTACCGGAGGGTGCGTTAATTCCAAGAGGTGATTCCAGACTAAGCGGTATTACTGTAGATGGAAAGAATCTTGCAGAATTTAAGCCGGATAAGACAACATATGCTATCGCAGTTCTTGAAGGTGAGAAGATACCTGTTATTGGTGCAACATCCGAAAATGGTAAGGTTGAAATAAAACAGGCAACCTCAACTGATGATGTTACAACGATTACAGCGTATGACAGTAACGGATTGTATACGACTACTTATGTAATTAAGTATTCACTTTTGAAGGCTCCTCAGGATGTATTCGAGATGACACGAAATATTGTTTATGATTTGCAGGTAAGCGCAACACCGGAAGAAGCAAACGTCGGTCCTAATATGCTTGACGGAGATTTGACGACTCGTTGGGCAGGACAGGGAATCGGCGAATGGGCAGTGTTTGATATAGGTTCAGTAAAGCCGATTGATGCTATAGCCATTGCGTACGAATGGGGCGATGAGCGTATATATAGCTTCTCTGTGGAAGTTTCAGAGGACGGAAATTATTACACTGAAGTTTATAACGGTGAAAACTCGGGTACGACAGAGGAAATGGAGCTTATGAAGCTTAGCAGCCGCGTCAATGCAAGATATGTAAGATTTGTAGGTGGCGGAAACACGAAAAACACTTGGAACGGCGTCAGAGAATTTGCAATCCTGACTCAGAAAGGAGCTTGGTAATGAGAAATAAGAAAAAGAAAATCCTTTCAGTTTTGCTCATTCAACTTATAATTATTGCATCTTGCGCAAGCGTTTTTGCAAGCTCGATGATAAATTATAACGGAAGCTTGCATAGACTTGTGTTAAAAAGCGATAAGAGTAAAGATTTCTCGTCCAGCAGTCAAGTGGTGGGCAATGACAATGGTAAAGGAACGATTGCTCTTGAAACCATTGACGCAGAGCACGGAACCAGCGTAGTACTAAAGGCTGACAATGTTGATAGCTATACAACGGAAGGACCGTGGGTTCAATTCGACGGGGATAATACGTTAGATCTTTTGATGTATGAGTTTGACCTGTATCTAAGAGAACTTAGCGGAGAAATAAAATTCCAGGTAAAGGCAAATGGCTCGTTTGACTGTCTGAATATTAACGCAGACGGCATAGGCTTTGGCAGCACCAGGACGGGATTCACTGTTGGGCAATGGAACAAGATAAGAATGATGTTTGATCGTTCCGGTTCAAACAGAAAGATGTACTTATATGTAAATGATGCGGGGCCGATTGAATTCACAGGAGGTTCATTATGGCGTTTAGGCAGAGGTATCGAGTATGTAAGAATGATTCTTGTAGGTGCTACAGATGCATATGTGGCGGCAGATAACTTTCATTTATACGAAGTGAAAGCGATGCCTTCTGGTTATCAAACTCCGGCTCTTACATTAACTGCGCCCAGCGGTATCACTGAAAGAGAGGAAGCTCGAATTGAAGCGGAAATAGGAACGAATACGCCAATTGAGAATGTAAAGTTTTATGTAAATGATAGTCTGATATATACGGATGCAGAAGCTCCGTATATATTGGAACATCTGTTTGCAAAAGGAAACCACACCATTCGTGCGGTAGCAACCGATGAATTTGGTGAAACGGGAGAACGTACGATAACCATCACATCTCTTGGCGACACAAGACCCAAAATTGAGATGTTTCTGGAAAACGGCAAGGTATATGACAGAGATATTCTTAGGAATGTTTCGGTTTCTGTATCAATGAGCGACGCATCTCTGGCAAGCGGAAAACTCTATGTTGATAATATAGAAAAGACATCATTTACAAGCGCTGCAAATACTTTTGATCTGTCTTCGCTCTCTCTTGGCGTGCATACTGTAAAGGTGTATGCTGAAAACAATCTTGGTGAAAGCAGTGAAAAATCAGTACAGATTACCGTTTCAAAATCCTCTGATGATGTTATAGGAACAATGAATTTCAATGACGGAACAGTGGTTGGTCAGCTTAATGGAGATGGTCAGTTTATCAGACGTGAAGTGCTTCGCAGTGATTTTAAGGAAAGTCTTTTGGTAGGTGCAAACACTACGCAGGACACCTCCAAGCAGGGCGCGTGGATCCCCATAAACCTGAATAGTACCACATCTGTGGCAAAGGTGGATTTTGATATTTATTTCAACGGCATAAACGGTGGCGGAGTTGTAATTCAGGCTATGCCTAAATGGGTTGAATTATTCAAAATAACAAATCAGGGAATCGTGGCAGGTGGTCAAACACATCCCTTTGCAGCAGAGCGCTGGTATCATATGACCATTGTGTTGGATGCACAGGGCGCAACGTTCTCGATTTACCTTGATAATGAATTGATATTTGATGGTTTAGAGTCATCAAATATGCCGCAAGCAATCGACTCTATTCGTGTGATATCAATGCTTCAGGGAACGGAGGAAACCTATTTTGCTATTGACAATATTGTGGCACGCCAGGTAACGAAGGCAGCTTCGATTACAAAAATAACCTCTGAAAATGGCGACACCAATGTTGTTTCCGAAAGAGACAGAGAGATTAAGGTTTATTTCTCAGGGGCTCTTCAGGCAGCAAGTGTCTACCCTGCCAAGTTTCGATTAAATGGTGCCACAATTGAGAAAGCGGTATATGATTCGGAACATTTTTATGTTACTCTTACCCTAAAAGACCCATTGTCTGCGGGTACCTATCGTCTGGAGACTGCTGAAAATCTTGTAATGAGCAACGGTGAAATCTATGCGGAAAAGCTATACGGAGATTTCTCAGTAAAAGCATCTGTAGTTGAAGCGCAGGGATTGACGGTAACCGGTGATACAATTACGACAAGTATTGTGAACCATTCTCAGGATAATAAGTTTGCTTATATGATTATCAACTTATATAGCGGTGATGTGATGAAATCAAGTATAGTGAAAGGGCTCGTCTTGGTTTCGGGGCAGAACAATATCGGGGAGCGGATTGACAATTATGCAAGCGGCGATGTTGTCGAGGTATTTATATGGGATTCTCTAAAGAATCCGGTTTGTATAATGAGTACTGCTGATTAACAGATAATGACATGCCAGGCTGCAGCAAATGAGTCATAAATCGTGCTCATTTGCTGCAGTTTTTGTCATAACGAGAATGTTAAAAGGAGTTTAGGTAGTATAAGATGAAAAAGTATTTTGAAAATAAAGAATGTATAAGCGGAAGCGACGAAAGCGTAATGAAAAAAATTGCATACAGATATATGGAGGATAATCCAATAGAACCTTTTTCTTATCGTGCATTTAATACGCTTGGTTTTAAGAGAGGAAATGACGGCAGATGTATTCTTGATTTTGACGAGAAATTTCCTGATGCTCAAAATGGCGATTATGCTTACGCAGTTTCAAAGATTTACTGTGTCAGCGATGGCATGACAGCTCTTTCAATATCTTGTAAAAACCCGTGTGAAGTATATGCAAATGGAGAGCTTGTTACATCTACAACTATTTATGACGAAACCATTCACGAGGGCCGGAAAATTGATTTTGAAGCACATAAAGGGTATAATACTATCTTTATAAAATGCAGAAAAAACGTACTTGGATTTAAGTGTATCATCGGCTGTTTTAACCCTAAGTGGAGACCGGTTAATTTTTATACTGCATTTCAGGAAAATGAGGGAGAACTCGGATGGAACTATTGCGGCGTATATCAATCTGACGAGATATCTGTAATCGGTGAAGAAAACACACCTATGGGAGATGAATGGCTTCCAAAGATAGAGAGCAACGATGTATATTTTACAGATAAAAAGATGTATGCGGTAAGCTTTATCAAGTGTGAAGCGGACAGCACCACGATACGCTGCAGGACGGACAAGGAATTTAAGTTCTATATTGACGGAGAATATGCCTTTGACGGTGTTGGAAATGTAGAGAAAAGTCTTAACATTGCAACAGGGGAACACAGAATTTCAATGGAATTTGAAAAAGCTCCCAATGAGCTTGCGGTGTCGCTGCAAGAGGGTGAGGTATTTCTTCCGGATTTTATAAAAGGTGTACGTGGTAACCTCCTGTTTATAGAAACGGATGACGAGAGGGCGAAAAACGGTTTTGATGAATTCCTGTTATACGGAACAGAACATAAGGAATATTTCAAAAGTGGTAAAAACTCCTACCTCCGACCTGTTCTTGAAAGACCGATATTCGGAAAAAGCAATTACCCGATAGGTGTCGTGCTATATGGTCTTTTGATGGCAGGAAAAACCCTTGGCGACAGCACAATGGTTGACTATGCACACAATCATCTTCTGCGTTGTTGCCTGATAAAAGATTATTCAGAGTGGGATTGTGAAAAGTTTGGTTCGGCTTGTGTCAACCATCAGCTTTTGAATTTGTCAGCACTTGACGACTGCGGTTCTTTTACATCGGCAGTTCTGGAAGATTATCTGAATTTTTCAAAGGATGAAAGAGTTCTTCCATTGGTTGATTATGTTGGAGATTATATTAGATTCAAACAGGAACGATTGGAAAATGGCGCCTTTTTCAGAGAAAAGAAAGGGGAATTCCACCAGTATACTGTTTGGGCAGATGATTTGTATATGGGAACGTTGTTCCTGATGAGATATTCTGTATTAAAGAATGATGCTTCCATTCTTGACGATGCGGTGAATCATTTTATACAGTTCAAGAAACTTCTGTTTATGAAGGACAGTAAGCTGATGAGCCATGTATATAATTTGAGATATGAAAAGCAGACGGGCGTTCCTTGGGGACGGGGCAACGGCTGGGCTTTGTTCTCGTTGTCGGAATTATTAAAATTCCTTCCTGAAAGCCACCAGAGTTATGAAGAAATAAAAACATTCTTTACAGAACTCGCAGAAGGCTTTTTGAATGTAATCGATGATGATGGTATGTGCCATCAAGTAATTGATGATATTGAGTCCTATGCGGAAGCTTCATCTACGGCCATGTGCGCCGCTTCCTTTGCCCGTGGCGTAGTGATGGGAATTTTGCCGGTTGAGCCATATGCAAAAGCGGCAAGAAAAGCTGTAGAAGCCCTAAAGAAATATTGCATCGACGAGGATGGAAATATTTATGGTGTATGTATAGGTTCGGGATATTCCTTTACAAGAGAATACTACAAATACAATCTCAGATGGAATATCAATGATACCCATGGAACAGGAATTGTTCTTATAGCAAATCAAGAGGTTTACAATATGGAGAAGACATTAAACTAACCTTCAGAAAAGGAGAATAAAACAGTGAAATACGGATTTTTTGATGATAATAAAAGAGAATATGTGATAACCACTCCGAGAACGCCTCTGCCATGGATAAATTATCTTGGGACAAACGGATTTTTCTCTTTAATTTCCAATACAGCAGGCGGATATTGCTTCTACCGTGATGCAAAGCACAGAAGAATACTTCGCTACCGCTACAATAATATCCCTGCGGATAACGGCGGAAGATATTTTTATATCCATGACGGTGATGATTCTTGGACCCCTTCCTATATGCCCATGAAGAAAAAGCTTGATTTTTATGAGTGTCGCCACGGTATGGGATACACGAAAATTACCGGTGAGAGAAATGGAATAAAGGCAGAAGAAACATTTTTTGTACCTGTAAATGACACTTGTGAAATACATAGGATAAAGGTTACCAATACTTCAGCGGAAGAGAAGAATTTCAAGTTGTTTTCCTTTGTGGAATTTTGTTTGTGGAACGCTCAGGATGATATGCTTAACTATCAGAGAAACTTAAATACTGCTGAGGTTGAAATTGAAGGTTCGACAATATACCACAAGACAGAGTACAGAGAAAGAAGAAACCATTATGCGTTTTATAGTGTCAATGCAGACATTGACGGCTTTGAAACAGACAGAGACACTTTTCTGGGAGCATTTAACGGCTTTGATACTCCGGATTGCGTAATAGAAGGGAAAACAAACAATTCTGTTGCATCGGGCTGGTATCCTATTGCATCACATATGATCAATGTTTCTCTTGCAAAAGGCGAGGAAAAAGAATTTATTTTCGTTTTGGGATATGTGGAAAATGAGCAGGAAAAGAAGTTTGACAGTCTGAATGTTATCAATAAAGATAAGGCTTATGATATGATTGCAAGATACCATACAACAGAGCTCTGCGATCAGGCATTTCAAGAGCTTCATGAGTATTGGGATAAGCTTCTTTCGGTTTACACAATAAAGTCAAATGATGAAAAGCTTGACAGAATGGTAAATATCTGGAATCCGTATCAGTGTATGGTAACATTCAATATGTCAAGAAGCGCATCATACTATGAATCAGGCATTGGCAGAGGCATGGGCTTTAGAGATTCCAATCAGGACCTTTTGGGCTTTGTGCATCAGATACCGGAAAGAGCAAGAGAAAGAATTATTGATATTGCATCCACACAGTTTGAAGACGGCAGTGCGTATCATCAGTATCAGCCACTTACCAAAAGAGGTAATAACGAAATAGGTGCAGGCTTTAATGATGACCCACTATGGCTTATCCTCGGCACAACTGCATACATAAAAGAAACCGGCGATTTTTCAATCCTTTCGGAGCAGGTGCCGTTTGATAACGATAGAAACAATACAGACACTCTGTTAGGACATCTCGACCGTTCTTTTGCTCATGTTACAAACAATCTGGGACCTCACGGACTTCCTCTTATCGGTCGTGCAGACTGGAACGATTGCCTTAACTTGAACTGCTTCTCTACGGAGCCTGATGAGTCCTTCCAGACATATGGTACGGCAGAAGGAAAGGTTGCAGAGTCGGTTATGATTGCAGGAATGTTTGTATTCATAGGTGAGCAGTTTGCCGACCTTTACCAAACGCTTGGAAATGAAAAAAGAGCAGAAGAAATAAAAGCCGATGTGGATAAAATGATTGAAGCAATCAAAGAACACGCTTGGGACGGTGCGTGGTTCTTAAGAGCTTATGATGCTTTTGGCAATAAAGTAGGCTCAAAAGAATGCGAGGACGGAAAGATATTTATTGAATCCAACGGCTTCTGCGTAATGGCAGGGATCGGCAAAGATGACGGAAAAGCACAAAAGTCTCTTGATAGCGTGGAAAAGTATCTTGAATGTGAGTACGGTATAGTACTGAACTATCCGCCTTATTCCGTTTATCACACGGAGCTTGGTGAAATTTCGTCATATCCTCCGGGATATAAAGAAAATGCGGGAATATTCTGCCATAATAATCCATGGATTATCATAGGTGAGACCGTAATGGGTAATAAGGACAGGGCATTTGACTTGTATAAAAAGATTGCCCCCGCATATCTTGAAGAAATCTCCGATATACATGCAACGGAGCCGTATGTATATTCACAGATGATAGCAGGTCGTGATGCGGTGCGAGCAGGACAAGCAAAAAACTCCTGGTTGACAGGTACTGCGGCATGGAACTACTATGCAATATCCCAGTATATTTTGGGTATCCGTCCTGAATTTAACGGCCTTAGAATTGAGCCTTGTATAAGTAAGGATATCAATGATTGCACCATCAAGCGTAAGTTCAGAGGCACAGAGTATATGATAACCATCCATAACAATACAGGTAAACATGAGATCATTGCAGACGGTAAAAAAATGGAGGGCAACATCGTTCTTTCGGATAAGCCCGTTTGCAATGTGGAGGTTAACATTTAAGATTAAAGGATGCGGTGGATACATATTGACAGGAAAGAAGGAAGCCATTATGAAAAAAGGAATAAGAGGTCACGATGTGGAGGCAAAAGGCCTGGAAAATATTTGGGATACTGCAAAGAAAGCCGGCATGGAATATCTGCAACTTGTGTTAGAAAAAAGCCTGGATGATTTTAAAACAGGTGACTTCACCGAAGAATATGCAGAAAAAATCAAAGTGCAATTAGGAGATGCCAAGGTTGCAATTTTGGGAAGTTATATCAATCCGTCAAATCCTGATGATGAGAAACTGAGGGAAGAGATAGAAAAATTCAAGGAAAAAATCAGATATGCAAAAATATTAAAACCGATTGCGGTAGGCACTGAGACAGGGAAATATAAGGAAGGGGAAACCTATTCGGAAGAGGCATATCAAAGATTGCTTGAAACGATGAGAGAAATCGTAAAATATGCGGAGAAATATGACGTGAATATTGGAATTGAGGGCGTCTGCTGGTTTGTCATCAATGATCCTAAAAAGATGAAAAGGATCATTGATGACCTCGCATCTCCCAATGTAAAGGTTATTTTTGATCCGGTTAATTATTTGAATTTTGATAATTACCGGAATCAGGATGAAATGATAAGGGACGCCTTTGATTTGTTTGCAGACAGAATATGTGCAATTCACGCAAAGGATTTTACGGTTGAAGATGGCAGGCTCAAAGGTGCAAAGATAACAGAGGGAATGCTTAATTATAATCTCATATTTGAAAAAATGCGAGAATATAATCTGGATATTCCGATAATCTGTGAAGGAATAAACGAAAAAGATGCAATTGTAGCATTTGAAAAGTTAGAAAATATAAAAGACATGATGTTTGATATTAATTAATATTCGAAACTTAAAATACAGGAGAATATCTATGATGAGAAAAAAATTAAATATAGTTTTATCCATTTTGATGATTTTCATATTTTTTACACAAACTGTCAGTGCTGCAACCCTTACTATAACGGGCACAGCTGACCATGAAGCTTTAGGAATTACGGTTTTAGTTTTGAACAAGGGCACAAAGATTTCCGGGGCAAATAAAGATAATGTTGTGTATGTAAATCAAACCAATATTAGCCCTGATGGGAAATTTTCATTCACGCTTCCTTTGATTGATTCCGATGAATATGAGTTCTATTCTAATATGAATTTTGATGTTGTTGAGGATAGCGGAGAAATGCTTGATGTGGTATATGTTTCATCGAAAGGAAACGATTACGGCAACGGTTCATCAGAATTTCCGTTTGCAACATTAAGCCGGGCATACAGCAGGATGGCGGAAAATGGTAAAATCATAATAAAGGATTCGGCTGATTATGTGCCATCTTCCAAAAAGGCTATCATAGAAGGTGAAACCAATGCAGTTACTCTGGCATTGGGCAGTGAGGTTATTCTTCAAAATGACCTTACCTTATCAAACATAACATTAAGCGGTTCTGCCACAATATATGCCGAGGGTTACTCTCTAACTGCAGAAAACACAGTTTCTACCACAGATCGTCTCAATGTTTATGGTGGAAGTAGATTGAAAGATATTTCCGGAGACACCAATATCACACTTCTTGGCGGTAAATACAACAATATTTTTGGCGGTGGTTATACGAAAAAAGTAACAGGTAACACAAATGTAGTACTGGGAGGAACTGCAAACAAAGGGGAAGGTATTGATGATGGCGATGAAGACACACTGTCACCGTGCATGGTTTACGGCGGCGGAAATAACGGCGCGGTTTTAGGAAAGACAAATGTAACGCTACAAGACGATGCTGTCGCTAAATATCTCGTTGGTTCAGGTTATAATGAAAATGGAGCAGCTGCAGACACAAATATTTATATTAAAGGCGGTAAGGTTATGAATGTGTATGCCGGTTCGCGAAATACAGTTCTTCCAAATGGCACAACAACCCATGTCACAATAACAGGTGGTATGGCAGAATCAATTTTTGGTGGTTGTGAATCAGTTGCACTTACAGGGCACACATTCGTAAATCTTATTGGCGGTCAGGTTACAAGAAGAGTTTATTCGGGTTGTTACAATGGTACTGGAGGTATATTCAATATAACATGGAACGACTCAAGACACGTAAAAGGAACAACCAATATTTCAATTGGCCCCAATGTAAAACTAAACACAGAGGAGGGGCTCTCGTCTGGTAACCGTGCAAATGTTGGTGTTTTTGCGGGAAGCCGTATGGAATCACAATTTGATGAAGAGCAAAATACAATCATTTACCTTGACGGATGTTATTCTTCGCACAATCAATATATAGGAGACGAATATAGTTCTTCTTTTAAGAGTTTTGAAGATTATATTGTCAAAAGTGCTGGTAACGGTTCTGTAGTTGCAACTACTACTCCGGGTACGGTATACGTTGCTCCGGACAGAGGGTATTTGGCTTCTGTTGGAGGAGGCGAGTACGAAAATGAAAATGTGATTATATCAGCAGGAACCACAGGAGTGAACTTTATAGAAAAGGATTTCTTTATCAGTTCACTTACTGCAGGAGAAATCACAGCAACCGGATTGAATGGTTTTGTAGATATTTTTGCAAACAATCGTGCCAATAGAGAAGAACCCAAGATTTATATTGCGATATATGACAAGGATCAGCTTGTATCCGTATGCTTTCAGTCAGTTACAAAGTCCAATGATAATCTTACATTTGATCTTAAATGCAAGTTGGAAAAAGGGAAGACCTATACTGTCAAGGCTATGATCTGGGACAAAAATATAGAGCCTCTTGCCACAGCATATGAGATTATGGTAAGATAATATAAGCAGGATTCATGCCTGTATATCAGGAGCTGCAGCTTGTTGGCCAATCTGCGGTGAAAATCAGGAATTTTCTGATATGGATTGTATGGGGATAAAAAATTTAAGATAATTGGAGAATCGGTTGTATGGAGATAATGAATTTATGGGAAAATGTACCGGGAATGTGTGAGGAAATTCCTACGCTAACTGCATATATCCCGGAGGTAAAAAAAACAGATATGGCTATTGTGATTTTACCCGGTGGTGGTTATAGAATGAGAGCAGAACATGAAGGAAAAGGTTATGCAGAGTTCTTGAATCAAAATGGCATAACTGCTTTTGTTGTTGATTATCGTGTGTCGCCTCACAGATTTCCGCTTCCTCTTCTTGATGCAAGAAGAGGCGTTCAAATGGTACGGCATGATGCAGAAAAATATGGAATAGACAAAAATAAAATTCTTATTATGGGTTCATCGGCTGGAGGACATCTTGCGGCACTTACGTCTACATATTTAGAAGAAATAGATGATTTTGAAATTAACGATGAAATTTCTAAAGAGAGTTTTCTTCCAAACGGACAGATCCTTTGCTATCCGGTAATTAACCTACAAGGAAAACCCAGCGAGATTCATGTGTGGTCAGGAATGTATCTGCTGGACAAAAAACATGCTGAATTAAGCTACGCTCTAACTCCTGCAAATATAGTATCTGAAAAAACTCCGCCGGCATTTCTATGGCATACTTTTGAGGATGAGGCGGTAAATGTAAAAAATAGTCTTAGTTATGCAAACGCATTAAAAGACTGTGGAGTTTCGGCTGAAATGCATATTTATCCTCATGGAAGACACGGATTGGGTATACCAAAGCCGGATTCAAAACTTCATACACATGTATTACAATGGTCAGAGAGTCTATTAAAATGGCTTCATTATATGGAGTTTTAAATAACAAAAAGGTGTATTTGCTTACGCAAAGCTTATTTTATGTGTGGCATCTAAAACGTTCGGCTTTTCCAAAAATCCGTACACGATTGTGTACGGATTTTTACTTTATGAAAACAAATTGCATCTTTGCGGGGAATATGGTATAATAATAAAAAAGGAGGGAGCATATGGCTTGGTATGATGAAGCGATATTTTACCATATCTATCCGTTAGGTATGACAGGGGCGCCAAAACAAAATTCCTATGGGGAACCGGAACATAGATTAAACACTTTGATTCCTTTTGTTTCGCAAATCAAAGAGCTTGGGTGCAATGCGCTCTATATCGGGCCTCTTTTCGAATCGGTAGGGCATGGCTATGAAACCACCGATTATAAAAAGCTGGATACACGGCTTGGTACCAACGAAGATTTAACTGCGTTTGTTGCAGAATGTCACAAGCATGGAATACAGGTGGTTTTGGACGGCGTATTCAATCATACCGGACGGGATTTTTTTGCGTTTGAGGATATTAGAAAAAACAGAGAAGCTTCCCGATACAAGGATTGGTACTGCAATGTGAATTTCAGCGGGAACAATGCATACAATGATGGATTTTCCTATGAAAATTGGGGCGGATATGACCTGCTTGCAAAGCTCAATCAGCACAATCCCGAAGTGAGAGCGTATATTTGCGATGTGGTCCGTTTTTGGGTAGAGGAATTTGATATTGACGGCATTCGTCTGGATGCGGCAGATGTGCTGGATTTTAGTTATATGCAGATGCTAAGACAGGTGGCAAACGAAGTGAAACCTGATTTTTGGCTCATGGGCGAGGTGATTCACGGCGATTATAGTCGCTGGGTCAATGGTGATACGTTGCACAGCGTCACCAACTATCACTTGCATAAGGCGTTATATTCCGGTCATAACGATCACAACTATTTTGAAATCGCCCATACGGTAAAGCGTTTGTATGAGATGGGCGGCAATCGGTCGGATGGACTCAAGCTATACAATTTTGTGGACAACCACGATGTTGCGCGTATTTACACAAAACTGAGCAACAAAAGACATTTTATACCGGTTCATATTCTGATGTATACCCTGCCGGGTATTCCGTCGATTTATTACGGTTCGGAATTTGGGATTGAGGGGCAAAAGGAACGCGGGTCTGACGATTCTTTAAGACCGGCGATTTTCTATGAACAATATATAGATGCGATTCGGGACAATGAATTTGTGAATCTGATTGCAAGATTAGGGGAAATACGCCTTAAAACAAAAGCTTTATCCTATGGGGATTATCAGGAACTGCTTTTGACAAACGGGCAGTACGCATTTGCAAGAAATGATAATGGCGCATCGGTGATTGTGACCGTGAATAATAGTGATGATGATTTTGCAATGCGTCTTCCTGTTCAAAATACAGGGGAATACCTCGGCGGACTTTCCTGCATGAAGGTATCTGTCAAAGACGGAACCCTATCGGTGAATGTAAAGGCAAATTCCGGGGAGATTTGGCTGCCGGTATGTGGGACTCAGGTTCAGCCAATCAAAGAAAAGACGGAGGAGATAGTAACAGCCCCAAAAGTCGTGGAAATTCCAGAACCGGTGTCAGAGGAACCATTGGTTGAAATAGAAAAGTGTGATAAACCCTTTGAAGAAATGACGGTGGAAGAACTTCAACAAGCCATACTGGCGAGAATGAAACGGAATGGTCCTGTCACCGAGCAGATGAAAAAGGATGTCTTGGAAAATGTCTATCATAATTCTTTGGTAACATGGATTAAAAGCTTTCAATAATGCATTGATTTCGTATTGAAAACTCAAAAATCCGCACACGAAAGTGTGCGGATTTTTATTTATAGATATTGCAAATCAGTCAGTTGCTACTCTTTTTCAAACTGAATGATGTCGCTGATATCGCAATCAAGGGCAGTGCAAATGCGGTCTAAAACAAAACTGTCATAACGCACGACCTTATTTTTGTAATATTTATCAATGACTTGATATTGTATGCCTGTTCGCTTTGCCAGCTCGTATCTGGTAATATGATGTTTCTTCATAGCATTGTCAAGAACCAGTTTTATCATAAAAACCACCTCGAATATATTCTATTCAATATATATTTTGTTGACAATTTGCCTGAATGAATATATACTTATATAGGTATACGCCAAAATGCGTTCCGATTATGCATTTGGCAAGAAAGAGGTAATCTTATGGCTGAGTTTTGTTTAGAGTGTTGGAACAGAATCAATGAAACTGATGATGATGCCAAAAAATATGTAATATCTAAGGATTTGTGGTTGTGTGAGGGGTGTGCCGAATTCAAGCCGGTTATTATTGCTGAACGTAAATATTATTATTTGCGAAAGTTAAGAGTTGTTCTATTCCCTGTTCACCTGTTTTGTTTGATTGTGTATCTGCTTTGGAGAATTCTCCTTTTGCCCTACCTGCTTTGGGATTGTCATCGGAACAAACAATGACAGGAACGTTTTCCCATTTTTCATCTTGCAATTCTGCTATGGTGTGTTATAATGAAGGAAAAGAAGTGCTTAAGGGGATGAGAGGATGGAAAGATACCTAACCTATTGTACGGAGCCAAATGCGTGGTTTGAGGGATTGCCGATTGGCAGCGGCAGACTTGCGGCAATGGTGTTGTCCTATGCTGACTGCGATAAGCTTTCCTTAAACAATGAGTTTTTATATACCGGGGAGTATCGGGACCGGACGGTAGAGGATGTGGCGCATTTTTTACCCTATGTCAGAGATTACCTGAAAAAGGGGGATTATTTCCGTGGCACTATGCTGGCAAACACCGCCTTTGCGGGACTTGGCGGTATATCGGGATTTCCCAGTCGGGTGGAGGCGTATCAGCCTGCAGGTGATTTATATCTGGAATTTATAGGGGAGAGTGCATTGCTTTCCAGAGAGCTGGACATTACTACCGGACTGTGCACTGCAAAGCGGCGCGTCCAAGGGGCAGAGGTATCTGCGAGGATGATTTGCCATTGCGAACAGGACTTGATTTTTTATGAGGCAACTGCGAAAAATCCCTTTTCGGTCAAGGTCAACTACCGTCGGGTTGCGGACGAAAAAGCAAAGACGGAGACTATCTACAACCAAGAGGGGTTGGAATTTACTTGTAGCTTTGTCGGGAGCGGGTTTCGGACCTTGGCGCGGGTGTTTACCGATGGCAAGAAAGCGGTCGGCGACGACGGTATTTTGGTTGAAAATGCAACCTATCTGCGGATAGCGGCAGATATTCTTGCCGAGCCGGATACGGAAAAGCCGTTGCCGGAGCCGGAGGAACAGACTTTCCAAACCCATTGCGATGCGTTCAAAGAAAAAATGGGGGGATTTTCGTTCCGGCTTTTCGGGGAGGAATTGAAGCTGCCTACCGACCAAAGACTCCAAAGATATTGTGCGGGAGAAGAAGACCTTGGGCTTGAGGAGCTTTACTGTACCTATGCCAGATATTTGTTGCTTTCCTGTTCTCTTTGCGGCAAATACCCTGCCAACCTGCAGGGGAAATGGAATGACAACATCAACCCGCCTTGGAAGTGCGATTATCACAACAACATCAATCTGCAAATGTGCTACTGGTTTGCAGAAAAGTGCGGAATGGGAGAATGTGCGAAGTTGCTCTCAGACTTTGCATTGAAATTACAAAAAAACAGCGGGGATATCCCGAAAAAGCTTTTTGGCTGTCGGGGGACATTCATCCCTTTGCAGACCGACGGCTGGGCGATTCCCACCCCGGAATCCTTTGGATGGGGCGTGTGGGTGGGTGCTGCGGCGTGGATTGCCCAACACCTTTGGTGGCATTATTGTTATAGTGGGGATGTGACCTATCTCAGAGAAGAGGCATACGGCTTTTTCAAAAGTACCGCTTTGTTTTTTGAGGACTTTTTGGAAGAGGATGAACATGGCATCTTCCAGATTATCCCCAGCCAGTCTCCGGAAAACGGATTTCAGGAAGGCGGTCAGGGGCCGGAGGTCACCCTTTGTGTGTCCTCATCCTTTGATGTGCAGCTGGTACAGGATTTGCTCACCTACTGCATCGAAAGTGCGAAAATCCTCGGGGTGGATGAGGATAAACAGGAACTATGGAAAGATATTAAAAATCGTCTGCCCAAGCCTCAGGTGGCATCAGACGGAAGAATTGTGGAATGGGATAAGGATGGGTATACCGAGAACCAACCCGGGCATCGGCATCTTTCACCCCTTTACGGCATTTTTCCCTCGGAACTGTTTACGCCGGAAAAGAATCCCAAGCTTTATGATGCCTGCATCAAGTCGCTGGACTATCGAATGAGTCACGAGGGTGGACCCTCCGGCTGGAGTCGGGCTTGGTGCGCCAATGTCTATGCCAGAGTGAAGAATGCAGAAAAGTTTTATCAGCATTTTTCAATTCTGCTCAACGATTTCAGTACCAAATCCTTGCTTGATTTGCATCCGCCCGGTGTGTTCCAGATTGACGGAAATATGGGTGGTGCATCGGCGGCAATCGAGGCGGTGGCAACCTATTATGATGAAAAAGTATACCTTTTGGGGGCGTTGCCGGAGCATTGGCGGCAAGGCGAAGTGAAAGGTTTTTGTACTCCCGGCGGGCACAAAATAAGCTTTGCTTGGAAAGACGGCAAGCTCACCACTCTTGCGGTGGAGCTTGGCTATGGAGAAACGATAGAAATCGCACCCTGTCAAGGTTTGAAAGCGGGAATAAAACTCTCCGGAAAAGCGGGAGAAAAAGTAAATGTTTTGTAAGAAAAAGGCAGAATCCGGAAAGAATCTTCCGGATTCTGCCTTTTATCATTTTTTTATTGAAAAAGTGTAGGAAGTTATGCTATAATAAATAAAAATAGCATTGAGGTGAAAAATATGTTAAAGAATAAAAATGAATTAACGGTTACCACCGAGGCGAACAGTTTTGGAAAAACCAAAATGCATCTTTCTCATTTGAAGGATTTTCCTGGTATCAATCAAAAACTTAGGATGTATGCGCAGGTAGACCTTTTGCCCGGTGAGAGCGTGGAATATCATATGCACATTGATGAATGTGAGATTTATTACATTCTTTCGGGTAAGGGCTTATACAATGACAACGGACAGAGCGTAGAGGTTCTGCCGGGTGCTGTCACCTATACCCCGTCGGGTGAGGGGCACGGCATCAAGAATATTGGAGAAGAAACCCTTTCCTTTATGGCATTGATTCTTTTGGATTAAAGGAGGAAGCACCATGCAGATGGTTTGGCTTACGGCATTGGGAGTTGGAGGCGCAACGGTGGTTGGGTCTTTGATTGGCTTTGCATTCAAAAAGATTTCCCACACCTTTAGTGACTTGATTCTTTCTTTTGCCGCGGGCGTGATGCTTTGTGCAGCGGTGTTTGGGCTGATTATGCCCTCGCTATCTTATGGTGGCAACTTCTCGGTTTTTGTGACTATTCTTGGGGTATTTTGCGGTGCAGGGATTTTGAATCTGATGGACAAAGCAGTCCCCCATCTTCATCGGCTTTCCGGTGTGGAGCTGGAACATCACGGAGAGAAAAACGAAACCCTTGACAAGGTATTGTTGTTTGTGATGGCGATTGCTATTCATAATCTGCCGGAGGGAATCGCGGCAGGCGTGGGCTTTGGCACCGGCAATACCGCAGAGGCGTTGACCATTGCGGGGGGGATTGCCCTGCAAAACATACCGGAGGGTATGGTGATTATTGCACCGATGCTTGCTGCGGGTATGAGCAAGGGCAGAACCTTGCTTACTGCATCCTTGACCGGAGTGGTGGAGGTTATCGGGACTCTCTTGGGATATTTTGCGGTGAGTCTTTCCAATACTATTTTGCCTTTTGCCCTTGCTTTTGCAGGCGGTACCATGCTTTATGTGATCAGTGATGAAATGATACCCGAAACCCACCACGGCAGTCAGCGAGGGGCAACCTATGCCCTGCTGGTGGGCTTTTGCTTTATGCTTTTGATAGACTTTTATTTAGGATAGGAGGAGAAGGGGATGAAAATTACGGATTGCATCCACAGTGTGGGTGTGAATGATTATGATATTGATTTGTTTGAAGGACAATTTAAAGTAGAAAAAGGGATGGCATATAATTCCTACCTGATTGTGGATGAAAAGATTGCGGTAATGGACACCGTGGATAAAAAATTCGGGGATGTATGGCTGAAAAACCTAAAGGATATAATAGGAGATAAAGCGCCGGATTACTTGATTATCCATCATATGGAGCCGGACCATTCGGCAAACATTCATCGGTTTATGGAGGAATATCCCGATGCAACGGTTGTTGCAAGCGCCAAGTCCTTTGGAATGATGAAACAGTTTTTCGGCACCGATTATCCGGACAGACAATTGGTGGTCAGCGAAGGGGAAACCCTGAATCTGGGAAGTCATACCCTCACCTTTGTGATGGCACCCATGGTTCATTGGCCGGAGGTGATGATGAGCTACGAAAGCAGTACCAAAACGCTGTTTTCTGCGGATGCCTTTGGCAAGTTTGGCACAGGGGATGCAGAGGAAGCGTGGGCGTGCGAGGCACGGCGGTATTATTTTGGTATTGTTGGAAAATTCGGGGCGCAGGTACAGGCGGTACTGAAAAAGGCATCGGCACTTTCTATCGAAAGAATCTGCCCCCTCCACGGACCGGTGCTTTCGGAAAACCTGTCCTATTATCTGGACCTTTATCATACCTGGTCTTCTTATCTGCCTGAGAGTAAGGGTGTGGCGATTTGTTATACCTCAGTCTACGGCAACACCGAAGAAGCGGTCAGACTTTTGGAACAGGCGCTCAAGGAAGAAGGCTGTGAAAAGGTTGCGGTGTCTAACTTAGCAAGATGCGATATGGCAGAGGCGGTGGAGGATGCGTTCCGGTATGACCGGTTGGTGCTTGCCACCACCACTTATAACGGAGGGGTATTCCCCTTTATGCAGGAGTTTTTGCATCACCTGACCGAACGGAATTTTAAGAATCGGACGGTGGGGATCATCGAAAACGGCAGTTGGGCACCGATGGCAGAAAAGGTCATCAAGGCAAGCCTTGAAAAGTCCCCGAATCTGAAGTTTACCGAGGCGGGCGTACACATCAAATCCGCGCTGAATGAAGAAAATCGTAAAGAGATTCTGGCTCTTGCCAAGGAGCTCTGTCAATAAAGGAGGAAAAAGAAATGGCAGTAATTGTAATTACAAGTGAAAATTTTGAACAGGAAATTTTGCAGAGCGACAAACCGGTGCTTTTAGATTTTTGGGCAAGCTGGTGCGGACCTTGTAAAATGCTCTCTCCCATTGTGGATGAACTGGCGGAAGAACACCCTGAAATTAAGGTGGGTAAGGTCAATGTGGACGAACAGACTGCGCTTGCTGCACAGTTCAAGGTGATGAGCATTCCCTCCCTGTTTGTGATGAAAAACGGAGAGATTGTTAACCAGTCGGTTGGGGTAAAAACCAAGCAACAGATTCTTAGTATGTTTTGAGGTGTTGAAGGTGGAACGACATTGCTATGATGTGATTGTCATCGGCGGAGGCCCGGCAGGGTATACCACGGCACTATATACCACAAGAGCAGGGCTTGATACCTTGGTGATAGAAAAATTTTCTGCCGGCGGACAGATGACCCAGACATCACAAATTGACAATTATCCCGGTTTTGACGAGGGGGTAGATGGGTTCACCTTGGGCTTTAAGATGCAGAATGGCGCAGAGCGGTTCGGGGCGGAAACCCTGCAGGCAGAGGTGCTGTCGGTAAAGCTGAATGCGCCTGTCAAGGAGATAGAAACCTCGGTGGGAAGTTTCCTTGCCAAAGCGGTAGTTGTGGCTACCGGAGCCGAACATCGGCATCTGGGACTTCCCGATGAAGAGGCGTTGATTGGCAAAGGCGTGGGTTATTGTGCCGCCTGTGACGGGATGTTTTATCGGGATAAGACTGTGGCGGTAGTCGGCGGCGGAAATTCTGCAGCCGCGGATGCACTTTTGCTTTCTAAAATCTGCAAAAAGGTGATTCTGATTCATCGTCGGGATACCCTGAGAGCGACACAGGTTTACCATCGTCCGCTGATGCAGGCAGAGAATGTGGAATTTTTGTGGAACAGCAGCGTCAAGGAGATTTTGTTTGAGGAAACGGTTTGTGGAGTCAGGGTGGCAAACAAACTGACAGGCGAGGAAACGGAGATTCCTTGTGACGGGCTTTTCATCAGTATCGGGCGTGCACCGGAAACCGCGTTGTTTCAAGGACAGCTTGCTATTGATGAAAATGGTTATATCATCGCAGACGAAAGCACCAGAACCAACATTCCGGGGGTGTTTGCGGTGGGGGATGTGCGCACCAAAGCGGTGCGGCAGATTGTGACCGCTGTGGCAGACGGGGCAACCGCATCTCATTTTGCAGAAGAATATCTGGCAAATCATAAATAAGGACTCTCCAAAAAATAGGGGGAAGTAAAGATAACAATTTCATAGCTTCATACAAAGTGTCGACGGCACCGAGGGGGTGCCGTGGGTGAAAAGGGAACACGGTGAGAATCCGTGACGATACCTGTCGCCGTATACATCTAAGGTTTTTATGCTCGTCGGTGAAAGCCGGTCATTGGGAAACTGAGAAGGCAGAGCACAAAAACGCCGTTGATTCGATAGGATGTGAGTCGGAAGACCTGCTTTGATATCATTCCGTATGGGAATGGTGTTTTTGTGCGCCCAAAAAGCGCCCAAATTATGAATATCACAGGAAAACACAGCTGTGGTAATTTTCTTTTTCGGAAAATTACCGCAGCTTTTTTATATATAACAACAAGGAAAAGGAGAGAAAAAGATGAAAAAATTTTTGGCGTTATGTTTGGCACTGGTGTTGCTGATAGGGATTGTTCCGGTAGGGGCAGAGGGAATGAATGTTGCAATCACGGTTTATCTTTCTATCAGTCAATACGGCGAGTTTGTGACCACTGGGGATGGCGATACCTTTGCCTATCTTCCAGTGAATCTGGAGGGACAGGAAAGCTATAACCTTGATGATGTACTTGTGACGGCACATAGTCTTTATCATCCCGATGGCGCAGAGGCGTATGCCTCCAGTGTTGGAGATTGGGGGCTTAGCATCGACAAGCTGTGGGGGGACACCAGCTACAATTTTGGGTATCAGGTTAACGGCGGCAGCGAGTCGGTAATGGGACTTTCCCATATCGTAGAGGAGGGAGATGTGATTGATGCATGCATCTATCGCAGTCAGTCCCCCAAAACCGAAAGCTATTCCTGCTTTGATTTTCAACAACAAGAGGCGAAAACAGGAGCAGAAGTGAATCTGACTTTATCCTATGCAAGTGGTTATGATGACAACTGGGATATGGTGTTTTCCCCTTGCGAAGATGCTGTCATCACCATCAATGGTGTGGAAACGGAAGTAATCACCGATGCAAACGGATTTGCAACCCTGACCTTGGACGAGGTGGGAACCTATATCATTTCTGCCAAAAAGAGCAAAATGGACGGAGGCAATGAGGTGACTGCCATTACTGCACCGGTTTGTATGGTTACCGTAACCGATCCGGTAGAGGAGATCTTGGAAGGGATTGCCGGTGTTTATGCAAGCTGCAATCTAGAGGAGGCAGGCGGAAATCTTCCTTGGATTCTTGCGGATATGATGGTATATGAAACCTTGTATCCGGAGAGTGCCAGCATCTTGAGCGAAAGCAAAAAAGAAGAAGGCTTTCAGGCGTTGGTTGCCTTTGCTGGTAAGGCGGAATTCCCCGGTGATTTGGCAAAATCCATTCTGGCTTTGCGGGCGATGGGCTATGATGCCAAGCAGGTGTATACCCAAGATTTTGAGAAAGTAGATTTGGTTGCCAAGTTGACAACGCTGATTGATGCACAGGCTGAAAGTGTGACCAATATCTATACCCTTCCTTATGTGATGCTTGCTTTGAATCAGGCGGAAGGGTATACTACGGCGGAACAAAAAGCTTGGATGATTGGGGCGGCACTGCAAAGCAAAGGAGACTGGCAATCTACCGCAGATGGAACCGATGCGATGACTCCAATGATTCTGGCGCTTTCGCCTTATTACCATACCAATGCTCAGGTGAAAACGGCGATAGATGAAGCGGTGGAAATTTTGAAAGCAGAGCAACGGGAGGATGGACTAATTGACGGATTTGCAGGGTATGAGCCTGCATCCACCGGACTTGCCATCTGCGCCCTTTCCTCTATGGGTATCAGTGCAAAGGAAGTGATTTGCAGCGAAAATAGTCTGATTGATGGATTGCTTTCTACTGCAAATCCCGAAAAGAACGGATTTCCCAATGCCTTTGCCACCGAACAAGGCTTCCGCGGCCTTTTGGCGTGGTGCTTGCTGATTGAAAACGCCGGAAAGGCGATGTATGATTTTTCAGATTGTGCGATGGAAGAAGCAAATGCATCGGGGGCACAGCTCTGTCCGGTGGTCTTTTCTGTCACCCCCAACACTGCAACGGTAACCATAGAGGGACAGCAAGCGATTAAAAATTATGTCTTTGATCTTGCGGCAGGAACCTATACCTATACTGCAACAGCATCCGGATACCAAACGGCAACCGGAACCCTTACCGTGACTGAGGCAGAGGAAACTGCACGGACAGCAAAGACCATAGCGGTTTCTCTTTCTTCCAACTATGTTGGCGGAGGAGGCGGTGGCGGAGGATATATTCCGCCTGTGAAAGAAGAAAAACCGGAAGGAGTAAAGCCAGAAGAAGAAAAGCAACTGGAAGAAGTGAAACCGGAACAGCCGGTATTCACCGAGGCAACCTTCTCAGATGTGCGCAAAGAGGATTGGTATTATCCGTCGGTTGCGTATGTGTATGAGAATAACTTGTTCCAAGGGACAGAAAATGGGTTTGAACCCAACACCGCAATGTCAAGGGCCATGCTGGTGACCGTGCTTTATCGCCTTGCGGGAGCAGAAGACAGTCAAGAAGAATCTGCCTTTGCTGATGTGCCCGAGCATATGTGGTATACCCAAAGCATCAACTGGGCGGCAAAAAATCAGATTGTCAGCGGAGTTTCTTCCACCGAGTTTGAGCCGGATGCCGATATTACCCGGGAGCAGATGGCATTGATTCTGTATCGGTATGCTGCTTTTTGCGGATATGATAACGAGGTATCAGGCGAGAAAAACCTTTCTTACCAAGACGGCAGTCAGGTGTCGGAATATGCCAAGGATGCCATTGCCTATGTGGTTGCAAGCGGTGTGATGAATGGTAAGTCGGACAAGATGCTTGCGCCTTTGGATGGAGCAACCAGAGCTGAAGTGGCAACCATGCTGATGCGGTTTGTGGAGATGACCAATGAAAAGTAAAAAAGGAATATGGATTGGAATTTTGGCAGTATTGGTTTTGGCGATTGCTCTTTTTGTAGGAAATCGCCAACCTGTGCCTGAACCCGAAATACCAAAAGCGGAGGAAGAAGTGGTTCTTCCCTCCGCTACTCCGTCGCCAACCAAAGAGATTCCCAAAAGTGAGCCGGTCAAGACTGTGCAGAAGACCGCGGAACCTACGGAAAAACCGGTGGAGGAGAAGACGGAGGAGGTGCTTACCTGCACCCTGTCGGTTCGTTGTGATGCTGCGCTGCGCAATGCCGACAAGCTCAAAGAGGGGAAACTGGAGGTCCTCCCAAGCAACGGTGTGATATTTCAAGAACAAGCGGTGGCGTTTGCTGAAGGGGAAAGTGTGTTTGATGTTCTGCTTGGTCAGATGCAGAAAAACAAAATCCACTTTGAATTTGTGAAAACGCCCATGTATGACTCGGCATATATCGAGGGAATCGGCAATTTGTATGAGTTCGACTGCGGGGAGTTGTCAGGCTGGCTCTATCGGGTCAATGGAGTCCGACCAACCTACGGCTGCTCCCAGTATCCGGTGAAAAAGGATGACAAAATCGAATTCTTTTACACTTGTGATTTCACCGCTGAAACATAAAAAAGGCATACCCCATAGGGGTATGCCTTTCTGCTCTTATACATGCAAGAGATTTCTTTTGATTTTCTTGGTGGTAGTCTTTACAAACTCGGTATCTCTGAACTTTACCTTTTTAATTTGCTTATAAGCGGCAAGGCTCTTGTTCATTTCCATAATGTCTTCTTTGATTTGTGCCTGCACCGCCTCGATGTTTTCCTCTGCATTGGTGTAAACCTCTGCCACAATCAGCTCATTCTCCTGATAGACGACCGCCTCGGTGACGTTCTCTATGTAGGAGATTAAGGTTTCGATTTCCTCGGGGTAAACATTCTTTCCGTTGCCAAGGATAATCAGGTTCTTCTTTCTGCCGGTGATGGAGAGGAAGTTGTTTTCAAACTTACCAATATCTCCGGTGTTGAACCAGCCATCCTTCAGTACCTTTGCGGTTTCTTCCGGTTTGTTGTAATAGCCTAGCATCACGATGTCGCCCTTTACCCAAATTTCGCCCTCGCCATTTTCGTCGGGGTCTACAATCTGAATCTGGGTGGTGGGAACAGGGTTTCCTACTGTGCCAAAGCGGATATTGTTGTTCCGGTTCAGTGCAACGATGGGGGAACATTCGGTAATGCCGTAGCCGTTGATGATGGTCACGCCCAAATCGTCAAAGCCTTTCATATACTTGTCGGAAATGGGAGCGCCGCCGGAAATAATCATCTCCAGATTGCCGCCAAAGTTGTCAATGATGCTCTTGAACAGCTTCTTTCTCAGGTCAATGCCAACCTTACGCAGTGCATTGCTGATTACAATCATGGTTTTTACCAGCTTGGTTTTGCCCTGCTTGTCAATTCCTTTCCAGATGTTCTTGTAAAAGCTTTCTACATACAAAGGAACCACTGAAATATGTCCCGGTTTTGCATCCTGAATATCTTTCAGTACCATCTTTAAGCTGTTGTTGATAAAGATGGTATGTCCCATCCACAACTGGCAGATGATACTTGCCATGGCACCAAAGGTATGGTTAAGCGGCAGAATTGCACAGGTGGTTTCGGGGATAATCATACAGGACATTGCGTGATACGCATTGCTTGCCAAGTTTTTGTGACAGAGCATAACGCCCTTGGGGTCGCCGGTGGTACCGGAGGTATAGATGATGGCACTCATCTTGTCACGGTCAATCACCACATCGTCATAGGCGTGACCGCCAGCCTGACGTAACGCCTTTCCTTTTTCCAATACTTCTGCAAAGGAATCCTCCATACACAGGAAGTTCTGAGTGGTAACCCCGTTTGCTTTCATCTCTTCCACACAAGCATTTTTGGATGCGGCGTGTACCAACAGTGCCGACGCACTATCGTTAAGAAGGTGAATGATTTCAGCGGGTTTTAATTCCTTGTCAATAGGAACCAATACATTGCCGGTGTTCATAACCGCAAAGTAGGTAACCACCCAAGCGTAGCTGTTTTCGCCAAGCAGGGCGATTCGGGTTCCATCGGTATAACCCTCAGAGAGCAGATATTCACCCAAGGCGTAAACATCTTCGGCAAACTGACAGAAGGTAACATCAATAATGGTGTTATCCTTTCTGTAACGGAATGCCAGTTTTTGATTATAATCTCTCTCTCCGTAGGCAATCAATTCTTTTAAGTTTTCCAGATATTGGCGCTCTACGTGCTGATCAGGAATTTGTTTTGGCAATAGACTCATCCTTTCTAAATACAATCATTGAGTAAAAGCCTTGTTGCAATGCTTATATTCTATCATACCTTTCGGCATTGCACAAGTTTTTCTTTCAAAATTCCTAAAAAAATTCCTGCAACTTACGTTGCAGGAATTTTTACAATTACAAGGTTGCTGTGGGAGCGGCAGAGGGGTCAGGTGTGGGAGTGGGAGTCTTTTTCTTTTTGGGTTTTTCCATTTCGGTCAGAATCTCTTCCAGACTCTTTTCTTCCTCAATATCCTTCGGATTCAAATCCGGCAATTCCCGTTCGGGGTCAAAGGCGACGATTTCGCCCTCTTCCAGCCCCGAAGTGATTTCCACATTCACACCGTCACAAACGCCATAGGCAACACGAATCAGACGGCAACCTTCCGGTACCCGAATCCAAGGATAATCCAGAGATTCGTCCTCAAGCCCTGTTTTGTTGGTATTATTCAGGGTGGGGATTTCGGTTTCCTCAGGGGCATCCTTGACCAGAACCATTGCAGTACTGCCATCCGGCTCCATCAAAGCGTGGCGGGGAACGCAAACCACATTGATTGCAGAACCCAGAACCACCTTTGCAGTTACCTTCATACCGGGTTTTAAGTCACCGGGCTTTTTCACGGTTACATCCACCTCAAACAGGGGACCGCCATTCTCGTTGGGAATGCCCTCCGGAGAGATGCGGGTTACTTCGCCGGCAAAGGTTTCTCCGGGCAGGGATTCGCTCTTTACCACCGCTTTCATACCAAGCTCCAAATCTCTTGCGGTAGATTCATCTACACGGAAACTGAACTTGAGTGCATTGGTGTCCAAAATCACCATCATAGGCTTGTCCGTATCGGTAATGTCCACATTGTCGCCCACCTTTGCGTGCTTTTCAATGATAACACCCTTGATGGGGGATTTGATGGTGTAGTTTTCTAAGTAAGCCTCTGCGGCTTTGACATCCAGTTCGCTGCTCTTTTGGTCATACACCCCGGTTGCTTGTGCATTGCTCTGTGCCGCACTGCGCACCGAAGCAATCAGGCTGTTGATGGAAACACTCTTTCCCTGGCTGATATAGACGGTGGTAACGGTACCTGCAACCTGAGAGGTAACGGCAACCACCGATTCATCGGCTCTTTTGATGGTGGCAACCACCTGACCGTAAGAAACATTGCTGCCGGAACGGATATTCACAGTATGAATGGTACCGGTATCGGTTGCATAAATCTTTTCGGTATCGGCTGCCGATGCACTGCCTGCTGCCTTTGCTCTTAAAGCTTGGTTCTTGGCTCTTTCCAATGCCAGCTTGGCATCAGTGTCATCCAACTTGTAAAGAATGGCATTGGCGGGTACCTCTTCTCCTGCTTCAAAGGCAGAAGAAATAATTTTACCGGGAACCAAGGATGTAATCTCATAGCGTGCATTTGCCTCTAAAGTGCCGGAAACATCAATGGAATGAATTACGCTGCCTTTTACGACTCCTGCCTGTGCATAGCCTCTGAGGGGATCGCTCAAAACCGAGCCGCCCCAGAAGGCAACAATCAGCAAAGCAATAGCGGCAATCACTGCAATGCCGCCAAGAATCAGGCGATTGCGTGTTTTGCGCACCTTGTTATCTTCTTCATCCTGAAAAGCCAAAGCGTATTCGCTGACACCCTCTTCGGGGATATCGGCGGTCTCTTCAAGCATTTCATCATAAATCGAGGGGATTTCACCAGTGTCATCCATCGATGTATCAACCACTTCTTTTTCGGGTTCTTCTGCATCCTGACGGAGCAGAACAAAGTCTTCCATATCTTCCGAATTGGAAGAATTTTCTGATTTACGGAACCAATCTGCCATAGTAATACCTCCACTTGCGACCCTTGTCGCAGAATCAGACAATAAACTATTATAGTTTATCACAGAAAAAAAATTTCTGCAAGAAGTTTCTTCAAATTATTTGTGAACAATATGTAAAATTTCAAAAGAAAAGGCTGAACGGATGTTCAGCCTTATAAATAACAGCGAATGTCGTCGGTGAGCTTTAGCTCCAATGCAATCAAATCCTCTGCGATACCCTTGGAAGTTTCATCCGCTGCCTGATATTTGTTCAAATAGCGGCTGAGGGATTTGACACCCATATTACAACCATCGGTCATCAGGTCGGCAACGGTGTGGTCGCTGTCATTCATCTCCAGCATCACATTGGTCTTAATCCAGGACATTCCCCGTGCCATTGGGTTGGGCTCTTTGCCTGCCTCACCGTAACGGTTCAACGCCTCGTGGAGCTTGCTGCCCAGCTGTTGATGCCGTTCCTTGTTTTCCTGCAGGGTTTGTTTGAATTTGCTGTCTTTTACATTGTCCAGCACATCCTCGATGGAGGTAACCCCCATCTTTACGCCGGCATTACACTCTTTGAGTAATGCAATGGTATCGTGTTCAATCATTTGCTCATCTCCTTTGTAGTTAGATTGTGCAAAAGAATGGTTTTTATACCAACATTTTAATGAGGACAAACATCCCGTTGGTTGCCATACAAACCAGGATTGCGGTCAGGGTAGGAATCAAAAATCCCAACAGCATCCACAGGGTACTGCCGCTTTCTTTTCGAATGGTCCAAAGAGTGGTGGCACAAGGGAAATGCAGCAACGAAAAAAGCATCACATTGATAGCAGTAATCAGGCTCCAACCATTGTCCAGAAACAGGGCTTTGAGGGTAGTCAGGTTTTCCATATCGGTCATTTGTCCGTTTGCCAGATAGCCCATCAAGAGGATGGGCAGTACGATTTCATTGGCAGGCAGTGCCAGAAGAAAGGCCAGCAGAATCATCCCGTCCAGTCCCATCAAGGCGGCAAAGGGATGGAAAAAGTTTGCCGCCAACTGCAAAAGACTGTTCCCGCCCAAGGTGATGTTTGCCAAAAGCCAGATGATGGCACCTGCCGGAGCAGAAACCCGAATGGCACGGAACAGAATGGTCAACGTGCGGTCCCAAAAAGAACGGATGAGGGTTTCGAGAATTTTTGGCTTGCGAAAGG
The DNA here is from genome assembly GCA_017397725.1 of Clostridia bacterium. Taxonomy (GTDB): domain Bacteria; phylum Bacillota; class Clostridia; order Monoglobales; family Monoglobaceae; genus Ructibacterium. The sequence goes on from JAFQIA010000027.1 coordinate 45,562, forward strand.
GCGGCAGCTCCAGAAAGAATCCGTTTGGCTCTTCTTTGAAAAAAAGAAGAGTTAAAATTCGTGTGACCCCAAGGGATAAAAGCACCCCCACAATCAGCAGCAAAAGGATGAACAATGCGGCAACGGGGGTTTCCAAAAAGGCGGGGAAGTTTGGACTGACAAACAGAATCGACAGGGTAATCAGCATGGAAAAACGGCCGTTGCAAGGGATAAAGCAGTTGGTAATCATGGCGGCAAAACGCTCCCGTCGGGAGGAAAAGATACGGCAACCGGTTACCCCTACCGCATTGCAGCCAAGTCCCATACACATGGTAAGCGCCTGTTTGCCGCAAGAAGCGGCTTTGGAAAAACAACGGTCCAGATTGAATGCCAGCCGTGGCAGAACCCCAAAATCCTCTAAGAGGGTAAAGAGGGGGAAGAAGATTGCCATAGGGGGCAGCATGACCGCAGTTACCCAAGCGGTGGTGTGATAAACCCCGTCCACAAGCAAGGAAACCCAAAGGGACGGTAGTTGCAGAGCAGAGAGGACATTGGTAAGGAGTGCCCTGAGAGATTCCAGAAAGGAGAGGAGGAGGCGGGAGGGGAGATTGGCGCCCCAGACGGTAATCCATAACAGCAATCCCAAAAATCCAATCATTATGGGGATTCCCCATTTTTTGGAGGTCAGGATGCGGTCAAGGGGGGTGGCACCCCGCTCTTGTAGGGAGCTATCCTGGGTGCAGAGAGCCGCCAAAGCGGTTGCTTTTTCCGCAATGGCACCGACGATGGCATCCCGCAGATGAATGGCATCAAGGCCTCGCTCGCAAAGCTCCTTTTTGATTGTAGCAACCCGATGGAGAAGTTGGGTGCGCACCTCCTGCGGGAGAGAAAGATGGTCAAAAAGCTCAGGCGTGATACAGGGGTTGTCTAAAAGCTTAAGGGCAAGATGTCTGCCAAGACAGGGGGTGGGAAGATAAGGGGTCAGGGATGTCCCAATGGTAGCAATGGCATCTTCCACCTCGGGGGGATAGAGGACGGGTGCAGCATGGTCAGGAAAATCCCAATGGACAAGGCGGGTGAGAAACTGTTCCAGACGCCGCATATCCCGACGGTTTTTGGCGCTGATACCAATGACGGGGATGCCCAACTGCTCATGGAGTACCTCCAAATCAATCCAGATGCCGCGGCGTTCTGCCTCGTCGGTCAGGTTGATACAAAGTGCTGTCCTTGGAGTGATTTCCAGAATTTGCAGCAGAAGATTGAAGTTGCGGGCAAGACAGGTGGCATCTGCAATCATCAGGGTGCAGTCGGCATCGCTGAAGCAGATCGCATCCCTTGCGATTTCTTCCTCAGGGGAATTGGAAATCAAAGAATAGGTACCGGGCAGGTCGCTAAAGTGGAACCGACAGTCCTTGACCGTCAAGGAACCGGAGGCAAGCTCCACGGTCTTTCCTGACCAGTTGCCGGTGTGTTGTTTCAGACCGGTCAGAGCGTTGAAGATGGTGCTCTTTCCCACATTGGGATTACCCGCAAGCAGAATATGAAAGTCTGTCATTGTCGGGCCTCCTTTGGGAGCGGGAGAATCTGTATGTTTTTGGCATCTTCTTTCCGTAGGGCGATGATGCTCCCCATGACCGCATAGGCGGTGGGGTCTCCAAGAGGACTGACAAAGAGCGGCGTGATGATGCTTCCGGGAGTGAATCCCAAATCCAATAGTCGTCTGCGCAGGTCACCCCGAATGGTGATGGTATCTATGTAGGCGCTTTGAAAAAGCGGCAAAGCTGCAAGGGTATTTAAGGACATTGCAAAAAACTCCTTTCCGAAACAAATTACGTCTATTAAAGTATATGAAGGATGGAAAAGGAGTGTGAAAAAACGAACCCACCCGAATGGGTGGATTTCGTTTATCTTTTTTCAATATTTACGCCGATACTGCGCAATTTTTCAGGGAAATGTTCATAGCCGCGCTCTAAATGCTCAATGTTGTCAATGACGGTCTCTCCCTGCGCCGCAAGGGAGGCAATGACCAAAGCCGCGCCGGCACGCAGATCGGTGGCGGTTACCTTCGCACCGCTCAGCCGTTTGCTGCCGTCCACCACTGCGGTTCTGCCGTCAATTTTGATTTTGGCACCCATCCGCAAAAGCTCCGGAACCTGCATAAACCGATTTTCAAACACGGTTTCTACCACAATGCCTGTCCCCTCCGCCACGCTCATCAGCGCCATAAACTGGGACTGCATATCGGTGGGAAATCCCGGATGAGGCAACGTTTTGATGTCTACGGAGCGAAAGCGCTCACAGGGGGAGATATGAATCATATCCTCGCCCACCTCCAACAAAAAGCCCATCTCCTCCAATTTGGCAAGCACCGGTTTGCTGTGGGCAGGGCAGACGTTTTTCAGGGTCACATCCCCGTGCCCTGCGGCGGCAAGAGCGAGGAAGGTACCCGTTTCGATGCGGTCGGGGATGATGGCGTGATGGCAGGGGTTTAAGGATTCCTTGCCGTAAATATGCACGGTGTCACTGCCTGCCCCTTCAATCTCGGCACCCATTTTGGAAAGACAGGCGGCAAGGTCTGCAATTTCCGGCTCGGCGGCAGCATTTTCAATGATGGTTTCTCCTTGGGCGAGGGTGGCGGCAAGAATCAGGTTTTCGGTGGCACCTACACTGGGGAAATCCAGATAAATGCTCCCGCCCTTGAGCCGGTCACAGCTTGCCTCTACATAGCCGTGCCCTTGACGGATTTTGGCACCCATCACCGAAAAGCCTTTCAGGTGCAGGTCGATGGGTCGGGCACCGATTTGGCAACCTCCCGGCAGGGGAAGCCGCACCCGCCCGCAACGGGCAAGAAGGGGTCCCATAATCAAAAAGGATGCACGAAGCTTATTGACCAGCTCTAAAGGAGCGGTCTTTCTTCGCCCGCCCGACGGAAAGGATACTGTGACAGTGCCATCCATATGGCGGGCATAGTTTGCACCCATACAAAGAAGAAGCTCCCCCATACACGCTGTGTCGGAAAGCTCCGGAATATGAGAAAAAACAGACTCGCCCTCGGACAAAAGACCGGCGGCAAGAATCGGGAGTGCGGCGTTTTTGCTGCCGCTGATGGAAACGGTTCCAAAGAGATTACCCTCAGGAGAAATGATGTATTGGGACATAGCAGTATTCCTTTCCGCAATCTGTAATACTTATCAGTATAGACAGGATTTTCAGGTTCTATGCGGGCGGATACAAAATATCCGCCCATAGGCTTAAAACAGCGGTAGCCGCTTTCCGGGTTCTTCCCAAAAGGCAATCGGTGGAATCAGGGGCACAGAGTCATTATTTTGAAACAATGCTACTGCATAAATCGGTAAAAAAGTTCTTCCGTAGTCCACATCTTCCCAAAAACCAACCATAGCATCCATAGTATCAAATCCTCCCTTTTGCATATCATAATTTTGTGACAATGTTAGTTTGAAGAAAATCAAAAAATATATGTTGCAAAAACTATGGCAGATGTGATATAATAACCCTGATTTATAAAAAATTTTTTAGGGGGAATTTTTCCTTATGGACAGTAGTCTGGGGCTGATACTTTGGCTCGTTGTACTTATCCTGTGTTCGGCGTATTTTTCGGCAACGGAAACGGCGTTTTCCTCGCTGAACCGGATTCGACTGAAAAATCTTGCCAATGGCGGTAACAAGAGAGCGGAATTGGCGCTTTCTATGTCAGAAAATTATGACAAATTGCTTTCCAGTATTTTGATTGGAAACAATGTGGTCAATATTGCGGCATCTTCTCTTGCAACCGTGTTGTTTTTGAAATATTTTCCGGTTTACGGGGTGACCCTTTCTACCATAGTGATGACGGTTCTGGTTTTGATTTTCGGTGAGATTTCACCCAAAAGCCTTGCCAAGGAATCACCGGAGAACTTTGCTATGTTTTCCGCACCCATTCTGCGGGTGGTGATGACCATCCTTGCACCTTTTAACTGGCTGTTCGGACTTTGGAAAATTCTGCTCAACAAACTGTTCAAGACCAAGAACCCGCAAGGAATTACCGAAGAAGAGCTTCTTACCATTGTGGAAGAGGCTCAGAGTGAGGGCGGGATTGACGAGCAGGAGGGCGACCTGATTAAGAGCGCCATTGAGTTTAACGATATGGAGGCGGGCGAGATTCTGACACCCCGTGTGGATTTGACCGCTGTGGATATTGAGGAAGACCATCAAGTCATTTACAACACCTTTATGGAAACCAAGTTTTCGCGGATTCCGGTTTATAGGGAAACCATCGATAACATTGTGGGCGTGATTCACCAACGTGACTTTTTTGTGATGCTCCGCACCAAAGGCCAGACCTTGGAGGAAATCATCAAGCCGGCAATCTTTGTGTCGGATTCCATTAAGATTTCCAAACTGATTAAGCATCTGCAAAAATCTCAGGCACATATGGCAATCGTTGCGGACGAATATGGTGGTACCAAGGGTATCGTTACCATGGAAGATATTCTGGAAGAATTGGTGGGCGAAATCTGGGACGAGCACGATGATGTGGTTGAGGATGTGGAAAAACTGAGCGAAACCGAATGCTTGGTTTCGGGCAGTGCAGACATTGAAGAAATTTTTGAGCTTTTTGATATCCGGGAGGAAACGGAGCAGAATACCGTCACCGGATGGGTGATGGAAAAATTGGAAAAAATGCCCGAAATCGGGGACGTGTTTGAAACCGATACCCTGCGAGTGACTGTCAAGGAATTGGACGGCAGACGGGTAGGTAAGGTGCTGATGGAATCCATCCCCGCAAAAGAAGAATAAAAAATCCGTGTGGCTTTGCCACACGGATTTTTTCTATTCTTCGGGGATTCCAAAATCAAAACCGATTTGTTCGATTCCCTTGTCCGCATCCCGAATGATGCTTCCCGCTGCGGGGATGTTCCGGCTGCGGTAGTGGGAGGTGTTCCCGATTCCGCTTTGGTCTGCCGGAGTGACCTGCTTGACCGTTGCATTTTTTCGCAGGGTGAAGACATTCACGCCCTGACTGCTGCGGGTGGTCTTTACCGGAATCTTTTCGGTGTTTACGGTCAGTGCCTTGTCAGCGGTGCTGATCAGCATAATCTCAATATCTTGCTTTAAGTGGAGCATCCCCACCAAGGGTGAATTGGTGGAGAATCCACCGGTCAGCTTTTTGCGGTTGGACTTGGTGGCATAACTGCTCAGCGGAATCTTGGCACATTTTCCGTTTGCAAAGGCAAAGAGCAGATGCCCGCTGTAATCGTCGCTGAGGATCATACCGAGGATATTATCCTTTTCTGCCATACCCAAAAGGTTGGGGAGATACTCACCCAATTGACTGGCTTTGCCGTCGGGAATATCGCTGGCGCGGAGTTTATACACATCGCCGCTTTCGGCAAAGAACAACAGCTCGCTGCGGTTGGAGGCATCCACCTCCTGAATGATACAGTCGTCCTCTTTCAGCCGCTGTTCCCCGCTGGTGCGCAGAGAAACCAGAGAAATCTTTTTCAGGTAGTTATCCTTGGTGCGGAACAGCTTGATGGGGTAATCCTCCACCAACTGTTCTTCTTTGATATCTACCGATACCTCTTCTTCAGAAATCAGTTGGGTACGGCGGTCAAAGCCATACTTCTTTGCTGCCTCCCGCAACTGCTTTTCAATGATTTTGTTGACCTTTGCCTTGCTTTTTTGCACCTCTTCAAGGTCTGCAATCTCCGCTTTCAGGTTTTCAATCTCTGCCACATGCTTGAGGATGTAATCCTTATTGAGGTTGCGCAGCTTGATTTCTGCCACAAACTCTGCCTGCACCTCGTCGATACCAAAGCCTGCCATCAGGTTGGGTACCACAAGGGAGTCTTCTTCGGTTTCCCGTACGATTTTTACCGCCTTGTCAATGTCTAAAAGAATCAGGGCAAGACCCTCTAACAGATGGAGCTTGTCACTCTTTTTGGCAATGTCAAATGCCACCGAGCGCAGTACACAGCTGCGACGGAACCGTAGCCATTCGCACAGAATGTCATTGACCCCAAGTACCAGCGGAGAACCCTCCACCAAAATATTGAAGTTACAGCCAAAGCTGTCCTGCAGGGGGGTCATACGATACAGCTTTGCCATCAGCTTTTCAGGGTCGGTGCCCCGCTTTAAGTCGATGGTCAGCTTCATACCGGTTTTGTCGGTTTCGTCACGGATATCCGAGATTTCTTTGATTTTGCTTGCCTTGACCAAATCTACGATTTTTTCAACGATGGCCTCCACTGTGGTGGTATAGGGAATCTCAGTAATATCAATACAGTTCTGCTTTTTGTCGTAAGAGTAGGTGGCGCGCATCTTAAAGCTGCCTCTGCCGGTTTTGTATATTTCCCGCATCTCATCCTTGTTGTAGATGATGGATGCGCCAAAAGGAAAGTCCGGTGCCGGCATTACCTCAAGCAAATCCGCCTCAGGGTCTTTCATTACTAAAACCGTTGCCTCGCAAAGCTCTCTTAAGTTAAAGCTACAAATATTGGACGCCATACCTACCGCAATACCCTGATTGGGGTTTGCCAATACATTGGGGAAGGTGGTAGGCAGCAGCACCGGTTCCTTCATGGTGCCGTCATAGTTGTCTACAAAGTCGATGGTGTTCTTGTCCATATCCCGAAAAATCTCACTGCAGACTTTAGAAAGCTTCACCTCGGTATAACGGGAGGCGGCATATGCCATATCACGGGAATACTGCCGGCCAAAGTTACCCTTGGAATCCACCAAAGGCAGGAGCAAAGAGCCGTTACCCTCGGTCAGACGCACCATAGTTTCATAAATCGCTTGGTCGCCGTGGGGGTTTAACCGCATGGTCTGTCCCACCACATTGGCGGACTTGGTCCGGTTTCCGCTGAGGAGACCCATTTTATACATGGTATAGAGCAGTTTGCGGTGAGAGGGCTTGAATCCGTCAATTTCCGGAATGGCACGGGAGATGATCACACTCATGGCATAGGGCATATAGTTTTGCTCTAAGGTTTGGGTGATTTGTTGTTCTTCAATCATCGGTTGTTTCATATGCACACTCCTTACATTACATCGGTAAGGTCAATAAATTGATGCCCTACATTTGCAATATGCTCTTTTCTGCCCGCCAGATTGTCACCCAACAACAAATCAAACATGATCTGTGTTTTTTCCACATCGTCGGGCATCACCTTAATCAAGCGGCGGGTTTCAGGGTTCATGGTGGTTTCCCACATCATTTCGGGCTGGTTTTCACCAAGTCCCTTGCTTCGTTGAATGGTATATTTTTTCCCCTCAAGCTTTTTCAGAATGTCAGCTTTTTCGCTTTCATTAAAGGCAAAATAGGACTTGTCCTTACAGGTGATTTCATAGAGGGGGGATTCTGCGATATACACATATCCCTTTTCAATCAGGGTGGGAACCAGTCGGTAAATCATGGTCAGGACCAAGGTGCGAATCTGGTAGCCGTCCACGTCGGCATCGGTACAGATGATGACCTTGCTCCACCTGAGGTTGTTCAAATCAAAGGAGTTGAGGTCCTTGTTGTGTTTGGTGGAAATCTCCACTCCGCAACCCAATACCTTCAAAAGGTCGATGATGACATCGCTGCTGAAAATCTTGTTGTATTCTGCTTTCAAGCAGTTGAGGATTTTACCACGGATGGGGATGATTGCCTGGAACTCACTGTCCCGACCAAGCTTACAAGCGCCCAGTGCCGAGTCACCCTCCACAATATAGACCTCTCTGCGGGTCACATCCTTACTGCGGCAGTCCACAAACTTCTTCACTCGATTTGCCACATCCAGATTGCCGCTGAGCTTTTTCTTGATGTTGACGCGGGTTTTTTCTGCGGTTTCGCGGCTGCGCTTGTTCACAAGAACCTGTTCACAGATTTTGTCTGCATCCATCTTGTTTTCGATGAAGTAAATGCTCAGCTGCTCCCGCAAGAATTCGGTCATGGAATCCTGAATGAATTTGTTGGTGATTGCCTTTTTGGTCTGGTTTTCGTAGCTGGTCATGGTAGAGAGGGAGTTGCTGACCAGAATCAAACTGTCCTCAATATCGGAGAACTGAATCTTGCTTTCGGTTTTGGTGTATTTGTTGTTCTGCTTGATGTATTGGTCGATGGCATAGACAAAGGCGTTCTTTACCGCCTTGTCCGGCGCACCGCCGTATTCCAGAAAGCTGGAGTTGTGATAATATTCCAAAGCATTGAAGGTGTTGTTAAAGCAGAAAGCAAAGCTCATCTTGACCTTGTATTCATCCAAATCGTCACGGTCGCGACCCTTCCGCTCGGTTTCGATAAAGTGGATGGAGGTCATTTCCTTTTCCTGACTGAGTTCTTTGACATAGTCCACAATCCCGTTTTCATAGTAGTATTCAAAGCTTTCAAAGGTGCCGGGGGTGACCTCGTTTTTCAGTACAAACCGCAGTCCGGAATTGACCACCGCCTGACGCTTGAGCACACTTTGATAAAAGTCCAGAGGAATGTTGATGTCGGTAAACACGTTCAAATCCGGCTTCCAACGGATGCGGGTACCGGTATGGCGGTGGCGGAAGGGGGTTTTTTGAAGTCCGCCCACGTTTTCGCCCTTTTCAAAATGCAGATTGAATTTGCAACCGTCACGCAAGACCTCTACATCCATATATTCCGAGCTATACTGGGTGGCACAGGCGCCAAGACCATTGAGTCCCAAGGAATATTCATAGTTCCCGCCGGCATTGTTCTGATACTTACCGCCGGCATAGAGCTCACAGAAAACCAGCTCCCAGTTGTAGCGATTCTCCTTTTCATTAAAGTCCACCGGAATACCACGGCCAAAGTCCTCGACCTGAATAGACATATCCAAGTATCGGGTGATGTGTACCACGTCACCATAACCCTCTCTTGCCTCATCAATGGAGTTGGAAAGGATTTCAAACATGGAATGCTGACAGCCCTCTATGCCGTCAGAGCCAAAGATAACCGCAGGGCGTTTCCGCACCCGGTCTGCACCCTTTAATGAGGATATGCTGGTATTATCATAGGTTTTTGCAGCCATCAAACTACCTCCAAAACATACTTTCAGTCATAATAATTTTATTGTAACACAAAATATTGCGGTTGTCAAAGCCTCTGATAAATAAATATTGTTACAAAAGGTGTCAAAAAATTTATTGGGGGTTACTTTCTTGACTTTGGGGAGGGATAAGTATATAATATGCAATAACGATAGACGAGAAAAGAGGCAATCAATATGCGAATTGGAATTTTTGGCTACGGCAATCTGGGCCGTGGTGTGGAGTCTGCCCTGTTGCAGAATCCGGATATGGAATTAAAGGCGGTATTCACCCGTCGGAACCCCGAAAGTGTGAAGATTCTGACCGACGGCGTGCCGGTACTTTCGGTAGAACAGGCAGAGGGAATGAAGGACGAGATTGATGTGATGATTCTTTGCGGCGGCAGTGCTACCGATTTGCCGGAGCAAACCCCTGCCTTGGCAAAGCTTTTCCATGTGGTGGACAGCTTTGATACCCACGCAAAGATTCCCGAACATTTTGCGGCGGTGGATGCTTCTGCCAAAGCAGGCGGCAAGGTGGGAATTATTTCGGTGGGTTGGGACCCTGGGATGTTCTCCCTGAACCGGATGTACGGCGGTGCCATTTTGCCCGAGGGCAAGGATTATACCTTCTGGGGCAAAGGGGTCAGTCAGGGACACTCCGATGCCATCCGCCGGATTGATGGGGTTGTGGATGCCCGCCAGTATACCATCCCGGTAGAAGATGCGCTTAATGCAGTCAGGAGCGGGGAGAACCCCGAACTTTCCACCCGCCAAAAGCATACCAGAGAATGCTTTGTGGTGGCAGAGGAGGGCGCAGACCTTGGCCGCATCGAGCAGGAAATCAAAACTATGCCCAACTATTTTGCGGATTATGACACCACGGTGCATTTTATCACCATGGAGGAGATGCGGCAAAATCACAGTAGCTTGCCCCACGGCGGTGTGGTGATTCGCAGCGGAAAGACCGGCTTTCAAAAGGAGAACACCAATATTATCGAATATAAGCTGACCTTGGATTCCAACCCGGAGTTTACCGCCTCGGTGATTGTGGCGTATGCCCGTGCGGCGTATCGAATGGGTCAGGAGGGGCAAAGCGGTTGCAAGACGGTGCTGGATGTGGCACCTGCTTACCTCAGTCCCCTCAGCGGTGAAGAACTGAGAAAAAGCTTGTTATAATCAAAAAGTCTTGGCTATGATAGCCAAGACTTTTTTTATAAGCGTACAGGTACTTGTTCTTGATTTAAGTAGTTTTTCAAATCCTTGATTTCGATTTCCCGAAAATGGAAGAGGGAGGCCGCCAATGCCGCATCCGCTTTTCCCACGGTCAGGGCATCCTTGAAATGGGACATTTCTCCCGCACCGCCTGAGGCGATGACCGGGATGGAAACATTTTCTGAGATGGTGCGGGTCAGCTCCAAGTCATAGCCCGCCTTGGTTCCGTCACAGTCCATAGAGGTAAGCAGAATTTCTCCGGCACCCATGGCATCGGCTTTCATTGCCCATTCTACTGCATCTAAACCTGTGTCAATTCTGCCGCCGTTGACATAGACATTCCAACCGCTGTTGTCGCTGCGACGCTTGGCGTCAATGGCAACCACTACACATTGCCGCCCGAACTTGTCTGCGGCGTTGGTAATCAGCTCCGGTGTGCGGATGGCAGAGGAGTTGATGGAGATTTTGTCCGCGCCCTCTTTGAGTAGCAGACGAAAATCCTCCACAGTTTTGATGCCGCCACCGATGGTAAAGGGGATAAAAACGGTTTCGGCAACCCGACGTGCCATGTCCAACACGGTGGCACGTGCCTCGTGGGTGGCGGTGATGTCTAAGAACACCAGTTCGTCGGCGCCTGCCTGATTATAGATTTTTGCAATTTCCACAGGGTCGCCTGCGTCTCTAAGGTTCACAAAGTTGACCCCCTTGACCACACGGCCGTTGTGGACATCCAGACAGGGGATGATTCGTTTTGCGTACATTAGTCATTCCCTCCTGTCGTGAGAAAGTTCTTCAAAATGGCAAGTCCCACATCGCCACTCTTTTCCGGATGGAACTGGGTGGCGAAGATGTTTTTGTGGCTCAACGCAACGGGGAGCTCTGCACCATAGGTACAGGTGGCAGCGATGATTTCTTTCTGCTCCGGCTGCATATAATAGGAATGCACAAAGTAGACAAAGGGGTTGTCAGACAGCCCGTGGAACAAGGGGGAATCCTTGGTAAAGGTCAGGGAATTCCAACCCATATGGGGGATTTTCAACCCCTTACTATCCGGAATCCGGACAATTTTCCCGGGAAATATTCCAAGGCCCTTGGCATCGGGAGATTCCTCACTGGAGTCAAACAGCAACTGCATCCCAAGGCAGATGCCAAGGAAAGGCTTTTCCTGATGAATTGCCTGATGAATGGTGTCAATCAGGTTGTGCGCAGAAAGGCTCTTCATACAATCTCCAAAGGCACCCACGCCGGGGAGGATCACCCGATCCGCAGAAAGAATTTCTTCCGGATTGGAGGTGATGTACGCCTTGGCGCCTACCGCCTCACAGGCTTTTTGGACCGAGCGCAGATTGCCCGCTCCGTAATCAATAATCGCAAGCATAAACGATACCTCGTTTTTTCAAATAGTTGTTCTCCGTAGTATAACACATTTTTTTGCGATTGTATAGTATTTCTTGCGAAAAAGTTCATAAAATATACCTTGCCAATTCTATGGCAATATGCTATGATAAAAGGAATAAAAACCATAGGATTGGATGGATGAGGATGCGAATTTTGTTTATGGGCACACCGGATTTTTCGGTGCCTTGTTTGAAACAGCTGATTGAGGACGGACACCAGATTGTGGGCGCAGTCACCCAACCGGACAAACCTAAGGGCAGAGGACATAAGCTGATGCCTCCGCCTGTTAAGGAACTGGCAATGGAAAATCAGATTCCGGTCTTTCAGCCGGAAAGCTTGAAAAACGAGGGATTTCTTCCGGAACTCAGGGAACTCAACCCTGAACTGATTGTGGTTGTGGCATATGGCAAAATTCTGCCCAGCTATATTCTGGATTATCCCAAATACGGATGCATCAACGTGCATGCCTCTTTGCTCCCCCAATATCGGGGCGCAGGTCCCATCCAATGGAGTGTCATCAACGGCGAGGCAGTGACCGGTGTCACTACTATGTATATGGCAGAGGCTTTGGATGCGGGGGATATGATTCTCAAAGCCGAAACCCCCATTGGGGAGGAAGAAACTGCCGGAGAATTGTTTGACCGTCTTTCCGAAATGGGCGCCAAACTGCTATCGGAGACTGTGGACGGCATCTTGTCCGGCAATGTGCCACGCGAGAAACAGGATGATGCTTTGGCAACCTATGCACCCATGGTGAATCGAGATACCGGTCATATTGACTGGACCCAAAACGCCGAGACCATCCGCAACCTGATTCGGGGCACCAACCCGTGGCCGCTTAGCTACAGCCTGTATCAGGGGACGGTGATGAAGGTGCTTCACGCCACCAAAGGCCCTGACCAAAAGGGGGAATCGGGCGAGATTCTTGGTGCAGACAAGCAGGGGATTCTGGTTGCTTGCGGTGAGGGAGAAACCCTGCTCGTCGATGAAATCCAGATGCAGGGCAGCAAGCGGATGCAGGTGCGGGATTACCTCAACGGTCACGAGATTGCAGTTGGTACGATTTTAGAATAAAAGGAGTGGAACTTATGTTTTTCCCTTATTACTATTTTGATTGGACTTATTTGTTGCTGATTCCGGCATTGATTCTGTCCCTCTGGGCGCAGAGCAATGTGAACGGAACCTTTCGGAAATACGCCAAGGTAACTAGCCGGTTTGGCTATACCGGAGCGGATGTTGCCAGAAAAATTCTGGACATGAATGGACTTTATCAGGTCAAGGTGGAGCGGATTGCGGGGAACCTGACCGACCATTTTGACCCCAAATCCAATGTGGTGCGTCTGTCGGATGCCACTTACAGCAGTCAGTCGGTGGGTGCCATCGGGGTTGCCGCCCACGAGGTGGGTCACGCGGTGCAATATGCCACCGGCTATGCCCCCATTCGGGTGCGCAACAGTATTGTGCCGGTTGTCAATGTTTGTAATATGCTGTCGATGCCCATTTTGCTGATTGGTGTGCTTATGTCTTGGAATTCCACCCTGATTCAGCTTGGTATCATTCTGTTTTCGGCGACGGTACTGTTTCAGCTGATTACCTTGCCGGTAGAGTTTAACGCCAGCAACCGTGCCCTTGCAACCTTGCGGGATAAGAATATTCTGGACACCACCGAAATCAAAGGTGCATCGGCGGTGCTCAGGGCGGCGGCGCTCACTTATGTGGCGGCGGCGGTGAGCGCAGTCATGAGCTTGCTCCGTCTGGTACTTTTATTTGGCGGCAGGAGAAGAGATTGATGGCAAATGCAAGAGAACTGGTGCTGAGGTCCCTGCACCGGATTGAAAACGAGGGCGCATATTCCAATCGGGAGCTTACCAATCTCCTTGCGGAAAAAGAGCTTGCATCACAAGACAGAGGTTTTGTGACCGAGCTTTTGCTGGGCGTGGTACAGAACAAGCTTTGGCTGGATTATGTGATTGGACAGTTTTCCAATGTGAAATTAAAGAAGCTCAGTCCTTGGATTCACGGAATCCTGCGGCTTGGGATATACCAGATTCTTTCTATGGAGCGGGTTCCCGACAGCGCTGCTTGTAATGAGATGGTTAAGCTTGCGGGCAAGTATTCCCGTGGGGCGTCCCGTGGATTTGTCAATGGGGTGCTGAGAAATGTTTCCAGAAACAAAGCGGGGATTTCCTATCCCAAGGCGATAGACGAATCCCTTTCGGTGCGTTATTCCTGTCCCCTGTGGCTGACGAAAAAGATGATGGACCAATACGGGACCGAAACCTGTGAAGAAATCTTAAAGGCGAGTCTTTGCAGATTTCCTGTCACCGTGCGGGTGAACCCCTTAAAAACCAACCAGACAGAGCTTCTGCAAGTCCTTCAAAAAGAAGGAATTTCGGCAGAACTGCCTGAGGAAAGTTCCCGCTATCTGGTGATTACAGGGGCAATCAATGTGAATCAGTCCCCATCTTACGGAGCGGGACTTTATACTCTGCAGAATACCAGCTCTATGGCGGCGGCAGCGATGCTTGACGCGAAAGAAGGGGAGCGGGTGTTAGACCTTTGTGCCGCACCGGGGGGAAAGACTACTTATCTTGGGGAGGAGATGCAGAATCAAGGCGAAATCATTGCCTGTGACCTGCATCCTCACAAGATTCCCTTGATTCAAAGCGGTGCCAAGCGGTTGGGAATTGAGAATGTCAAGGCGATGGTTCAGGATGGAACTATTTACAACCCTGAGTGGGAGTCGGGCTTTGACAGAGTGCTCGCCGATGTGCCTTGCTCCGGTATCGGGGTGATACATAAAAAACCCGATATCAAATGGAAGAGGCAGCCGGAGGATATTTCTGCTCTGTGTGAAATCCAGCAAAAGATTCTTACAAACGCAGAAAGGTATGTGAAACAAGGCGGGACCTTGGTGTATTCCACCTGTACCATTTTAGAAGAGGAAAACCAAATGCAGACCAAGTGGTTTTTGGAGGCATTTCCTGAATTCTCTTTGGTGGAGGAAAAAACATTGTTGACCCACCAGACCGGTGGAAGCGGATTTTATATTGCAAAATTTTTGCGGGGAACAAAGTGATGAAAAACCTGAAAGATTATACCTATGAGGAATTGGAGCAACTGGTCAAGGAAGAGCTTGGGGAACCCAAGTTCCGTGCCAAGCAGATTTTTGCCTGGCTCTATCGGGGGGTCACCTCCTTTGATGAGATGAGTGATCTGTCCAAGTCTCTGCGGGAAAAACTGAAGAGCGCATACACCTTGGGCAATCTCACCATTGCGGAAAAATATGTTTCTTCTATTGACGAAACACGGCGATATCTGTTACAATTAGATGATGGAAATTTTATCGAATCGGTATTGATGAAATATCATCACGGATACACCATCTGTATTTCCTCTCAGGTGGGTTGTGCTATGGGCTGTGCCTTTTGTGCCTCTACCCGTGGCGGCAAGGTGCGAAGCCTGTCTGCCGGTGAAATCATCGGGCAGGTGATGGCGGTTCAACAGGATTTGGGCGAAAAGATTTCCAACATTGTGATGATGGGAATCGGAGAGCCGCTGGATAACTATGATGCGGTGTGGCGGTTTTTGCAGATTGTTAACCATCCCTTGGGGCTTTGTATCGGGCATCGGCATATTTCCCTTTCCACCTGTGGACTGGTGCCGCAAATCAAAAGGCTTGCAGAGGAAGAGTTACAGATTACCCTTTCTATTTCTCTGCATGCATCCAGCAACGAAACCCGGTCAAAAATTATGCCGGTGAATCGGCGGTATCCCATTGAGGAGCTTTTGGATGCCTGCCGGTATTATATTGAAAAAACCAATCGCAGAATTTCTTTTGAATATACCCTGATTCAAGGGGTCAATGATACCCCTGAGGAGGCAAAGGCGTTGCTGAAATTGCTCAAAGGGATGCTCTGTCATGTAAACCTGATTCCGGTCAATCCGGTGGCGGAAACCGGTTTCAAACAAGGGGACAGAAAGAGCATTGAAAACTTTCAGCATATTTTGGAGCAAGGCGGAATCGCCGCCACCATCCGCAGAGAGATGGGGACGGATATTCGTGCCGCATGCGGACAGCTGCGGGCGGCAAAAGGAAAAGAAAAATAACACAAGGAGGTGTTGGTCTTGGTGTTAGATGTTTATGGTGCAAGTGACAAAGGTCGGGTGCGTGACCTGAACGAGGACAGCTTCTGCTTGCACGGGTTTGATGGGCAGGAACCCTTGGGATTTTGTATCCTCTCGGACGGTATGGGAGGGCACAATGCCGGTGAGGTTGCCAGTCAGCGGACCGTGCAGTTTGCGGCAGAGGAACTGATTCGGGACAAGTCTTTCATGGAGGCACCCGGACTGCTGAATCAGGCGGTGAAAACTGCCAATGAGCGGGTTTATCAGATGGCAATGGCAAACCAGAGCCAGTACGGAATGGGCGCAACCTTGGTTGCGGCGTGCATCTGCCCTGATGAGGCGTACATTGCCAATGTAGGTGACAGCCGCGCCTATGCTTATCGCAAGGGTGAGCTGATCCAGATTACCAAAGACCACTCCATTGTAGAAGAGATGGTGGCAAACGGGACCATCACCAAAGAAGAGGCAAGAAATCATCCCCAGCGGAACATCATTACCCGTGCCATCGGCGCAGATCAGGAAACAGAGGCGGACATCTTTGAGTATGACTATTATGCAGGAGATGTGTTACTCCTGTGCAGCGACGGACTCAGCTCTATGCTGACCGACGAAGAAATCAAGGAAGTAGTAAGCGGGAATACAGATGCCAAGACAATGGTACGGTTGCTGATTGAGGCTGCCAATGACCGTGGCGGCAGAGATAATATCACGGTAATTTGTATCCGATTCATACAGGAGGGATAAAGATGAACTTGGTTGGCAAACGATTGGCAGGCCGTTATGAAATACAAGAAGAAATCGGCAAAGGCGGTATGGCACAGGTCTACAAGGCTTGGTGCAACCTCTTAAATCGCTATGTGGCGATTAAGGTGCTGAAAGAAGAATTTAAAGATGACAAGGAATTTGTGCATCGTTTTAATGTGGAGGCGCAGGCGGCTGCCCGCATCTCCAATCCTCACGTGGTTTCTATCTATGATGTAGGCTATGAAAACGGACTTTATTACATTGTGATGGAGTATGTAGAGGGAATTACCTTAAAAGAATACATCGCCGAAAAAGGCAAGCTCTCCTGGCGGGAGGCGGTAAGCTACGCATCTCAGATTTGTGAGGGGCTGGAGGCAGCACATAAGAATCAGGTCATTCATCGTGATATCAAACCCCAGAATATTATTATGGCACCGGACGGCACCTTAAAGGTGACCGATTTCGGCATTGCCAGAGCCACCAACGGACAGGCAACCGTGACCATGGCAAACACCGCCATCGGGACGGTGCATTACCTGTCACCGGAACAGGCACGGGGCGGCTATACCGATGCCAGAACCGATATTTATTCCATGGGTGTGGTTCTTTATGAAATGCTGACCGGCAAGCTTCCCTTCACCGATGACAGTCCTGTGGCGGTAGCGATTAAGCATATTCAGGAGGCACCGGCGCCCATCAAGGAGTTTGCGCCGGCGGTTCCCGATTCGGTTGCCAAGGTGACCATGAAGGCAATGGCAAAGAATCCGGAGGAGCGCTACGCAACAGCCGGAGCATTTGTAAAGGATTTGCGTCAGGTGCTCATTGACCCCAACGGAGAATTCAGTGTATCAGATTTCTATGGAACACCCAAGAAAGAAGATATGGATACCACACTCCAGATGAAAAAGGTGGATGATACCACCATCGAAGAGTATGCGCAAAAAATTGATCAGGAAGTGGAGGAGAAGAAGCTGAGAGAGATTAACGAAAAACGCGATATGCGTGCAGAAAAGAAAAAAGAACAAAAGGTTACCTTGCTGGCAGTATTGTCTGCAGTATTGGTGGTTGCCCTTTTGTGGATGGCGTTCTCCTCGTTGACCGGTGGCGTTGGCCTTTTTGGCGGAACCGAGAAAATCGACATTCCTGCTCTTTTGGATATGGAATTGAAAGCTGCACAGGAACAATACAAAGACCAATTCAGCATTGTTCGCCGTTCTGAGACCCAGAGTGATAAGCCGGTTGGCGTGATTCTGGAACAGACTCCTCAGGCAGGCGACAAGGTGAACAAGCGGGAAGATATTGTGATTTATGTGGTAGTCAGCGCAGGGAATGAGGTTATCACCCTCAATGACTATGTTGGCAAACACCGTGACGAGGCAAGAACTGCGTTGATTGATGCGGGTTATCAGGTAAACATCATTGAAAAGTTCAGCGATTCTGAGGAAAAGGATAAGGTCCTTGCCCAAGAGCCTGCAGCTGGTGGTACTGTTGCCAAGGGTGGCTTGGTAACCCTGTATATCAGCAAGGGTTCGGAAACTGCGGAACCCACGGCATCTGCAACCGCATCGGCTGAACCGACCGCAACCGCAACGGCATCGGCAGAGCCTACTGCAACTACAACCGCAACCAAGCCTCCGGTGCAGACTGCACCCAACGGCGACGGCGGAAATGGCGGCGCGCCCACCATCGGCGACTGATATGGGGAATTATCAAGGAAGAATTATCAAAGGAATCGGCGGTTTCTACTATGTAGATACCGCCGACGGCATCTTTGAATGCCGTGCAAGGGGGATTTTCCGCAAGGAAAAGGTGACCCCGCTTGTGGGGGATGTGGTTCGGATTTCGGTGGATGAAAGTTCCAAAACCGGAGCGGTGGAGGAAATTTTTCCTCGCAACAATGTGTTGCTTCGCCCGCCGGTTGCCAATGTAACCCAGATGGCGGTGGTGGTGGCAACTGCCAATCCCAGACCCAATCTGTTTTTGCTGGACAAGCTGATTGCCTCGGCAGAATACGCAGAGATTCACCCCCTGATTTGTTGGAATAAATCTGATCTGGAATCCGGTGAGGAACTTGTAGAACTCTATGAAAAGGCAGGCTTTGATGTGCTTTTGTTGAGTGCCCAAACCGGACAGGCGGTAGAGGAATTAAAAGCAAAACTCAAAGATCAGGTTACGGTATTTGCAGGCAATTCCGGTGTGGGAAAATCCAGCCTGCTCAACTGCATTTTCGGGGAAGAGGCTTTTGCCACCGGTGATGTGAGTCAGCGGGTGGAGCGGGGCAAACACACCACCCGCCATAGCGAACTCAAGGCACTTCCCTTTGGCGGGTATATCATTGATACCCCCGGCTTTGGCTCTTTTGACATTTCCCTTTTGGAACCCGAAAATGTGGCAGAGCTTTTTCGGGAGTTCAGGGATTATACTGACGGCTGTCGGTTTCGGGATTGCAGTCATACGGTAGAGCAAGGATGTCGGGTTTTGGAGGCAGTCAAGGACGGAACGATTGCACCATCCCGTCACGAGAACTTTTGTGCGCTGGTACAGGAGATTCGGGATACAAACAAAAGAAAGTGAAGGTGGAAACAATGGGAATCAAACTGGCACCGTCGATTCTGGCGGCGGATATTACCAAACTGGGCGATGAGGTCAGACGGGTAGAGGAGGCAGGCGCAGAGTGGTTGCATCTGGATATGATGGACGGACACTTTGTGCCCAATTTGAGTTTTTCCCCTCAAGTGGTCAAGGCGTTGCGCCCCCAGAGTAAGATGTTCTTTGACGTGCATCTGATGCTTAGTGAACCGGAAAAATACATCGATGCCTTTGCCAAAGCAGGGGCGGATTTGATTACCATTCATTTGGAATCGGCAGAGGACCGCGACGGGGTTCTGGCTTTGGCAGAGCAGATTCACTCTCATAAGATTCCGGCGGGAATCTCTATCAAACCCAAAACGCCGGTAGAGGACTTAACAGGCTTGCTCTCTGCCTTTGAATTGGTTTTGGTGATGAGTGTCGAGCCGGGCTTTGGCGGACAGTCCTACATCCCCGAAACCACCGAAAAGATTGCAAAATTAAAGGAACTGATCAACCAAGAAAATCCGGAGATTTTGATTGAAGTAGATGGCGGCATCACCGCCGATAACATCGCATTGCCGGTTTCTGCCGGTGCGGATGTGCTGGTGGCAGGCTCCTCGGTATTCGGTGCCAAGAATCCGGCAGATGCCATTGCGGTATTGCGGCAAAACGCCACCAAAGGACGGTGACAATATGAAGTCTGCAGTGATTTTTTGCAGCGGTGAACTGGATGACGATACCTTGTTCCGTCCCCAAAAACGGGAGGATTGGTTGGTGGTCTGTGCCGATGGCGGATATCACCACGCAGCGCGGCTGGGGATTCTGCCCGATATGATTATCGGCGATTGCGATTCTGCAAACCATCCCTATCCCAAAGAGATTCCTCATCAGATTTATCCCTCCCAAAAGGATGATACCGATGCTCAGCTTTGTCTTGACTGGGCGATAGAACAAGGCTGCAAAGAGGTTGTGATTCTGGGCGGTCTGGGCGGCAGACTGGACCACGAATTTTCCAATTACGGCTTGTTGCTCTATGGCCTGAAAAAGGGTGTCAAGGTGCGGCTAAAAAATAAGCAAAACGAAATCTGGATGGAGGATAAACCCTTTTCTGTCAAAGGGGAGGATGGCTATATTTCCTTTTTCCCCTACGGTGGGGAGGTGGAGGGGTTTTCTGTCAAAGGACTCAAGTATGAGCTTTCCCCTACCACTTTGACCGGTGACAGGTCGCTGACCGCCTGCAACGAATTTGTTTCAGGCAAAACCGGAGAAATTTCGTTTGAGCGCGGGTACGTGTTGGTGATGCGCTCACAGGATAAAAAAGAATAAACAAAGACCCTCCTGCATAGAATCTAAGAGATTGGATATGCAGGAGGTCTTTTTATGACTTATACATTCAGCGAGCTGAAGAACAAAGAGGTCATCCATGTGGGTGACGGGGAGCGGCTTGGCTTTGTTTCGGATATGGAGATTGACACCGTCACCGGTAGAGTGCTTTCTATCAGCGTGCCGGGAACCTATCGAATTTTGGGACTGATCGGCAAGGAACCGGATCGCAGAATCCCTTGGGAACATATCAAAAAAATCGGTGATGATTTGGTGATTGTCGAGAACCTACACAAAATGCCCTAGGGGCATTTTTTTCTTTTTCAAAAAAAGTATTGACAAAATAGAAAGAGTGTGCTATAAGTGTATTAAGACAAGTAATACAGTCAAGAGGAGAGGTGATACCATGATCAAGCTGGATTATAAAAGTGACAAGCCCATCCACGAGCAGATTGCGCAGGGAATGAAAGAACTGGTAATTTGCGGCGCTTTGGTGAAAGATGAGCAACTGCCCTCGGTGCGGGATTTGGCGGTGAGTCTGACGGTGAATCCCAACACGGTGCAGCGGGCGTATAAGGATTTGGAGGCAGAGGGCATCATCTATACCATTCGGGGCAAGGGGAATTTCGTGGCGTCTGTTCCTCAGGCGGACAGGCGAACGCTGGACACTCTTTACGGGGTGTTGGAGCAGACGGTGAAAGAGCTTTTGTTCTATGGGGAAGAGAAACAAAGTCTTGAAAATGTGTTGCATCGGGTTTTTGAGGAAGGAGTGAAGGAGAATGATTAAGGCAAGAGGAATCGTAAAAAAGTTTGACGGATTTTCTGCTCTTGACGGATTTGAGATGACCGTACCCAAGGGGAGTATTTACGGATTGATAGGCCCCAACGGTGCCGGCAAGACCACCATCATCAACCATTTGATGGGAGTGTTAAAACAGGATTCTGGCACGGTGGAGATTGACGGACAGCCGGTCTGGGAGAATGCAGAACTGAAACAGCGGGTGCTCTGCATCAACGATGCGTGGTATTTTTATCCCAGCTTTACTGCAGGAGAGATGGCAAAGCTGTATGAGAGTATGTATCCCAATTTCAATCGGGAGCGGTATGAGGCGTTGGGCAAGCTGTTACATATTGAGGAGAAGCGGCAGATTCGCAGACTTTCTAAGGGAATGAAAAAACAGGTGGCGTTTCGGTTGGTGCTCTCTTGTATGCCCCAGGTCTTGATTCTGGACGAGCCGCTGGACGGGTTGGACCCCGTGATGCGGAAACAGATTATGAACATTATTATTTCGGATGTGGCAGAGCGGCAGATGACGGTGCTGGTGTCCTCGCACAACCTGAGAGAGCTGGAGGACATCTGTGACCATGTGGGAATGATTCACAAGGGAAAAATGGTGATGGAAAAACCGCTTTGTGACCTGAAAGGCAATATCCAAAAGGTACAGGTGGCATTTCAGGATGAATTCCCTGAGGAGTTAAAGGCAATGCTGAATATTCTGCATCTTTCCAAAACAGGGTCCATATACACCGCTATTATTAAGGGTGATGCAGAAACCATCGCCAAGGATATTGCGGCATACCAGCCGATGATTTTTGACAAGGTAAGCCTTACCTTGGAAGAAGTATTTATCTATGAGTTGGGAGGTTTGGGTTATGACTTTGCGCACATCATTGTTTAATTGGGGAATCTACAAAAGCACCCTCAAGCGATTCCGCTGGGGAGGGTTCCTGTATTTTGTTGCCTTGTTCTTCTGTGTGCCATTCATTCTTTTGGTACAGGATGCAGAACGCTTGGTGGTACGTTATACCGAGTTGCGAGATATTACGTCGGTGATTCTTTTGAGCAATTATCGGGTGTTCCCCACCCTGCTTGCCCTTGTGGTGCCAACGGTTGCGGCGGTGTTGATATTTAACAACATCCATTCGGCAAAGCAGAGCATCTTTGTTCACGGATTGCCGGTAACCCGAAAAGCCAACTATCTGTCAAGTATCTTGGCAGGCTTTACCCTGATGGCTTTGCCGGTGGTTCTCAACGGGTTGATTCTGCTGGTGATGAGCTTTGGCAGTTACAGTGCGGTGATTGCGTCCTGGGATGTATTTTATTGGATAGGAATCCAGTTGTATATCCTTTTTGTGATGTTCTCCATCGCAAGTTTTACGGCATTCCTGACCGGAAATGCGGCGGCACATATCGGGATTAACATTCTGGTTCATATCCTGCCGATGTTGATGGCATTGACCATTGTGCTGATTTGCGACATCTTTCTTTATGGGTTTATCCAATCGGGGAATTTTATCGCTGAGCAAATGCTAGAATATACCCCCCTTGTGTGGATGTTTACAGAAGGAATCGGAAATATAAAGTTGCTTGGTCAAGCGGTGTCTTGGATGTATATGGTAGGCGCCTTGGTAGTGTATTGGCTGGGATATCTGCTTTACAAGCACCGCAAGGTGGAAACCTGCGGCGATGTGGCAGCGTTTCGGTGCTTTAAGCCCATCTTGAAATACACAGTTACCACGGCGGCAGCGGTGGCGATATTTGGAATTCTGACTGGAATGGATTTTGGGGCGGTTGCAGTCTTTACAGGAACTGCGGTGGTGACTGCCATTGTTTATTTTGCCTGTGAAATGCTGATGAACAAAACCTTTAAGGTGTTTGGCTCTTACAAGGGCTATTGTGGGTTTGCAGTTTGCGTGGCGGCAATCATTGCCTTTTGTGCCTATACCAGTATGTTTGGTTACGAAACCAAAATCCCCGAAACTGCAGAAATCGAAAGTGCCACGGTTTGCACCACTTGGGGGTATGATATGCCTCTCACCGAGGACCAAGGTGCCATCGAAACCACACGGGACATCCATCAGGAATTGATTCAGGATATTCCGGTAGTAGATGAAAACCCGGACAATCATTTTCTCAGGGTTTCCTATATCCTGAAAAACGGCAAGGAACTCCATCGCCGTTATCGGGTTTCCCAAGAGGTTCTGGACTATGCTTTGGGACGGATGTATGCCTATCCCGACTATAAGATGAAGGTGACCGGCTTTGATAATCTCAATGTTGAAAACGCAACCAATCTGATGCTTGGGGTATATATGCCAAGCTATAACTACAACATTGCGGTCAATGATGAAGCGGCAGAATTGCTTGCTGCGGCGAAGAAGGATGTAGAGGAGCTTTCTTATCGAGATTTGGAAGCGGACCATATGATGAACATTAGAATCAATGTTCATTGCACCGCAGAGGAAAATGAGCAGCTAAAGCTGTTCCGCAGAATGGGCGAGGAGAAAGAAGTAAGCCCCTATGTAGTAAAATCCTTTGAACTGGATATTACCCCTGCCTTTGCAAATACCTACCAATTCTTGCGGGAAAAGGGGTATTACGAGGAAATCATTTCCCAAGCCTCCAAGGGTCTTTGGATTTGCAAAAAACCCATTACCAGAGAAGAGGTCAAGGATGAGGACGATCTGCCCAAGGGAGAAATTTATTCCTACAAAGGACAGACTGGTGAGTTCTATGAATTCAGAGTCAGCATCTCCGATTGCGTGGAGATTCAAAACGCAGATGCCCGCAGGCTGATTGAAGAAGAAGTCCGGACTGCGGTTCATCGGAATACTCCCATAGGCGAGAGCTACTTTATCTTTAACCGGTCCAGAGATGTGGGGGATGTGATTGCCTTTGGTAGTAAGGTGATGTCCTTTACCAAAGAAGAAATGCCCGACTATCTGCTGAAATATTTAGAAGAATAAAAAAATCCCGTAGCCGCTTGGCTACGGGATTTTTGCTCTTTCTTATTCAGCGTCCTGTGCGGGGGCAGGCATTTCCTGCTCAAAGCCCTCGTGCAGAGTGCTGCGGTTGTTGCGAACGATGGCAACACATTGCTCCATCTCTTTCATGGTTCCCAGAACAACCTTTTCTACAGTTTCCAACAGATTGTCGGAATAGTTGTACGCAGATTCTACGATTTGTGCCTTTTCAGCAAGTGCACGCTCAACAATCTGCTGACCCTGTGCGATTGCCTTTTTGGTAATCTCGTTTTCATCTACCATAGAAACAGCTTTCTTTTCCATAGTAGCAACGATTTCGTTGGCTTCTGCCTGTGCTTCCTGCAGAATCCGCTGACGCTCCTCCTTGATCCATTTTGCCTGCTTCAAATCTTCGGGAAGCTTCAACTTCAGTTCTTGAAGAATATCAAGCAATTCGTCTCTTTCCAGAATACAACGTCCGGAAAAGGGGACAGACGCACCTTTGTCAATAATATCTTCCAACTCATCCAATAATTCTAAAGCATCCATGTTAAGTACCTCCTAAAAATAATGTAATATAGTAACGCGGATTAAAACCGCTTATTTATAACAGGAATCAAAGCTTCCGGAACCAGTCCGTCCAAAGATCCGCCATACTTCGCAACTTCTTTGACGATACTGGAGCTTAAGAACATATAGTCCTTTCCGCTGGGGATAAACAAAGTTTCAATCTCCGGATACAGAGTGTGGTTGGTCAGCGCCATCTGAAACTCATATTCAAAGTCCGATACCGCCCGAATCCCTTTGACAATGACGGTGGAATCCACCTTTTTCAAAAAGTCAACCAAAAGACCGGAGAAGGCGTAAACCTCCACATTGTCAAGTCCGGCAACGGCAGTTTTCAAAAGCTCCACCCGTTCCTCTGCGGTAAAGAGTGGTGTTTTGTTGCTGTTGTCCAGCACCGCTACAATCAGCTTGTCCGCAAGCTTGGCGGCTCTCATAATGATGTCCAGATGTCCGTTGGTGCAAGGGTCAAAACTGCCCGGATATACAAGTGTTTTCATGGTTTTCACCTTTTTAATATTGTGATTACGGTTTTTCCGTAAGCAACAGACTTTTTTACAGAAAAGGGCGTGGGAGGAATCTCCTCGCCACCAAGTTCTGTTTCAATGACCAGAATGCCGTCCTCGTTGAGCAAGGATTTCTCCACAATGGTATCAAGAATGGGTTTCAAAAACCCTTGATTGTAGGGAGGATCCAGAAAAATCACATCAAACCCCTCGTTGCAAGAGGAGAGGAACCTTTCTGCCTGTTGGTTGAGAACGGTGGCTTGCTCCTCAAAACGAGCAAGGCGCAAATTCTCCTTCACCAGTCGAAAGGCAGCCATATCTGCGTCTACAAAAACGCAATGCTTGGCACCTCGGCTAAGAGCCTCAATTCCCAACGCACCGCTGCCTGCAAACAGGTCCAGAACCCGCTCAGCAGGGAAGGAAAACTGAATGATATTAAAGACAGATTCCTTGACCCGATCGGTAGTTGGCCGTGTGTGAACACCCTGCGGGGCATTTAATTTTAGTCCTCTGCGTAAACCGGAAATCACCCGCAAAAGTTCCATCCTCCAAACGCCTGCATTTTTTTTGATACAAGCAATATATATGGTATCTTAATTCGCGGAATTTGTCAAGTAGTTTTTGTAACATTTTTGTAACATTAAAATTCCCCGTTTTCGTTTCGCAGAACGAGAACGGGGAAACATGGCAAAGTGCTTGAAAATAAAAGAAAAAGCCCCGCCGTGCCGTCGAAGGAGGTAAAGTAAAAACCTGGAACCCAGGTGGGAAAACGCCCGAAAGCTTTACAAGTCCACTGGATGCATAAAGCATGAGGCATGTGCGCCACTTCCGGAGACAAAACCCCTTTGTAAAAGTGTTGGTTTTACATTGTAACCTCGGAAACGAACAAAGCAGGGATCTCTTTTCTCTTTTCTGGATTAGTATAGCACAGTTTTTCATGATTTACAAGTGGATAATATATGAAAAAACGATTGCAAAGTTTGCGTTTTTGTTACGATGGATTGCAAAGAGTTTACGACGGAATTACAATTTGTGTTTTCCAAGAATTTCTCGTTGCAATCTAAAAAGTGAATAGTATAATGAAAAGAAAGAGGACTTTTTTTGTCCAAGAAACGAAGGGGGACTGCGGATGCGGATTGAAAAAATCAGCAAGGATAAAATCAAGATTATGATTGACGGCAATGAAGCAAAAGCATGGAATATTTCTTTTAAGAATATTTCTGAAAACACCCCTGAGGTGCAAAAAATGTTCTGGACGGCACTTCGTCTGGCAGAAAAGAATGTGGATTTTTCAGTACAGGGCGCAAAACTCTTTGTAGAGGCGGTCAAGGACGAATCTGAAGAGGACGGCTTTGGCATGTTGGTTACCCGTGTTTGCTCAGAGGAGGAGCTCAAGACGGCGATTTCTAATTGCGGTTATCAGGGCAGACTCAAACGGACGGAACTGAAGGCGCAACCCAGCCGGCAGGCGATTTATCGGTTTCGGGATTTTGATGCAGTTTGCTATGCCGCAGAACAGATGGCGGATTTTTATGAAGGGAAAAGTGTGCTCTATAAGTGTGACGGTGCCTTTTATCTTTATCTGGTTCCCGCGCGGGCGGAAATTTCAGAAGAAATGGAGACGGTGCTTCTTGAGTTTGCATCCAGAGTGCAGAACGAGAAGTATATCCACGGCAGACTGAATGAATACGGTGAAAAGATGATCAAAGATCGCGCCGTTGAGGTGATGCAAGAATATTTTTGTATGAAATAGAATCTAAAAACTCCTATGGTTGAAAAGCCGTAGGAGTTTTTCCATTTTTAGAAATTTTTGAAAATGGATTTACAAGATGTCCAATCTGTGGTATGATAAGGATGTTTGTGATAATGACAACACGCATTTTTGTGTTTTTTGATTTGGAGGTGTCCAACAATGAAAAAAAGAATATGGACATTATTAATATGTTGTATGATGGTATGGCTTGCAGGGATGCTTTGCGTATCTGCCGAAAGCTATGGAGCTTTGACTTATATTGTCACGAATGAACAGGTGAGCATTACCGATTGTGATACATCGGCGGTGACGGTGGACCTTCCTGTAAAAATCGGGGAGTACCCTGTAACAAGCATTGCAAAGAATGCCTTTGCCAATTGCAGTGCCTTAAAGGTAATATTCTACCACGGCACGGTGGCAGAGTGGAAACAGATTTCCATCGGCACAGGAAATGAGGAGTTACTTTCCTTATCTGTGGTATGCAATGCGGGGAAGGGTCCCGTTACCAAGACGGTGCTGGATGCTACCCAAAAACAGTTTTCGGTCTATGGATATGGTGTGAGTGAAGGGGACAAGGTTTTCTTGGCGCTTTACAAAGAAAAAGCTATGGTAGAGATACAGCCAAAAGCCTATACCGCTCCCTTTGTCAGCTTTGAAACTACCAAAGACTATGATACGGCAAAGATTTTGGTATGGAGCAAGCTGGACGGGGCGACCCCGCTTACCCGAGGTGAAATTTTGCCGGATACAGAGGAGGAATCGCCGGAGGTTGTTGTGCCAATTTCCGTAGTGGCGGTGATCCAAAGTGTTCAAGGTGCAGAAGTATCTTACTATCAAAATGGAGAAGTAAAAACCGCATCGATCCATACGGGACTTTCTTCTGATTTGAGTCAGGCAACCCTTGGTGATGTATATGAACTGGAGGTTGCCGGTGATGTTATTACTGCCGCCTCCAAGGTGATGGATTATAACACCGCCCGTACACAAGGGGAGGCTACCACCAATGGCGTGGATTTGATTGACGGGGTGGATGGTGTTACCACCATGTTTGGTACCCTAACCAGCATTAGTGCAGGAGGACGCCTGAGATTGAACACCGGCGAGAGCATTTCATCATCTGACCTTAGCAATGCCAATATTTATGTGGTCAACCCCAACGAGAGTGGCGTGGCGCAGCTGCGTGTGGGGAGTGCCAATGAGGCATATGTGGATGAAATGCTTGTTTACGAACAACTGCCAGCAGGTGTCACACGAAGACTTTTGAAGGTGAAGTGGATGGGGCAACCCGACGTAACGTCCATCATTATGAATGGCAGCAACGAACTTGGGTTATTGCATCAGGTGTTTGCGTATGAATACGACGGCAATGTCACTGATGTGGTGCTCTATCTGCCGTTCAGTTATTCCTATATATATACCGATGATCCACCCTTTACGGTAAGCTTTTATTATAACGATGTGCTTTATACTTGCACGCAGCTACCTCGTGGCATTGCCGAAGTTCCAATGGGGAATGCCATTGGAACAAAGATGCCGGGAAATCCCTTGATGGGGTCAGACGGTCAAGGGCTGAAAGGTATCAATCCGGAGGCTTTTGCCGGATGGTTTGATCAGGATGGCAATCCGGTCGATGAAACCACGAAACCAACCAAGGACCTTGTGGTGACTGCACGAATCAGTGATTATGCACTGGCAAATGAGGAAATGAAAAGTATGTTGAACTATGCGTGGGAGGATATGGACTTCTATTGGTCGGATTTTCCCGTAGGAGATCAGCGTGATCTTATTTTGCTCATCAAGGGTTGTGTGGAAACAACCCTTCCCTATGCAGATACCAAGGTGATTGACTCGAGTTTTATCCGAAGTCTCTTCCCTACGGAGATACAGAGAGTCAGAGAGTTGAAGGATGCCATCGAAGCTGCCGGAAAACGGTCTGAATTTATTGATAATATGGGAGAATTTAGAGCAAAACCCATAAAGTGGCTGCTGGATATTTTTGGTATCGAGGTGGAACTGTAATAGAAACCTTTCAGAAGTTGAGCAAGGGGCAGGTTTGTAGGAACCTGCCCTTTTTTGCGGGCAGAAAAATGATTTGCAAAAATTGGAGATATCGTGTATACTTATCATAACGACAGTTGTTCTATGACAGAAAGTGAGGAGAAAGCTATGGATATGGCTCGAATTGAACCAAATATGCTCAAGGGGACGGTAACGGTGCCTCCCTCCAAAAGCGTTGCTCATCGGGCGATGATCGCAGCCGCACTTTCAGGCGGAGGATGTACCATCAGCAATGTGGCAATGAGCAAGGATATTCAGGCGACTTTGGATTGTATGCAGGCTTTGGGTGCAACCGTTCAGGTGGACCCCAAAGCAGGGACGGTACAGTTTTCTCCACGTAGCAAACAGGCGCTCCCTGAAGAGATTGTTCTGCCTTGCGGAGAAAGTGGGTCAACCTTGCGCTTTTTGATACCGTTGGCACTTCTGACGGGGAGATCAGTAACATTGACCGGACGGGGACGGCTGATGCAACGTCCGCAAAAGCCATATCTGGATATGTTTGCGCAGAGAGGGATTTCCTGTGTGCAGAATGAGGATAGCATCAAAATCAAGGGAGAACTCAAAGCGGGGCTTTATAAGATCCCAGGAAATGTGAGTTCCCAATTTATTACCGGATTGCTGTTTGCCTTGCCTTTGCTTGAGGGGGACAGCGAGATTCAGGTGACTACCATGCTTGAATCCAAAGGCTATGTGGATTTGACCTTGTCGGTGCTGAAAGATTTTGGGATTGAGGTTCAAAATGACCGCTACCGGCGTTTTATTATTCCGGGCGGTCAGACCTATCAACCAAAAGGTATGGTGGTTGAGGGGGATTATTCTCAGGCAGCATTCTTTCTGGTGGCAGGTGCGCTGGGCTGCGATATTTGCGTAAAAGGCTTGCGGAAAGACAGCCTGCAAGGAGACAAAAAGATTTTAGAGATTCTTGAAGAAGCAGGGGCCGAGGTGGAGTACCTTGATGAGGACACCATTCAGGTGCGGCGCACCGATAAGATGCACGGCATCCGAATTGACGCAAGGGAGATTCCGGATTTGGTTCCCATTCTGGCGGTGCTTTGTGCCTTTTGCAAAGGAGAAAGCCTGATACATAACGCCGGCAGACTGCGGATGAAGGAGAGTGATCGGCTCACCGCTACGGCGAGCGAACTGAAGCATCTGGGGGCACAGATAGAAGAGGGTGTAGACTTTTTGAAAATTGTCGGCACCGATACTCTTTGCGGAACCACGGTATCGGCTTGGAATGACCATCGCATTGCGATGGCAATGGCGATTGCGGCTTGCCGATGCGAAGGGGAGGTTTCCATTTGCGGTGCGCAGGAGGCAGTGACCAAGTCCTACCCTGATTTTTTTGAAGTATATCATAGCTTGCAAAACGGCCCCACCGTATTGTTGGGATAAGGAAAAGAGCTTGAAATCTTGATGGATTTCAAGCTCTTTTTTTGGTAAGGTAAGTATAAAGAACGATTCCCAGCAGAAGGTAGAGAACGGCAAAGGATGGGTGTGGCGTGGGAAGATAGCATAAAAACCGACTTTGTGCGAAAAAGTGTGCCAAAAAATTCATCAGCCAAAGCGGGAGTGCCAAAAAGAATTGGGCAAAAGCAATGGCAAGCGGGGGATAAAGAAGGGAGAGGAGCCAAAGAATCAAGCCTCCTGCAAAGCTGAAGCTTGCCAAAGGAACCAAAAGAATGTTTGCAAAGATACTACCCCAAGAAAATCGATTGAAAAAGCGTGCCAGAAAATAGCCAAGCCCCAGATTGCCGGAAAGGGAAAGGACGATGGAGTTTTGTATTTCCCGACGGAAAAAGCGGGCGTACTTTGTATCGGGTACGGGGATGGCGGTGTTTAACTTTTGAGTCAGAGGCGCAGAAAAGAGGATGATGCCAAGAGTTGCAGAAAAGGAAAGCAGAAAACTGTAACCGGTGATCGTATAGGGATTCTGCAATACAAGAAGAAGTGCTGCAAAGGATAGGGAGGTCAAACTATCCGGTTCCTTTTGCAGTTGGATGGCAATTAGTACCAAAAGCAGCATAATCAAAGAACGACAGATGGAAGGGGTGAATGCTGCTGCGGCAGAAAACACCACCAAAACAGGAACACTAATCAGGCGGAGCAACCAACGAGGCAAGCGCAAACGCCCCAATAAAGCCTGCAATAGGCCAAACAGAAACATCAAGTGCATTCCTGAGGTAGAAATGATATGTACCAGTCCTGAGTCGACAAAGCTTTGATATTGCTCGGCAGTAAACCCTTCATTGTTGCCAAGGAGCAAGCCTTTCAGCAAGGCTGCCTCTTGGGGATGATTGAAAAGACTGACATCTACTGCACGAAATACCGATTCGCGGATAGAAATTCCCAGACTCTCTAAGGTATACGAAAGGCTTTGGTGGGAAACAGGAGTGTCTGCCCGTTTTAGTTCGGTGGTATACGTGGCATAGCGGATGCCTTGCCGATAAAGATGGTGGCGGTAATCAAAGCCGCCTAAATAGCCTGCACCCTCCGGCTGTGTAAGCTTTGCCGTAAAGGTGACGCTGTCGCCACGGGACAATTCTCCATAGAGAGCGTCTTTGGCGTAAACTGCAACCTTTCCGTTGACTTGGTGAATACCGGTTTCGTTTTCCGCTTGCAGAACTTGAACAGTTGCACCAAGAGAGGCACCGGTGCTGCTCTCCTTTGGCAGATCCAAAAGGAAACCGGTGTAACGGCATTCTTCTCCGGCGGTAAGCTGCAAGTCGCGGTCTTGGAATATATCAAAAAGATAGACCCGGACAATCCCCAAAACCAAAGAGAAACAAACCAACCAGACTAAGAAGGCATCTCCCTTGGCAAAACGTTTGCGAAGAAGAAGAAGCAACAACCCTGCAAGGAGGAGAAATCCTCCGGAATAAGAGAGAAAATAGGAAAAGGGCAAGGTGACTTGGTGGATGCCATAAAGAACACCGGCAAGAAACCCGCCGGAAATCCATACCAGAGTGTGACGCCCTGACTGTATTTGTGATGTTGAAGAAAACATAACAATCATCCTTAAAATTCAAGAAAAATCCCCTTTCTTTTTTGAAAGGGGGTGGTATCAAAACCTATTCGTTGTTTGCTTGAATAAAATTTCTTATGATATTTTTGAGATAGACTCTTTTTTCGGTTTTACAAAGATGCAACAAATTGGATAATTCGTCATCCAATTCTGGGTTTGTGGTTCCAAAAAGAATATAATCTGTGGTTAAAAGTAATTCTTTGGATAACTTACATAAGGTGTCAAGACTCATTCCTCTTGTACCATTTTCAATATCGGAACAGAACTTGGTTGAGATATCTAATTTCTCAGCCAACGCCTCTCGGGTATACCCTAAGAGTTCCCGTTGTGTTCGGATTCTGGTTCCCATTTCTTTATTAAACATATGCAACACCTACCACGAATAGTTTATCCATTTGCGGATAAAAGTAAAAGAAACTAACAGCGTAGCTAAAATACAACTTTTGGCGGGTGATTTACCTGCTAAAAGTTTTCTGGTATAAAAACAAAAAAGCACTTGCAATTGCAAGTGCTTTTTTGCATGGTACGCGATCAGGGGCTCGAACCCTGGACACCCTGATTAAGAGTCAGGTGCTCTACCAGCTGAGCTAATCACGCATAGGTGTTTCACACGAACAAAAAGTAGTATACTCCTTTTTTCTCCGATTGTCAAGAGAAAAATGCAACTTTTTTTGTTTTTTTTGAAAAAATTTTGCGGCAGAGAATTTCTCTGCCGCAAAAGAGTTACTTTGCATATTCAATGGCACGAAGCTCACGAATCACGTTGACCTTAATCTGACCGGGATATTCCATGCTATCCTCGATTTGTTTTGCCATATCCCGTGCCATCAAGATGGTTTCGTCATCGTTGACTGCATCGGACTTGACAATTACACGAACCTCACGACCTGCCTGTACTGCAAAGGAGCGTTCCACACCCTTAAAGGAGTTTGCAATGCCCTCAAGCTGTTCTAAGCGCTTGATGTAAGATTCCAAGTTCTCACGGCGTGCGCCCGGGCGAGCAGCGGAAATACCGTCTGCTGCCTGTACCAGGCATGCCTCAATGGTTTTGGGCTCGATATCGCCGTGATGTGCCAGAATGGCGTGAACGACCTTGTCGCTTTCTTTATACTTCTTAGCAACATCGCCGCCGATGTTCACGTGGGAGCCTTCCACCTCGTGGTCAATCGCCTTACCAATATCGTGGAGCAGACCGGCACGCTTTGCCAGATTCACATCCACGCCCAGCTCTGCTGCCATCAAACCTGCAAGATGTGCAACCTCAATGGAGTGCTGCAGAACATTCTGCCCATAGCTGGTCCGATATTTCAGGCGACCCAACAAGCGGATGAGCTCCGGCTGCAGCCCGTGTACGTGGGTTTCAAAGGCGGCCCGTTCACCCTCTTGACGGATGATATTTTCCACATCTTTGGTACACTTTTCGACGGTTTCCTCAATCCGGCCCGGATGAATTCTGCCGTCTACAATTAATTTCTCCAGAGAACGACGGGCAATTTCCCGACGAACCGGATCAAAACCGGAGAGAACTACTGCCTCCGGAGTGTCATCGATAATCAAATCAACGCCGGTCATAGTTTCCAAGGTGCGGATATTTCTACCCTCACGGCCGATGATGCGGCCCTTCATTTCATCGCTGGGGAGCTGAACAACCGAAACAGTAGTTTCAGTTACATGGTCAGCAGCACAACGCTGAATTGCACCGGTAATAATGTGGCGGGCTTTTTCTTCCGCCTCTTCTTTTGCCTGTGCCTCGATAGACTTGATCAACAATGCCTTATCGTGGGCGGCGTCTTCTTCTACCTGTTTTAACAGATAATCTTTGGCTTGTGCTGCGGTAAATTCCGCAATCTTTTCCAGTTGTGCCATTTGAAGTTTCTTCACACGGTCAACTTCTGCCTGAACCTCTTCAGCCTCAGCGAGCTTTTGCTGAATCTGTTCTTCTTTTTTCTCCAAGGCTTCTGCCTTTTTGTCAATCGTATCTTCCTTCTGTTGTACTCGTCTTTCCTGGCGCTGCATTTCGTTTCTGCGGTCTTTGATTTCTTTTTCCAGTTCACTTCTTAACTTATGTATTTCTTCTTTTGCTTCAATAAGACGTTCTTTTTTCAAATTCTCAGCTTCTTTTTCGGATTGCTCTGTTGCCGAATGGAGAATGCGCTTTGCTTCTTCCTCAGCGCTGCCGATTTTCAACTCTGCGAACTTTTTGCGGTAAGAATATCCGTACTTAAAAGAACCAAAGCCAACCAGAATCACAGCCAGCACAGCAACAACAGCAATGATGATTGTTGTTGGTATGGGTACCACCTCCTAAAATTTTGTGTGACACTAAGGTGTCCGGGTATAACAAGATTGAACATTGAAAAATACATAAGATTATAACATAAGTGTATAGACTAACCAATAGGATAGAAGTATACAAGATTATTATACACGAATTGCACAAAGTAGTCAAGATATTTTTGTGCGAACCATAGAAAAAAACAAAAAAACGCAAAACCTTAAAAAAGTTTGCGTTTTTCTTGTAAAATCAAGGGTTTACCAATCGCTTTCGGGGAGGTTTTCAATCAATCCGCGCATTTCACAATAAGAAGAAATTTTATTGATGCGGTCTCGCAGCCTTGCACCGCCTTGTAGGCCTCTGAAATACCAAGACATATGCTTGCGCCCCTCCTGAATCCCCCGATGTTCTCCTTTTAAGGCAACCAAAAGGTCCAGGTGGGAAAGTGCTACGCCGACTCGCTCCTCTAAAGTGGGGGGAGGAAGTAACTCGCCGGATGCAAGGTAATGCAAAATCTCGCGGAAAATCCAAGGATTCCCTTGTGCGGCTCTGCCGATCATCAAACCGTCACAGCCAGTGGTTTCCAGCATTCTTTTGGCAGAGAGGGCATCGACGATGTCGCCGTTTCCAATCACAGGGATGGAAACCGCCTCCTTGACCTGACGGATGATCTCCCAGTCTGCTTTGCCGCTGTAAAAGGCCTCACGGGTTCTGCCGTGGATGGTAATTGCCGCGGCACCGCTGAATTCAGCAATTTTGGCAAACTCCACGGCGTTGATATGCTGACTGTCCCAACCCATCCGAAATTTGACGGTTACCGGAACCGAAACTGCACGGCTGACCGCGCGGATGATTTCTCCCGCCAGAGGCGGGTTTTTCATCAGGGCGCTGCCGTCGCCGTTGTTGACGATTTTGGGAGCAGGACACCCCATATTGATGTCCAGCATTACCGCACCGTTTGCCAAGGCTTGTTCTGCAATGGCTGCCATGATCTCCGGCTCGTGTCCGAAAATCTGGGTAGCAACCGGCTTTTCTTCTGGAGAAACCGCCAAAAGGTCACCGGTGCGTTTGTTGTGGTAATGCAGTCCCTTGCCCGAAACCATCTCGGTATACATCAATGCCGGACCAAAGGGTTTGGCGGTGATGCGGAAGGCGCGGTCGGTGACCCCTGCCATAGGCGCCAGAAAAAGATTGTTATTTAATGAAAGATTGCCGATTTGCAAAAGTGTCACCTGCCTTTTTCAAAGATAGCATTATCTAACCATAAACCAAGGCTTAAGTCAAGAGTTTTTGTATACAATTTTTTGAAAATTTTTGTTGACAAAGCCCTTGCACTGTGCTATACTATCGTGGTAACCGCGCAGAAAAGGTCCGAAGATTCCGTATGGAACACCTTATATGGCGAGTCTTGGGTAATAGGAGGGATTACGATTATGTACGCAGTTATCGAAACCGGCGGCAAGCAGTACAAAGTTCAGCAGGGCGATGTTGTTTTTGTTGAAAAGCTTGACGCAGAAGCAGGTGCAACCATTACTTTTGATAAGGTTCTGGTTCTCGGCGGTGAGGATTTGAAGGTTGGTGCTCCTT
Source organism: Clostridia bacterium (assembly GCA_017397725.1). GTDB lineage: Bacteria > Bacillota > Clostridia > Monoglobales > Monoglobaceae > Ructibacterium. Next base: position 81,452 of record JAFQIA010000027.1, read on the forward strand.
ATGTAGAGGGTGCAACTGTTACCGCAACCGTTGCAAAGCAGGGTAAGGCAAAGAAGATCATTGTTTACAAGTACAAGCCCAAAAAGGGTTATCACAAAAAGCAAGGTCACAGACAGCCTTATACCAAAGTTGAAATTACAGCTATCAATGGCTAATTCACGGAGCAATCCGTTCCAAAGTTCAAATTGATAAAGGAGTGAGAAAACATGGCTCATAAGAAAGGTATGGGTAGTACCAAAAACGGTAGAGATTCCGAGTCCAAACGCCTTGGTGTGAAAAAGGGCGACGGTCAGCACGTTTTGGCTGGTAATATCCTGGTTCGTCAGAGAGGCACGAAGATTCATCCCGGCATCAATGTAGGTAAGGGTAGTGACGATACTCTCTTTGCTTTGATTGACGGTAGAGTAAAATTTGAGCGTAAGGGTAAGGATAAGAAACAGGTATCTGTTTACGAAATCGCTCAGTAATTGATGAATGTTTATGCGAGGGGTGGACGGCTGTCCGCCCCTTTTTACTTGAAAGGAGGCGTATCCTTATGTTCTCAGATTTTGCCAAGATTTTCATCAAAGCAGGTGACGGTGGCAACGGCGCTGTCACCTTCCATCGGGAAAAGTATGTAGCCGCAGGCGGTCCTGACGGCGGCGACGGTGGAAGAGGCGGCAATGTGGTGTTCGTGGCAGACAAAAATATCAGCACCTTGATGGATTTTCGGTATAAACGGAAGTATCTGGCAGAAAACGGCGGCAACGGCAGAGATGCCAAGCGTAACGGAAAAAACGGTGAGGCACTGGAGATTCGGGTTCCGGTGGGAACCCTGATTCGGGAGGCGGAAAGCAATCTGGTTCTTTGTGACCTGAAGGAGGATGGCGCACGGATGATTGCGGCAAAAGGCGGTGCCGGCGGCTGGGGAAATGCACATTTCGCCACAGCAACCCGTCAGACCCCAAAGTTTGCCAAATCCGGAATGCCCGGTGAAGAGTTTATGGTAACGCTGGAATTAAAGCTGATTGCAGATGTGGGTCTGTTGGGATTTCCCAATGTAGGCAAATCCACCTTTTTGTCCATTGTCAGCGATGCCCGTCCCAAGATTGCCAATTACCATTTCACTACCCTGACCCCAAACTTAGGGGTAGTAGATATGGGCGATGGTAGTGGCTTTGTGGTTGCAGACATCCCCGGTATCATTGAGGGCGCCCACGAGGGTGTGGGTCTTGGCCACGAGTTTTTGCGTCATGTGGAGCGGACCAGACTGTTGCTTCATATTGTGGATGTGTCCGGTGTGGAGGGCAGAAACCCCATGGAGGATTTTCTTGCCATCAATCGGGAACTGAAGCTTTACAGCGAAAAGCTTTCGCAAAAACCCCAGATTGTTCTTGCCAATAAAGCGGATATTCCCATGTTCCACGACAATTATGAAAGCTTTAAGCAGGAATTGGAGGAGATGGGGTATAAGGTATTCCCGATTTCTGCCGCAACCAAGCAGGGAATTGCAGAAGTGCTTAATTACACCCGTGAGGTTCTTTCCAAGATGCCCAAGGAGGCAGAGGAAGAGGATTACGAAATGTATGATTCAGTGATGGCTGCTCAGAATGAGGAGATCACCGTTACCAAAACAGAGGACGCCTATGAGGTGGAGGGCCTGCGCGTGAGAAAGATTGTAGGCTCCACCAACTTTGATGATTATGAATCCTTGCAGTACTTCCAGCGGGCGCTGATTAAATGCGGCGTGATTTCTATGCTGAAAGATGCGGGAATCCAAGAGGGCGACACCGTGCGGATGTATGGCATCGAATTTGAATTTGTGTTCTAATAAAAATCGCTTTTTTCAAAGCGATTTTTATTTTTGCAAAAAATTTAAATTTTTTTGAAAAAAGTACTTGACAAATAACGATATATCAGCTATGATATAGAAAAACAGTAATGATTACTATTTGCATTAAGGAGAAAAGCTATGGATAAAACGGTTCAGCGGTATAGCCGACAGCGGGCGTGTATCCTTCAGGTTTTAGAGGGGACGACCTCACATCCTACTGCAAATTGGGTTTATGACCAAGTGAGAAAAGAGATTCCCAACATCAGCCTTGGGACAGTTTATCGAAACCTGTCAAAGCTTTGTAGCGACGGGATGGCGCTTAAACTGGATGTGGGCGACGGAACAGAGCGTTATGACGCCTACACCACCCCGCACTATCATCTCTATTGCAAGGATTGTGGTTCTGTTTCCGATATTCATACGGGGTATGCAGCACAATTGGATGAGGTTGCCGCAAAAGAAAATCATTGTAGGATCGATTTCCACAATCTAATCTTCTGCGGAGTGTGCAGTCAGTGCACAACAAATTTAGAAAAATAATTATTTATATTATATTTTAGGAGGAAATGATTATGAAAAAATGGGTATGTTCTGTATGTGGTTATGTTCATGAGGGAGATGAACCTCCCGCAAATTGTCCGGTATGTAAGGTTCCGGCAGACAAATTCAAGGAAATGCAGGAAGGCGCAGCCCTTGCAGCTGAGCACGAATACGGCGTATACGGCAAGACTGTCAAGAACAATCCTGACATTTCTGAGGAAGACAAAAAGTATATCTTTGAGCAGCTGATGGCAAACTTCAATGGCGAGTGTGCAGAGGTTGGTATGTATCTCTGCATGGCAAGAATTGCACACCGTGAAGGATATCCTGAAGTTGGTCTTTACTGGGAAAAGGCTGCCTATGAAGAAGCAGAGCACGCTGCAAAGTTTGCAGAGCTTTTGGGTGAAGATTTGGAGCCCAATATGAAGGCAACCACCAAGGATAACCTGAAGTGGAGAGTTGACTGCGAATATGGTGCAACCCAGGGTAAATTTGACCTTGCATCCTGCGCAAAGAAGAACGGTCTGGATGCAATCCATGACACCGTACACGAAATGGCGCGCGACGAAGCTCGTCACGGTAGAGGTTTAGAGGGTCTCTTAAAGAGATACTTTGGTTAAGCCAAAAACAAAGGCTCGGGATATCCGGGCCTTTATTTTGTATGGGGATGAGATATTTTTTTTCAAAAAACTCTTGACAAAGTGGATGTTGCGGAGTATAATACACTAAAAATTGAATATCACAAAGAACGACTGTGACGAGGACGGTCGGATTGTGAGGCCTTGAGAGAGTTGCCGGGTGGTGCGAGGCAATGGCAGAGCTTTCCAATGACTTATCACCTCTGAGTCGAAGGACCGAAAGCGAAAGCAAGTAGACTCCTTCCGTAATGCTGCGTAAAGGCAAAGGACTTGTTAGAGTCCGGAAAGTGACGGAAACTTTTCCGTAATTTGAGTGGTACCGCGGGTTGTATAACTCGTCTCAAAGGATTCTTTTGAGACGAGTTTTTTGTTTTATTCAATCTTATAAAAAGAGAATGAAAGGAGACAAAACAATGGATTACAGTTTGAAAGAGGTTGCCGGAAGAATTAAAGATCTGCGTGAGGCAAAGGGATATTCGCAGGAAGAGCTTGCGAAGCTCACAGGAGTATCTGTTGCGGACTACAAGGTTTTGGAGGAGGGAGAAACCGACTTCAGCTTTACCTTTATCTACAAATGCGCAAAAGCTTGTGGCGTTGAAGTGGTTGATTTGCTTGAGGGAACCAGTACCACCCTTACATCATTTGCTATTACAAGAAAAGGCGAGGGCTTGAAAATCTTAAAGAAGCATGGTGTTGAGTATAATAACCTTGCCCCCAAATTCAAGGACAAGTTGGCAGAGCCGTTTCTGGTGAAATTCCCGTATCTGGAAGAGGAACAAAATCAGCCCATCAAACTCAGCTCTCACAACGGACAGGAGTTTGATGTGATTGTCAAGGGTTCACTAAAGGTTCAGGTTGGAAACCATGTGGATGTGCTCCATGAGGGAGATTCCATTTTTTATAACAGTATGATTCCCCACGGGATGATTGCGGTATCTGAGGGTGGTTGTGAATTTCATGCAGTTGTATTAAATCCGCATGATGGAACGGTAAGTGAAGAATACCCAGAAGCACCTATGATTGCCGCAAAGGTAGCTGCTAAAAAGAAAAAAACAGAAACAGTTGCAGATAAATTTATCGAATCATCTTATGATGAAAACGGCGTGTTTAACGGCATCAAATTCAAGAACGCAGATTCATTCAACTTTGCATTTGACTGTGTGGACGCGATTGCAGAAAAGAACCCCGACAAACTGGCGATGATGTGGGTGGCAAATGATAAGACTGACCGCCGCTTTACTTTCAGCGATATGAAAAAGTATTCTGCAAAGACTGCAAACTACTTTGAATCTCTCGGTATCAAAAAAGGCGATACCGTAATGCTCGTACTAAAAAGACATTATCAGTTCTGGTTCTGCATGCTTGCACTTCATAAAATCGGTGCTATCGCAATCCCTGCAACAAACCAGCTTGTGGAACACGATTTTGATTACAGATACAAAGCTGCTAAAGTTAAAGCAATTGTGTGTACAGCAGACGGAGATGTATCAGTTGAAGCAGAAAAGGCTGCCGCAAACTATCCCGGTATGGTGAAAGTTTTAGTCGGCGGTCATAAAGAAGGTTGGCACGATTTCAATGTGGAAATGGAACGTTTCAGTACCCACTATTTCCGTACCGAAAACACTCCTTGCGGAAACGATCCGATGTTGATGCTCTTCACCTCGGGAACCACAGGTTATCCCCGTATTGCAACCCATTCTTACAAATATGCATTGGGCCACTATCCCACTGCAAAGCATTGGCATAATGTCAATCCTGACGGGCTTCACTTTACAATCTCCGATACCGGTTGGGGTAAGGCTCTTTGGGGTAAGCTCTACGGACAATGGCTCTGCGAAGCGGCACAGTTCACCTATGACTTTGACAGATTCCATTCAGAAGACATCTTACCGATGTTTGCAAAATATCACATCACTACCTTCTGCGCACCGCCTACTATGTATCGGTTCTTCATCAAGGAAGATTTGTCAAAGTATGACCTTTCTTCTATCGAGTATGCAACCACAGCGGGTGAGGCACTCAATCCCGAAGTGTTCAATCAGTTCAAAAAAGCAACCGGTCTTACTATTATGGAAGGCTTCGGTCAGACTGAAACGACCTTGTCCATCGCAAACTTTGTGGGTTCCACCCCCAAAATTGGTTCTATGGGAAGACCCAGTCCCTTATATGATGTTGTTATTCTTGATCCTGATGGAAACGAATGTAAAACCGGTGACACAGGTGAAATCTGTATCCGCGTAAAAGACGAAGTTCCTTGTGGCCTCTTTATCGGATATTATCTTGATGAAGAAAAAACAAACGAAGTTTGGCATGACGGGTACTATCACACCGGCGACCAGGCAACCATGGACGAGGATGGATACCTTTGGTATGTGGGTCGTATCGATGATGTGATCAAGTCCTCCGGTTATCGCATCGGGCCCTTTGAAATCGAAAGTGTAATCATGGAGCTTCCGTATGTTCTGGAATGTGCAATCACTCCTGTTCCTGATGAAGTACGTGGTCAGATTGTAAAGGCTACCATCGTGCTTGTGAAAGGTAATGACGGTACAGACGAGCTGAAAAAGGAAATTCAGGAATACGTAAAAACCCATACTGCACCTTATAAATATCCCAGAATTGTGGAATTTGTTGACGAACTGCCCAAGACCATCAGCGGTAAGGTAAGACGTGTGGAAATCCGCAAAAACGATATGGAAAAAATGAATAAGTAAAAAAAAGAGATTCCTGATTTCTGATATGCACCTCCAAAAGTGTCTAACTTTTGGGGTGCATATCATTCAGGAATCTCTCTTTCTTAGTTTGAAAATTCGTTCTTCTTTACATAGTCAATAAAGAGTTTCAATGCCTTAGACATCCATTTGTTCTTATGATAGATAAGCTGTTTCCAAATGTCGATATTCACATCACAGACATCCAGGTAGCACAGTTCTCCGGACGCAACCTTGGACTTTGTTACAAAATCAGGTAAAAAGGAAATCATTTCTTTTTGGGTGAGAACCAAGGTGATTACATCGGTTCTTCCAATTTCCAGTACAGGAGTGATTTCCAGAGATTTTTTTGCCAGCTCCCTATCAAAAACCCGTCGGTATCCCTGCCCGTATTCTGTTAGGATAAAAGGCTCTTTTGCAATATCCTGAATCGACAGGTTTTTTGCTTTTGCAAACTTGGACGTGGCTTTGGTGACAAAATGCATAGAAAGCGACTCTTCCTTGGCAATCACATAGTCCTTGTGATAGATGTGATTATCCAGTGTCATAATCAAGTCCGTCTCATTGTGATCAAGCATATCAAACATTACGGCGGTGTCTGCGGTTGTAAACTTGAGGGAAATTGAAGGATATTTATTGTGAAAATCGATGTAATTGTGGTGAATCATATCCTCGCACACAGAGTCAGGTGTGACAATATGAATATGTCCGCTGCATTCCTTTTCCTCTTCCAGACTTTCCTTAAACGTATCGGTCAGCGCGCGAACCTGATGGGCATAAGAAACAAGCTCATTCCCTCTTTGGGTTAGTGTGATGGTGTGATTGATTCTTTCAAACAAGAGGCAACCAAGCTCATCCTCAAGTTGTTTGATTTGAAAGGAGATGGTGGATTGTGAATATCCAAGCTGCGCTGCTGCCTTGGTAAAACTGCCAAGCTCTGCTACATGAATGAAAGTAATCAGGTTTCGTAATTCCATGATAGTTCCTCCAACATCGAAAAAATCGATAATAAATATCAAAACCATTTGTTTGACCAATGTCGAAATGTATTATATACTATATTACAAGAAAAAGCAAGACTTGGAGGAACATGAAAATGCCGGAAATTAAATTCTATAATCGTACACCTGTGCCGATGGAAATGCACAAGGTGAAAATTGTACAGAAATTAGCCCTGCTTCCCGGGAAAGAGCGTTTGGCGAAATTGGAGGAAGCCGGATTTAATACGTTTATGCTACATAATGGAGATATCTTTATGGATATGCTCACCGATTCCGGAGTGAATGCCATGAGCGACAATATGCAGTCTGCAATGCTCAGAGCAGATGATGCATACGCCGGAAGCGAAACCTTTTACAGAATGCGGGACAAGCTGGAAGAAATTTTTGGAATCAAATATCTTCTCCCCACCCATCAGGGACGCGCTTGTGAGCATATCATCGCGCAGCATTTTGTGAAGCCGGGGAAATGCGTGATTATGAACTACCACTTTACCACTTCCAAAGCGCATGTCACCCGTCTCGGCGGCAGAGTGGAAGAGCTTGTGAAAGACGAGGGTCTTGTGGTCAAGAGCACCCTTCCGTTTAAGGGAAATATCGATTTAGATAAAATGAAAAACTGCATCGAAAAAGAGGGTGCGGAAAATATTGCCTATGTAAGACTGGAAGCGGGCACCAACCTGATTGGCGGACAGCCGATTTCCTATACCAATATGAAAGAAGCGACCGAGCTTGCAAAATCCAAGGGTATCCCTACGGTTCTTGATGCATCCCTTTTACAGGATAATCTGTATTTTATCAAGATGCGGGAAGAATCCATGAAGGACAAATCCATCCAGGAAATCACAAGAATGATTGCGGATTTGTTTGACATCGTTTACTTCTCGGCGCGCAAATTTGGATTTGGCAGAGGCGGCGGTATTCTGGTTCGGGAGGAAAAGCTGTTCCATGAAATGGAAGACTATATCACCATGTTTGAAGGCTTCCTTACCTACGGCGGAATGTCTGTCAAAGAGATGGAAGCGCTGATTATTGGTTTTGAAGAAACCATGGATATGGACATTATTTCTCAGGGCCCGCAGTTCATCAACCATTGCGTGAAGGAACTTGACAAGCTTGGTGTGCCGATGGTTACCCCGGGTGGCGGACTGGGTGCGCACATTGATGCCCGTGATGTGGTGAGTCATATCCCTGCAGAACAATATCCTGCGGGTTCTCTGGTTGCTGCGCTTTACCTTTGCGGCGGTATCAGAGGTATGGAACGGGGCACACTTTCGGAAGAAAGAAATCCCGACGGTACCGAGCATATTGCATCTGTGGAGATGGTGCGTCTGGCGTTCCCCAGAAGAGTGTTTACCCTTTCCCAGACAGAATATGTGATTGACCGTGTGAAGTGGCTCTATGACCATAGAGAATTGATTGGCGGACTTAAGTTTGTACACGAACCCAAGACGCTCAGATTCTTTACCGGAAAGCTGGAACCTGTTTCCGATTGGCCGCAAAAACTTTTGGCAGCATACATCAAAGATTTTGGAGAAGACCAATAAGATCAAATTTTGCTTTAAATCCATTGACATTTTTGGTGTGATGTGGTATAATCAATACAATTTCATATAGTAATAAATGCGTTTGAGCAGAAACAAGTAGGTTGGAAAACTCCTAAAGAGAGTTGCCGGTTGGTGCGAGGCAAAGGAGAGGACCTTCACGAATTCCTTCTGTGAGCAGTGCACTGAACGAAAGAAATTTCAAGTAGGCTGCAACGGGCGTTCCCGTCATAGAACTAAGGTATTTTCGTACCTGACAAGGTCGCTACCGTGAGATAGCGGCGAACTGAGGTGGTACCACGGAAATGTTATTTTCGTCCTCTGTATCCTGAATGGGATTGCGGAGGACGTATTTTTTTCTCTCGACAATCCTAAACAATCATTTATTTTTTGAAAGGAAGGATGAAGAACAATGGCGCAGAATTATTATCAACCAGAAATTGAAACCATGCAGCCGGAAGCAATGAAAAAGCTGCAATCGGAGAAGTTGGTAAAACAGGTGAAGCATGTCTACGAAAATGTGGAATATTACCGCAACCTGATGGACGAAAAGGGGGTAAAACCCGAGGACATCAAAGGAATTGAAGATTTACATAAACTACCGTTTTTGAGCAAAGCGGATTTGAGAGAGGCATATCCCTACGGCCTTTTGGCAAAGCCTTTGGGGGATTGTGTCCGGATTCAGTCTACATCAGGAACCACAGGCCGTCGGGTAGTTGCATTCTATACCCAAAAGGACATTGATCTTTGGGAGGACTGTTGTGCTCGTGCCATTGTAGCGGCAGGCGGAAGCAATGAGGATGTTTGTCAGGTTGCTTATGGCTATGGACTTTTCACCGGAGGCCCCGGACTGAACGGCGGTTCCCATAAGGTGGGTTGCCTTACCCTTCCTATGTCTTCCGGTAACACGGAACGGCAAATTCAGTTTATGACAGACCTTAACGCAACCATTCTTTGCTGTACCCCTTCTTATGCGGCATATATTGGTGAAACCTTGAAAGAACAAGGATACAAGCCGGAGGATATTCCGCTGAAGGCAGGTATCTTCGGTGCAGAACCATGGACCGAAGAAATGCGCAGAGGTATTGAAAAAACACTCGGTATCAAGGCATATGATATTTATGGTCTTACCGAAACAACCGGCCCCGGAGTTTCCTTTGAGTGTAGCGCCCAGACAGGAATGCATATCAACGAAGACCACTTCTATGCAGAAATCATTGATCCCGAAACCGGAGAGGTTCTCCCTGATGGGGAAAAGGGTGAGCTGGTATTCACTTCCTTGGATAAAGAGGCGTTCCCGCTGCTCCGTTATCGCACCAGAGATATTTGCGTGCTCTCCCGTGAGAAGTGCTCCTGCGGAAGAACTCTGGTCAAGATGGCAAAGCCTATGGGCAGAACCGACGATATGTTGATTATCCGTGGTGTGAATGTATTCCCCAGCCAGATTGAAACCGTGCTTCTCAATGAAGGCTATGAACCGAACTATCAGATTGTGGTGGACAGAGCCAACAACACCGACACCTTTGAGGTGAATGTGGAAATGTCTCCTGAACAGTTCACTGACAAAGTGAGTGAAGTTCTTGCCATGGAAAAGAAGCTGGCAAATGCAATGAAGACCATGCTGGGTATCAATCCTATAGTACACCTTGTTGCTCCCAAGAGCATTGCAAGAAGTGAAGGCAAAGCAGTTCGTGTGATTGATAAGCGTAAGCTGGTTTAAGGGAGGAGAGTCGAAAATGGCAATTAAACAGTTAACAGTTTTTGTTCCAAACAGAAAAGGTACCATTGTTGCAGTAACCGATATTCTTGCAAAGAATGGCGTGAATATCAGAGCACTTTCCATTGCAGAAACGGAGGATTTTGGAATTCTCCGCCTGATTGTCAGTGATGAAAATGCGGCAGAACAGGTTCTTAAGGAGAATGAGTATCTCATTAAAATCGTGGATGTGGTAGGTGTCAAAATCGGGGACGAACCCGGCAAGCTCACCTCTGCCCTTGATGTTCTTGACAAGGCAGATATCAATGTGGAGTATCTCTATGCGTTTATGGCGCGGACAGAAAAGCACGCCTATGTTGTTTTGAGAGTGGAAAACAACGACGATGCAGAGACCGCGCTTAAAGGTGCAGGATTTAAGCTTATCAGCGAGGCGGATATTGATAAGCTTTAAGAAATGAAAAAATATGGTTTTTCAACCGGAGGTGGAAGAAATTTCGCCTCCGGCTTTTTGTTTGCTTTCTAAAAAAGGACGAAAATGTTCAAATTTTTCGGGATTTTTCCAAGGGTAATGTGCAAAAGAGAGAAAGCGCAAAAAAAACAAAGAGATGCTTGAAATTCGAATAAAATTATAGTATAATGAGTTAACAAACTAAAAATAATGGAAATTCAGGTTGTAAGGAGAATTCATATGGCAATTCGTTATGAGGAAGAACATAGAATCTTTCATTTGCAAACTCCAAAAACAAGTTATATTATAGGGATTATGGAGGGACGGTATCTCCTGCACCTGTACTATGGCAAAAAGATTCAGAGCTATCCGGATTTTATGCGGCATCTGCCCATCCGGAAAGGGCGCAGCTGGGAATGTGAGGATGTTTCCCATCCCGACTATTGTCTTGGAACTTTGTCCACGGAATACCCTTGTTACGGCAGTGGTGATTTTCGCAGTCCTGCATTTCACGCAGAGTATGAGGATGGCAGCGCGGTTACCTGTCTTACCTATGCAGGCTACGAGCTTTACCGTGGGAAAAAGCCGTTGAAGGGACTTCCTGCAACCTATGTAGAAAAGGCACAGGAGGCGGAGACGCTGGAAATTCTTCTGCGGGATGAATTGCAGGGGTTAGAAGTGGTGCTTTCCTATACCGTGTTTGCGGATTTTGATGCAATCATCAAAAGCGTACGGGTGAAGAATGCCGGTAAACACAGCGTCCGCATCAAACGGATTTTGAGCAGTACCGCTTATGTTTTTGACAAGGATTTTGAATTTGTGCATCTGGAAGGCGCTTGGGCAAGAGAGAGACACATTCAAAAGATGCCCCTCATCAACGGGACCATGTCCATTGACAGCAAGCGGGTTTCCAGTAGCCATTATCACAGTCCGTTTTTGGCGATTGCAAGACCATCTGCCACCGAGACCCAAGGTGATGTATACGGATACAGCTTGGTTTACAGCGGTAATTTTTTGGCAGAGGCAGAGGTGGATTCTAAGGATGTGGCAAGAATCCAGATGGGCATCAATCCCTTTGGTTTCCAATGGTTGTTGGAAAAAGGGGAGGAATTTCAAGCTCCCGAAGTGGTTTTGACCTATTCGGCAAACGGGTTTGGAGAGATGTCCCGAACCTACCACAAGCTTTATCGCACCAGACTTTGCAGAGGAAATTTCCGGGATGCAGAGAGACCGGTATTGATTAACAACTGGGAGGCAACCTACTTCCAATTCAACGAAGAAAAGATTTTAGATATTGCAAGACTTGCCAAATCGGCAGGGGTAGAATTGATGGTGCTGGACGACGGTTGGTTTGGCAAGCGAAACATAGATAATTGCTCTCTTGGGGACTGGTTCCCCAATCGAGAAAAGCTTCCTGAGGGTATTACAGGACTTGCCAACAAGATTGTGGATATTGGCATGCAGTTTGGTCTGTGGTTTGAGCCGGAGATGGTGTCAGAGGACAGTGACTTGTTCCGGGCGCACCCTGACTGGTGTATCCATATCAAAGGACGGGAAAAAACCACCAGCAGAAATCAGCTTGTGTTGGATTTGACGCGGCAGGATGTACGGGATTATATTGTGAAAGCAGTATCTGATATTTTGGAATCTGCCCCCATCTCTTATGTGAAATGGGATATGAATCGCAATATTACGGAAATCGGTTCGGCAAAGCTCCCGACCGAGCGCCAGCAGGAACTGCCCCATCGGTATATTTTGGGTATTTATGAGGTGCTGGAGAGGATTACCACCGCGTTTCCCAATGTGTTGTTTGAGGGATGCAGCGGCGGTGGAGGAAGATTCGATGCGGGGATGCTTTATTACTATCCGCAATATTGGACCAGCGATGATACGGACGCCATTGAGCGACTTTATATCCAGCACGGAACCAGTATGGTGATGCCTGCATCTACCATGGGTGCCCATGTTTCTGCCGTGCCCAATCATCAGGTGAAAAGAACGACTTCCTTGAAAACCCGCGGTAATGTGGCAAGCGTGGGACAGTTCGGCTATGAACTGGATTTGAATACCCTGTCCGAGGATGAAATCCAGACCGTAAAGGCACAGATTCAGCGATACAAAGAGATTCGGGAAGTGATTCATCAAGGACAGATGTATCGTCTGCGTTCTCCCTTTGAGGGCAATGATACCGCGTGGGAATATGTTTCCGAGCAAAAGGACGAAGTGGTGCTGATGCATTGCACCATTCAGGCAGGGGTACAAAGAGGACTCAGTCAGGTAAAACTGGAGGGGCTGGACCCTGAGGCAACCTATCGGGAGATTGATACCGGCGAAACCTATCGGGGGGATTTCCTGATGCATGTGGGACTTTATTTCTCCAATGATCGGGATTATGAATCCCAGTTGATGGTCTTTCGAAAAATCAAAACTGTAAAATAAGAAATTTATATAAAGGAGAAGGAACAATGAAATTATTTATTGACACTGCCAATGTAGAAGAAATCAGAAAAGCAAATGATATGGGAATCATCTGCGGTGTTACCACCAATCCCAGCCTGATTGCAAAAGAGGGTAGAGTGTTCACCGAAGTGGTGAAAGAAATCACTTCTATCGTAGACGGCCCCATCAGCGCTGAGGTCATCAGCCTTGACACCGAGGGAATGGTCAAGGAAGCATTGGAGCTTTACGAAACCATCAACTGCAAGAATCTGGTTATCAAGATTCCTATGACCCCTGCAGGCTTGGGCGCTGTGAAGATTCTGACCGAAAAGGGTATTCACACCAACGTGACCTTGGTATTTTCTGCAGCACAGGCACTTCTGGCTGCAAGAGCAGGTGCCACCTATGTAAGCCCCTTTATGGGAAGACTGGACGACATCGGTGCGCTGGGTGCAGATTTGATTGCTGATATCGCTGAAATTTTCGACATTCACGGAATTGATACCGAAATCATCGCCGCAAGCACCAGAAACCCCATGCACGTAACCGATGCTGCGAAAGCAGGCGCACACATTGCAACTGTTCCTTACAAGGTTTTGATGCAGATGACCCAGCATCATCTGACCGATGCAGGTATTGCAAAATTCTTGGCAGATTGGGAGTCAGTAACTGCAAAATAAAAACTGAATATTTGGTAAAACTATACCTATCGGCGAAGTTTAGGAGGGGTTTTATGAATCAAATGGTGTTACAGAATATTACCTATGGATTGTTCTTGATTTCGGTCAAGGATGGGGAGAAGGATAATGCTTGTATTGTCAACACGGTGATGCAAGTTGCCTATACACCAAACCGTATTTCGGTGGCGGTCAGCAAGGATAACCTGACCCACGAAATGATTCAGAATACCGGTTTTTACAATGCATCCATCATTTCCAAGGACGCCGATTTTGCTCTGTTTCAGCGCTTTGGACTACAATCGGGTAGAGATGTTGACAAGTTCCAAGATTTTTCTGCGGTTTCCCGCAGTGAGAACGGACTTTATTACCTGACCGAGCAGACCAACGGATTTCTGTCTGTAAAGGTGGAACAACAGGTGGACTTGGGCACCCATACCCTGTTTATCGGCACCATGACCGATGGGGAGATTTTGGCGGAAACCGAGCCATGCACCTACGCCTATTATCATACCGACATCAAGAAACTGCCCAAGGAAGAAAGCAGCGCAAAAGGCTGGCGATGCAACATCTGTGGCTATGTCCACGAGGGGGAAGACCTTCCTGATGATTTCATCTGTCCTTGGTGTAAGCATGGCGCAGAGGATTTTACGAAAATAGTATAAAAAAATATCCACTCCATAGGAGTGGATATTTTTTATGCTTCTTTGGGTGGTATGACAAAATGCACACCCAAGCCGTCGATGGTGTTGATGGCGTGTTGGGGGCACTTCTTTGCACAGATGCCGCAGTTCACACATTTTTCAGCATCAATCACCGCCAGATTGTTTTCCATAGAAATGGCTTCCTTGGGACAGTTTTTGACGCAGATGCCGCACCCGATACAGCCAACCTGACAATTCTGTCGGGTCTGTTTTCCTTTGTCGTTAGAATTACAGGTGACAAAGTATTTGCTCTTTGCGGGGAAGATTTGGATGACGTTTTTGGGACATTCCTGAACGCAGGCGCCACAGCCACCGCATTTTTCAGGGTCAATCACCGCAACGCCGGTATCTATCGAAATGGCATCCGCCGGACAAACCGTCATACAGGAGCCAAACCCCAGACAACCGTAAGAACACATCTTGTCACCGCCGCCCAAGCGGGCAACAGAATGACAATCCTTGGCGCCGTCAAACAGGTATTTTGCCACCGCACGCTCCGGGTTGCCGTTACAGAGAACCCGTGCCACCTTGGGCTCGACTTCCTGTGCCTCTACACCCAGAATTCCGGCGATTTTCAGAGCGGCAGTATTGCCGCCTACCGGACACAGGTTGGGGGCTGCGCCGCCCTCTACCACCGCAGTGGCATAGGCATTACAACCGGCAAAGCCGCAGCCGCCGCAGTTGGCACCGGGCAGAATTTCCGTGATTTGGGGGATTCGCTCGTCGGTTTCTACTGCAAAAATCTTGGAGGCGATACCAAGGAGCAAACCGAACAGCAATCCCATACCGCCAATAATCAGAACAGAAATCCATATTTGGTTCATAGTTGGTATCCTCCTTTACTGAAAGCTCAATCCGGAAAATCCCAGAAAGGCGATGGAAAGCAATGCGGCAGTAATCAGAACAATGGGCATCCCTTTGAGGAACGAGGGGATGTCTGCACCCTCCAACCGTTCCCGCACCCCGGCAAAAAGAACGATGGCAAGGGTGAACCCGATGGCAGCCGAAGTGCCATAGGTCAGGGACTTCAAAAAGCTCATTTCCGAAAAGCCGAACTTGGTGATGTTCTGGATTGCCACACCCAAAACTGCACAGTTGGTGGTAATCAAGGGAAGATACACACCAAGGGAGTTATACAGGGACGGGACAGATTTTTGCAAAAACATCTCCACCAATTGCACCAGAACCGCAATGACCAGAATAAAGGCAATGGTTTGCAGATATTCGATGTGAAAAGGCTCCAAGAGATATTTTTGTACCACCCAGGTCAGGGCAGAGGCACAAAGCATCACAAAGATGACTGCCATACCCATACCGGCGGCGGTTTCTACCTTTTTAGAAACCCCAAGGAAAGGACAGATGCCAAGAAATTGCACCAGAACAAAGTTATTGATTAGGATTGCCCCGATGCTGATAATCAGTAAATCACGAATCATGCTGCACATCCTCCTTTGCTTGTTTGCGTTTGTTGCTGATGATATTGATGATTGCCAGCAGAACCCCTAAGGTCAAAAATGCGCCCGGTGGCAGAATCATAATGGTAACCGGTTGAAAGGTGGGACCAAAGAGGGGGATGCCCGCAAAGGATCCGGCACCTAAAATTTCTCGCACTGAAGAAATCAAAACCAAAGCGCCGGTAAAACCCAGTCCCATGCCTGCCCCGTCAAAGGCAGAACTGAGGACGGTATTCTTAGATGCAAATGCCTCGGCGCGACCCAAAATAATGCAGTTTACTACAATCAGGGGAATGTAGATACCAAGGCTTCCTGCCAAGGCAGGCAGATACGCATTCATCAGCATTTCTACCACGGTAACAAAGCCTGCAATCACCACAATGTAAGCGGCGATACGGATTTTGTTGGGGATGAAATTTCTAAGCAGGGAAATCACAATGTTGGAACAAATCAACACTGCTGTGGTAGAAAGACCCATACCAATGGCGTTGGTGACGCCGGTGGTTACTGCCAGCGTGGGACACATACCCAGAAAGAGGACCAAGGTGGGGTTTTCTTTCAACAGCCCATTGAAAAAGGTTTTCCAAACGGATTGCTTCATTTTGCATCCCCTCCTTTCTGTTCTTGTGCATAGGCAGCCGCCTCTAATGCGGTATTGACCGCCTTGGTCACCGCTTTGGTGGTCACGGTTGCGCCTGCGATTGCCTGAACTTGATTGCCCACAGGAGAAGCGTTTTTAATTACTTCCACAGGACCGCTCAGGGTTTGATATTGGTTGAGGAAAGAGGAGGCAGATGCCTTGGCACCAAGCCCTGGTGTTTCGCTCATTGTCATAATTTTCAGCTTGCCGACGGTGAGGTCGGGCAGAATGCTTACCATAATCTGAATATCACCGCCATAACCCTCGGTGCCCACAACATTGGCGACATAACCGCCGTTGTCTGCCAGATAGATAGAGTCAAGTCGGGAGCCTACCTTCGAGGGGATAAAGTTGGTGATTTTGATTTCTTCAAAAGAAGTTGCATCCGGCAGGACTTCCTGCATTGCAGTTTCGAAATTCTTTTGTTCATTTGCCGCAATAATGGGGGTGGTGATGGTATTTACACCCGCAAGTAGTGCGGCAACGATGGCACAAATCAGCAAGAGTTTCACAGTCAAAACAGAAATTTCCTTCATATCTTATGCCACCTCCTTGCCAAACTTGGTTCCGTAGCGACGGGGTGCAGTCGCTTTGTCAATCAAGGGGGTAACGATGTTCATCAGCAGGATGGCGTAGGAGGTACCTTCCGGATATCCGCCCCAAAGCCGAATTAGCACGGTGATGATACCGCAACCGATACCAAAGTAAATTTGTCCTTTGGGAGTAAAGGGGGTGGTGGTATAGTCGGTTGCCATAAAGAACGCGCCCAGCATCAAACCGCCGGAGAGCAGTTGATACAGCCAGTCGCCGGTAAACCAACCCTCGTGTCCACCAAAAATCCAAGTACCAAGAGCCACTGTCGCCAAAAAGCAGACAGGAACACGGAGCCGAATTACCTTGGTGATGAGCAGATAGATACCACCAATTAAGATGGCAAGGGCAGAGGTTTCGCCGATACAACCGCCGATGTTACCCAAAAACAGATTCAGGTAGGTGGGGAGTTGTTCTGCGTTCTCTGCATAAAGAGCAAGAGGGGTTGCGGCAGAAACCGCATCCACCGAACCAAACAGCGGGAGGGATGTTCCAGGAGCGGGAAAACTGGTCATTGCCAGTGCCCAGGATGCCAGCAAAAAGGCTCTGGCACCCAATGCCGGATTCATAAAGTTATGCCCCAGTCCGCCAAAAAACTGCTTGACCACAATGATGGCAAAAAAGGAGCCGATTACTGCCATCCAAAGGGGAATGCTTACCGGCAGGTTACACGCCAACAGGATTCCGGTGACCACCGCACTCAAATCCGAAACGGTGACCGGTTTTTTCAAAAGTTTTTGCCATAGTGCCTCAAAGACCACGCAAGAGATGACGCAGGTCAAGGTAACAATCAGGGCGCGGAGTCCGAATACCAGACAACCCGCAAGCACCGCAGGAAGCAGTGCAATCACCACATGGAGCATAATTCTGGAAAGATTATCCTTTGTTGCAACATGGGGGGGATGAGATACAATCCATTTTTCTTCCATCTATGTATAACACTCCTTTCCTTAATTTCCTTTGGCTTTTGCGTTGCGCAGTTTGCCTTTGACAACACGGATTTGCTGCACCTGTCTGCGTTTTGCGGGGCAGATATAGGCACAGCTCCCGCATTCAATACAATCGCTGATGTGCAGCTTTTCCAAAGCCTCAAAATCATTGTTTCTTGCCGCCTTGTCCAAGAGATTGGGCTGCAGATTCATCGGGCAGACATACAAGCACTTGGCACAACGAACACAAGGGGATTCTTCCTCAAACTTTGCAGAGGATTCGCTGAGTGCCAGAATTGCAGAACTGCTCTTGATGGTGGGTACATCCAGAGAGGAAAGTGCCAATCCCATCATGGGACCCCCCATCAAAAACTTTTTGGGGGGCTGAGCGAATCCGCCGGACTGTTCAACGATATAGGAAAACGGTGTTCCGATACGAACAGAGTAATTCAGCGGATTTTTCATCGCATCTCCGCCCAAGGTCACAATACGGCGAATCACCGGCTGGTGCTTGACTACCGCGCGGGCAATGGATGCCACTGTGTCAATATTGGAAACGATACAGCCCGCCTGCCAAGGAAGTGCACCCGGTTTGAGCTTTCGTCCGGTCACAGCGTTGATGAGCTGTTTTTCGGAGCCTTGGGGATATTTG
The DNA here is from genome assembly GCA_017397725.1 of Clostridia bacterium. Taxonomy (GTDB): domain Bacteria; phylum Bacillota; class Clostridia; order Monoglobales; family Monoglobaceae; genus Ructibacterium. Next base: position 99,947 of record JAFQIA010000027.1, read on the forward strand.
GTTTTGAGCGGAACAATCCGGATTTCTGCCCCCGAAAATTCTGCCGCTGCCTTTTTCATCGCCTCGATGGCTTTGGGCTTGTTGTCCTCAATGGCAATATAGCCAACCGAGAGGTCAAAAATGTGCATCATAATTGCAAGACCGGTCAAAAGCTCCTGGGAGTTTTCCAGCATCACCCGATAGTCCGAAGTCAGATAAGGCTCGCATTCTGCACCATTGACAATGACATAATCAATGGTTGCCTCCGGTGGAGGAGAGAGCTTGACGTGGGTGGGGAATCCTGCACCGCCCATTCCCACAATGCCTGCCTCCTGTACCAAATCAATACATTCCTTGGGGGAAAGCTTGCGGAAATCCCGTTCCGGAAGAGAAACTTCGGGGATGGGGGTATCCAGCCCGTCATTTTCAATGATGATGCAGTCGGTGAGGGTTCCGTTTGGGTGCATCCGTTTTTCAATGCCCTTGACTGTACCCGAAACCGAACTGTGAAGGGTGGCAGAAACAAAGCCGCCTGCCTCTGCAATCTTTTGTCCCATCAAAACGGCATCACCTGCTTGCACACATGGTACAGCCGGTGCACCGATATGCTGCGAAAGAGGAAAGATAAGCTCTTTCGGCGGAGCAAGGGTTACAATCGGTTTTTCTGCGGTGGCATCTTTGTGCCCGTGAGGGTGCACACCGCCGTGAAATGTTTTCATAATATGCCTCCTTTGCATATGGAAAAGCGTAAGATTTTGATTGTGAAAAAATTGTCAAAACCCACGTTTTTACGGCAAATTTCAACTCTTTTTAGTATAACTTTTTCTATGGAAATTGTCAAGAAAAACTATGAAAGGATATCTTTTGCAAAATTTTTCTTTGCAAAAAGGAAAATTTATGTTATGATAGTAAGAAGGAAAAGAAACAGGAGGATGTTTTATGCAAGAAAGAGGTAGTTTTTCCAATAAAATAGGATTTGTTTTGGCGGCAGCCGGTTCGGCAGTGGGTCTGGGAAATATCTGGAGATTTCCGTACCTTGCTGCAAAGTACGGCGGTATGTTTTTGATTACCTACCTGATTTTGGTGGTGACCTTTGGTTTTGCCATTATGCTGACCGAAATTGCCATTGGCAGAAAGACCGGCAAAAGCCCCATCGGTGCATTTGCGGCGCTGCATACCAAGTCTAAGTTCATCGGTTGGATTGCAGTGATTGTGGTGGCGATTATCTTCCCCTATTACGGAGTCATCGGGGGATGGGTTACGAAATATTTTGCGGTGTTTCTCGCAGGGATGAATCCTTCTGTGGAAACCAGTGCGGCATTTTTCAGCAATTCGATTTCCCATCCGGTTACACCATTGATCTGGCATATTATCTTTATGGGACTGACCGCTTTGGTGGTGGTTCGTGGTGTAGAAAAGGGAATCGAAACGGCAAGTCGTTTTATGATGCCGGTACTGGTGGTTTTGACACTTGTGATTGCCGGATATTCCTTTTCTCTCCCCAATGCTTTGGAGGGCGTGAAGTATTACCTGATTCCTGATTTCAGCAAATTAAGCGCGGGAATGATTTTGTCCGCATTGGGACAGATGTTCTATTCTATGTCCTTGGCAATGGGAATTATGATTACTTATGGCTCTTATCTGAGAAAGCAGGATGATTTGGAAAAATCCGTCAGCCAGATTGAAATTTTTGATACCGGTATTGCGGTGTTGGCGGGCTTTATGATCATTCCGGCGGTATACTCCTTTGCAGGAGTTGCGGGATTGGAAAAGAGCGGTCCCGGCTTGATGTTCATCACCTTGCCGCAGGTATTTGCAACTATGCCCTTTGGACGGGTGATTGGTGTCATTTTCTTCTTGTTGGTGTTGTTTGCGGCGTTGACTTCATCGATTTCTATTATGGAAGCATTGGTTTCCACCCTTTGCGACCAGTTCAATCTCAGTCGGAAAAAGTCTTCAACCATCATCTTTCTTTGGGGACTTTTGATTGGCGCGTTGCCCTCGTTGGGATATAGTGTGCTGAGCCATATCCGGATTATGGGAATGGATATTCTGGACACCATGGACTTTATCACCAACTCAGTACTGATGCCCCTTGGCGCGTTACTGACTGCGGTCTTTGTGGGATATTTTTTGGGAACCAAGGAGATTGCGGACGAGGTAGAGTTGTCCTCCAAGTTCCGTCGTAAAAAGTTATATATTTTGATGATTAAGTATATTGCCCCCATTTTCATCTTGGGTATTTTGATTAGCTCCATACTTGGTGCCTTTGGAATTCAGATTTAAGAATAAATAGGAAGAATCAGATTTTTTACTTGATTCTTCCTGTTTTTTTTGTTATACTAATAAAATGTAATATTATGTGAAGAATCGGGAACGGAGGCACGGTATGTTTTATTATATTTCCGGTGAATTGGTGCATAAAACAGAGAGCTTTGCGGTGATTGATGCAGGGGGCGTAGGGTATCGGATTTATTCCACATTGTCCTCTCTCAAAGCATTGGGAGAGTCGGGCAGTCAGGCCAAGCTCTATACCTATATGAATTTAAAGACCGCATCGGATGTTTGTGTGCTCTATGGGTTTTCCGATTTAGAAGAATTAAGGATTTTCGAGATGATTCTCGGCGTTTCCGGCGTGGGTGCCAAAACGGCAATCAATCTGCTCTCCAATGTGTCCCCGTCCAAGTTTGTCCTTTGTGTGACCACCGGAGATGCCAAATATATTGCATCCCACACCCCCGGACTTGGCCCCAAAGGCGCACAGCGGATTGTGCTGGAGCTGAAGGACAAGTTTAAGGGGTTGGATTTGGATTCCATCGACAAGGAAGAGCTTTTTGCCCCCGAAACCGATGATAGCAATGAAGCAGTTGCAGCCCTTGCGGCGTTGGGGTATTCCCTGCAGGAGGCAAAGAAAGCACTGCGAGGCACCACCGGAACCGTGGAGGAGCAAATCAAAGCCGGACTGAAAAATCTGATGCGTGGATAGAGGGTTGAAGAATGGAAGAAGAAAACAGAATTATCACAACCAATGAAATAGCAGAAGATGAGCACGAATACAGCTTGCGCCCCAAAGCGCTTAGCGAATATATCGGTCAGCAAAAAGCCAAGGAGAACCTGAAGATCTTCATTGAGGCGGCAAAGCAGCGGGGGGAATCTTTGGATCATGTTTTGCTTTATGGCCCTCCCGGACTGGGTAAGACCACCTTGGCGGGGGTGATTGCCAATGAGATGGGGGTCAACCTGCGGATTACCTCCGGTCCTGCCATTGAAAAGCAGGGGGACTTGGCGGCACTTCTGACCAATTTGGGGCAGGATGACATCCTTTTTGTGGATGAGATTCACCGGCTGAGCCGCAGTGTAGAAGAGATTCTGTATCCGGCAATGGAGGATTATGCGTTGGATATTATCATCGGCAAAGGCCCCTCGGCACGGTCTATTCGTCTGGATTTGCCGCGGTTCACCCTGATTGGGGCAACCACCAAGGCGGGGGCGCTTGCAGCACCCTTGCGTGACCGATTCGGGGTGATTAGCCGATTGGAGATTTACACCACCGAGGAGCTTGCCACCATCATTACCAGAAGTGCAAGCATTCTTGGTATTGAGATTGAGGAATCCGGTGCCATTGAGATTGCATCACGGTCCCGTGGTACTCCGCGAATCGCCAACCGCTTGCTCAAGCGGGTGCGGGATTTTGCGCAGGTGATGTCTGACGGCGTGATTACCAAAGAGGTTGCGGACCACGCGCTGAAAAGACTGGAAATTGACAATCTGGGTCTGGATGCCAGCGACAAGCGTATGCTTCTCACGGTAATGGAGCATTATGACGGCGGTCCGGTAGGACTGGATACGCTGGCTGCAACCATCGGAGAAGAGAGCGACACCATCGAGGATGTTTACGAGCCTTACCTGATGCAGATTGGGTTTATCACTCGTACCCCCAGAGGGCGGGTGGTCACCCGAAAAGCCTATGAGCATTTTGGCATCGACTACCGCAAAACGGAGAACGACTATACCATCTCATTATTTGATGAGAAAGAATAAAGGAGCAGAGATTATGTGCAAGAAAGAAAAATACTATATCACCACGGCAATTGCCTATACCTCCCGTAAACCCCATATCGGGAACACCTATGAAATTGTGTTGACCGATGCCATTGCAAGATTCAAGCGGTATCTGGGCCACGATGTGTTCTTCTGTACCGGTACCGATGAACATGGTCAGAAGATTCAGGAATTGGCAGAAAAAGCCGGCATCACTCCCAAGGAATATGTAGACGGGGTGGCAGGTGAAATCAAAGAGATTTGGGATTTGATGAACACCTCTTATGACAAGTTCATCCGCACCACCGATGATTATCATGAGGAAACGGTGCAAAAAATCTTCAAAAAGCTCTATGATCAGGGCGATATCTATCTGGATTCTTATGAGGGTTGGTATTGTACCCCCTGTGAGTCCTTCTGGACTGACACCCAGTTGGTGGACGGCAAATGCCCCGACTGCGGCAGAGAGGTCAGCAAGCAGCATGAGGAGGCTTACTTCTTCAAAATGAGCAAGTATGCCGACCGCCTGATGCAGCATATTGAAGAGAATCCGGAATTCATTCAGCCGGAATCCAGAAAAAAAGAGATGGTCAACAACTTCTTAAAACCCGGTCTGCAGGATTTGTGTGTATCCAGAACCAGCTTTGACTGGGGTATTCCGGTTTCCTTTGACCCCAAGCACGTGGTTTATGTGTGGCTGGATGCGCTGACCAACTATATCACTGCCATCGGCTATCGTTGCGATAAAAAGGAAGAACCCTACGACCACTACTGGCCGGCAGATGTGCATATTATTGGTAAGGACATTTTGCGGTTCCACACCATTTACTGGCCGATTTTCCTGATGGCATTGGGCGAACCTCTGCCCAAGCAGATTTTCGGTCATCCTTGGCTGCTCAACGGACAGGACAAGATGAGCAAATCCATCGGCAACGTGATTTATGCCGATGATTTGGTACGCAATTTCGGGGTGGATGCAGTGCGTTATTATCTGCTCCACGAGATGCCCTTTGCACAGGACGGAACCATCACCTTTGAAACCTTAATCAGCCGGTTCAATTCCAATCTGGCAAACACCTTGGGTAATTTGGTCAACCGCACCGTGTCCATGGTAACCAAATATTTTGACGGGGTGATTCCTGCACCGGCACAGGCTACCGAATTCGACCAGAGCCTGGAGGAAACCTGCCTTACTGCTGCCAAAGAAACTGCAGAAAATATGGACAAGCTGCGGGTGGCAGATGCTATGGATTGCATCTGGAGAATTGTAGACCGCTCCAACAAATATATTGACGAAACCATGCCTTGGGCATTGGCAAAATCCGAGGACGGCATCGAAACCTTGAAAACCGTAATGTATCACCTGATTGAATCCATCCGGTTCGTGTCCTCGCTCTTGACCTCCTTTATGCCGGATACTGCCAAGGCAATTGCAGAGCAAATTGGCGCAACCGAGCTTTCCTGGGAGAGTCTTTCCTCCTTTGGCGTAACCAAGGCAGGAGAAAAGGTAGGTCAGGCAACACCGCTTTTTGTGCGCTTGGATCCGGAGCAAAAGCTCAAGGAATTGGAAGAAGAGCTTGGCCAAAAGGAAGAGCCGAAGGTAGAAATCGAGCCCTTTAAGGATTTTGTGGAGTTCAGCGACTTTGAAAAGCTGGACATCCGTGTGGGCAAGGTTGTGGTATGTGAAAAGGTTCCCAAGTCCTCCAAGCTGTTGCGGTTTGAACTGGAAGTGGGAAGCGAACGCCGTCAGATTCTCTCCGGCATTGCCAATTACTACAAGCCCGAAGATTTGGTGGGCAAGAATGTGCTCTTTATTGCCAACTTCCCGCCCAGAAAGATGATGGGACTGGAATCCAACGGTATGATTCTTTCTGCAGAGCACGACGGCAAGCTGGTGGTAACCACTACGCTGGATGATATACAATCCGGCGCTTGCATCGTTTAATACAGGAGAAGACCATGAAAAAGAAAGTGATGCTAAGTATCCTTGGGGTTTTGCTTGTGGCATTTTGTTATCTGCTGATTACCAAAGGCTTTTTTCAGGATCCGGAACAGTTTTGGTATCGGGCAAAGAATAAGGCAAGTAAGGTTTACCATCAGGTAACCCATACCCAACCCCAGATTCAGGAAGAAATTATTTCCACTGCTGACGGGCATCAGGTTTTGATTGACCGTCCCAAGGGTTATATGCTTTCTTTCCCTGAGGATATGAAATTTGATATTTCCAAAAGTCCGGAACTGATTCAAGCGTATAACGGGGATATGACGGTAACTGTCACCAGAGAATGGGCGCCCTATCCGGATGTATGGTACTTCATCGACAATTATTGCAACAATTATTACCTTGACCCTCATTATATTGAGAGCAACGGCATTACCATACGGGAGAACAAAAAGTTTTCCCATCGGGAGGCGGAGGCACAGCAGATTTCCCTTTCCAGAACTCCCGCGGATGCCAATGCTACCGACCATTGGAATGAGTACACCTATTTCTATGTGCTTTCCAAGACCGGCCCACAGGCGTTCTTTCGGGTGATGTTCAAGTATGATGATTACCAAAAGGCGGCACCCATGATTGAAGAGGTGATTGCTTCTTTTGAGGAGATTCGTATCGAGGGACAAAATGTGTTTAAGGGTGAGTATGCACCCACCGAGAATCCCAAATGGAACAGGGAAACCCGTGATTATTATCGGGAAATCTGTGACAGCAAAGAGAAGAAGTGGGGCATCTTTGTAGACGGTGCCTACCAGATTCCACGAAACCGCCAATGGCTGGTGGATTTGGAAAAAAAGGTGGACTATTCCTTTGATTTTGCCCTTCATTATGTAAATCTGGATTGGGAGTTCCCTGCAGAGGAGCTAAAAAGCTTTTATGATGAGGGAAAAATCACCGAGTTGACTCTGCAGATTTCCAACTTCAACAATGATGATTTGTTTGGCAAGAACATCAACTTTGATGTTTATGACGGACTTTTGGATGAACAGATTCGCACCTTTGCAAAAGGTGCCAAGGCCTTCGGCCATCCCTTCCTGTTCCGGCTGAACAATGAAATGAACAGCGACTGGGTCAACTATTCGGGTGTGGCGGCACTTTCCGATCCGGATATCTTTGTCAGCAACTGGCGCAGAATCTATGACATCTTTCAGGAAGAGGGCGTGGACAACGCCATCTGGATTTTCAATCCCAATGCAGAGGATTGTCCGCCGGCACATTGGAATTCCTACATCGCCTACTGGCCGGGGAGTGAATATGTGCATATGATTGGACTCACCGGCTATAACACCGGTACTTACTACGCCGATGTCTATCACGAAAAATGGCGTACCTTTGATGAGATTTATGAAGCACCTTACGAAAAGTATCTGCAGGTGTTTGGCAAGTTTCCCTTTATTATCACCGAATTTGCGTCCAGCTCCATTGGCGGAGACAAGCCCGCTTGGATTCGGGATATGTTCCAAAGCATCAAAAAGTATGACAACATCAAGATGGCACTCTGGTGGAGTAGTGCGGACTATGATATGCGGGAGGCAACCTACAAAACCCTCGCAAGACCATATTTCTTGGACGAAACCGAGGAAACCACACGGGCATTCCGTGAAGGAATTCAAGAGTACAAATAACAAAAAAGCACCCGATGGGTGCTTTTTTGTTATTTAAAAAGTAGCGAAAAGTTATACTTTTGATTCGTTTTACATATTGACGAAAGGGTGGCAAGATACTATAATATCCTTGAAAATATTCAGGAGGCGAGGATATGAAACAATATACCGTTGCAATTTTAGGGTGCGGAACCCGTGGGAAATGTTATGCCCAGTTGGTAGACAAAAAAGAGGATTTTACCGTGGCTGCTGTCTGTGATATCAATCCGGATCAGATTGTGGCACTTAAGAGCCTTTGCCCCAACAGCAAGAATATCGAAGTCTTTTATGACGAAAATGAATTCTTGAAAGAAAAGCGGGCAGATGCGGTGATGATTGCAACCCCTGACCGTGACCATGTAAGACAAGCCATTGCGGCAATGGAGCTTGGTTATGATTTGTTATTGGAAAAACCTATCAGCGATGATGCACAGGAATTGAAAGACCTCTTGAAGGTGCAACAACAAACCGGTAGAAAGGTGATTGTTTGCCACGAACTTCGCTACGGTAAGGGATTCCAGAAATGCGGAGAACTCTTAGAATCCGGCATCATTGGCAGAGTGTATGCCATTGACGCGTCCGAGCGGGTTGCCTATTGGCATTGGGCACAGGCATATGTGCGGGGCATCGGTGCATCCTTGGAGTTGGGACACCCCGCAATCTTGGCAAAATGCAGCCACGACTTGGATTTGCTGCAGTCTTATGCCAAGAGTGAATGTGACACACTTTCCTCCGTGGGTGACCTCAGCTTTTTCATCCCTGAAAATGCACCGGAGAATGCCGCAGACCGTTGTGTAGATTGCGTACATATGGATACCTGTCCTTATAGTGCCAAACGGATTTATATTGATGCGTGGCATCAGGCGGGAGAACCTACTTATACTTGGCCTTATAACAAAGCAACCATTCACAATCCCATCACCGAGGAAAACCTCTATGAGGGGATTCGCAACGGAGAATATGGCAGATGTGCATTCAAATGTGTGGTAGAAAAGGTAGACCATCAGTTGGTGCAGATGACCTTCAAAAATGGGGTTAAGGCATCCTTAAAGATGGTTTATGCCGCAGAACCGGGAAGAAAACTGATTTTTTATGGAACCCTGGGTGAAATCGTGTTTGATGAGCGGACCGAAACCATTGAGGTGATGCCCTTTGGCAAGGAAAAAGAGATTGTGGATATTGCAACTCTGCTTGAGGGAGGCAATGGCCACGGCGGCGGAGATGCCATTTTGATTGATGATTTCTGTGATATGATTGCAGGAAGAAAGGAATGCTCCACCACCTTAAAGGAATCCTTAGAGAGTCATTTTATGGGAATTGCCGCAGACGAGTCCCGAAAACAAGGCGGCGTATTGATGAAAGTTCATTCTTAATAAAAAGCGTCTATGCATTCGGCGGTACTTCTTAGGGATAAATCGCCCAAAAACCACGATTTCTGCACATAACTGTGTTAAAAAACCTCGTAATCCGTCAAGGATTACCTTGTCTTTTTGCCTTGTTCTGCACGAGAAATCGAGATTTTTGTGGTGTGAAGCAGTTTTGGGTTAGGGATTTTTCGTCTCAGAGAAGTCATAAAAAATGCAGGCATACTGGCGTATGTCTGCATTTTTTTGCGCACGATTAGCGGAAAATACCAAGCCAAAACCGACTTCTTCCTAAGAAGTACCGCCGCAAGACGCTTTTTTGCTAATAAACCACAATCACACGGATTTGACCGCCCGCCGAGGGGGATTGGTCATAGTAGGCAGAAATCTGCAGACTGTCATCGGAAAGAACATCGGCGATGGGAATCTTGACATATTCTGCTGCATAAGCGTTGCTCCGCTGATAAACTGCTACATTGGGACTGATGGGGTAGGTTTTGTTTTTGTAGGTCAGTGCGCTGGCACTTTCCAAACGGATGCCGCTACCAAGCTCGGTCAGGCTCTGAAAGCTTTCGGGATTGGAAGGCGAACCGCTGATGCGGATGCCGGAGCCTGCCGCAACATTCAGCACCCGATTGGAGGTATTGAGCTGATAGAATTGCCCGTCAATGATGTAGGTATAGCTTCCGGTCAGCTCCTGCCGATTCTGGGAAACTGCGGTCATCAAACCGTAGGAGAATTCATCGCCGGTCACATCCTTTAAGATGAGCTTGTTGATTGCACCTTGGGAATTTTTCTCCCAATAAAGAACCTGATTGGTAGAAAGGGTCACCCCGTCTAATCTTTGGGGAAAGATTTTGCAGTAAACGCTGGGACTGCTTGCATTCACCGTGCCGATATCCAGAATTTGTGCATCGGGGGCGAGGGTATAGCTTCCAAGCTTTCCGGTGCTGTGGTTGTAGGTGCCGCTGAGCTTTTTGCTGTCATTGTTTGTGACCAGAGTGACCTTGGCGTTTCCGTTTTGGAAGGTGACCTTGACCACCTTGTTTTGATAGGAGCTTAAGTTCTTGTCGGTGGTATATTCGCTTGTGGTTCCGTCAGGGAACGCAAGCTTGATATAATAGCCGGTGTAGGTATTGACCGCGCCGGATTGATACTCTTTCCGTCCGGTGCTTAGCACATAGCCGGTCAAGCTTTTGGTTGCGGTTGCGTTGGGAGAAATCACCCCTGCAATCTGTCCGGTTTTGCCCAGAAGAAGGGTTACGCTATCACCAAAATCAAAGGCTCCGCCGGAGGTGAGTGCGGTGAATGCGTTGCCGCTTTCGATGGTGTATTCCTTGCCTGAAACAGTGACGGATTGGGGCATATCCTTATTGGGGGAGGCGTTCTCATAGACACCGGTCACCTTGTCGCTGTAAGAGAGTACCAGATTCATATCCGGCATAAAGTATGCTACGTCATAAGGCTCCAAAGCGGAAAGGGAGGAACTTTGCCCGTTGCGCAGAACCTTGGTAGATGAATTGGTTGCCCAACTGCTGTCCCATTCAGAGGCAGATACAATCGTAGGACCCTGCATATTTCCTGCCTGACAGGTGATGTAGTCAATGTTGTTTCCGGAACGTTTGACTCGCAGCACATCGCCAAGTTCTAAGGAGGACTTGACCGCGGCAAAATTGCTCTGAGATTTGCCCTTATAAACGGTGGTGCTATCTGCAACAGAAAGAGCGGTCAAAGCACCATTTTTGTAGACCATCACCGCGTTGGGGAGTACCGAATAGAGGATGTATTGCTCGCTGTCGGCACTTTCTGCGTCGGGCACAAAGGCAAGAAGTTTATTGCCGTTTTTGATGGCGGCATCACCCCTGAGCCCCAACAGGTTGCGATCAAAGGATGCAGTGGTTTTCAAGCTTCCTTGACTGGTATACACCTCATCCGAGGGGATGGATGGGTCATCCTTGCTGTCAGAAATCAAGGTGACATCCCGACTGATAGTCACATCAAAAACCGATGCAAGTTGTGCGTTCTGCCCTTTCGTTTTGGTGCCAAGCGCCTGATAGATCAGTTGTGCCACCTGACGGCGGTTTAATGCAGTACCTGCGGTGCAAGAAACCCCATCGGTGATTTCTAAGTTGTTGGCAAGCCCGATTTGACCGTAGGGCCAGGATGCACCAAAATCGCTGTCGTTATAGCCAAGCACACGGAGCAAAATGGTGATGCCCTCTTCAAAGAGAACCGGTTCGTCGGGACGGAAGGTGGCATCGGGATAACCACTGACCAGACCGTTGCTTACCCCTACCCGTACGTAGGGTGCCGCCCAATGCCGATAGGTCACATCCCCAAAAGGAGAAACCGAAAGATGGGTGGCAACGCTGTTTTTAAAGCTGGATGCGGCAACTGCCGCTTTGGTGAATTCTGCACGGGTCACGGTGTCATCCAGACGTAGATTCCCGTCCGGATCACCGGTCATAATGTTAAGCGTATTTAAAAGGGTAAAGATGCCTGCCATATCCTCCTGTGCAGAAACAGGAACGATGCATACCGAAGATAGCATACATAAGCAAAGGAATACTGCAAAAAATTTTCTCATATCAAATCTCCTATCAGAAGTAAAATTAGTCATGGCGCAATGCCTCAATGGGATTGAGTTTTGCTGCATTTTTGGCGGGCAGATAGCCGAACAAAACGCCAATGCCTACCGAAACACTGAAGGAAAGCAGCACCGCACCGATGGAGGGCGTAGCCGTCAACCCCAACAGGTTGCCCAAGACAATTGCAAGGACCGACCCCAGCAGAATGCCAAAGATGCCACCTACGCCGCTGACGGTTCCTGCCTCAATCACAAACTGGGACATAATATCCCGTCCTTTGGCGCCCAGGGATTTTCGGATACCGATTTCCCGGGTGCGCTCAGTCACCGAAACCAGCATAATATTCATAATTCCAATACCGCCTACCAACAAAGAGATTCCGGCAATGCAGACCAGAAGAATCTGCATCATATCCAGCATCTCGGTTGCAACATCCAAAAGGCTGAGCAGGTTGGTTACACGAAAATAGTCGCTGTCGCCCAACTTCTCTAGTAGCATTGCTTCCAAAGCGTCGGTTGCGGTGGTGACAATTTCCTGATTCGGGGCGGTCAGGGTATAGCTGCTGATGGTTCCGCTTCTGGAAACCCGTACCGCGGTGGTATAGGGAATATAGATGACATCATCCGCGCTCCCGCTCTTGGATTCTTCGGTTTCCTTCAAAACGCCTACGACCCGATAACTGTTTCCGTTGATTTTGATGCTTTCGCCCAGTGCGGAGCCAAAACCAAAAAGCTCGTTTTCTATATAACTGCCGATGACACATACCTTTTTATAATCGGCAATTTCCTGATACTGGAGGAATCTGCCATCTTGCAGTTCCAAACTTTTCATGGTGGCATATTCCTCGCTGACGCCGGTGGCAGAGGTTGTCACCGAGTTGGTTTGATATTTCACCGTGCCGGAAATGGTAGTGGTGGGGGAAACACCGGAAATCAGGTCCGGATGTTCGTCCCGGAAGGCGTAAATTTCCTCCTCGTCAATGGTGCGACTGCCGCCACGGTTGGTGGTGGAAATAGTGATGGTGGTCAGCCCCATCTCAGCAAAGGAATCGGTCATCATTTTTGCCATTCCGTTCATCAGACTGACTAGAATGATGACGGCGGCAACACCAATAATGATGCCGAGCATGGTAAGGATGGAACGCATTTTGTCATATAAGATATTGGAGAGTGCCAATACAAAAGACTTTTTCAAACTCATTGTTCCACCTCCGTATCTCCGGCGTGGGCAATGGGCGCAAACTTCCGAATGTCGGCAATCCCGTCATAAACCACCTTGCCGTCTGCCACCCGAATGACCCGCTCTGCCTGTGCGGCAATGGTGTTGTCGTGGGTGATCAGGACAATGGTGTTCCCCTCCTGATGGAGTTTTTTCAAAAAGTCCAGCACATCCTTACCGGTTTTGGAATCCAACGCACCGGTTGGTTCGTCAGCAAGAATGATAGAGGGGTTCCCCGCCAATGCTCTCGCAATGGAAACCCGCTGTTGCTGACCGCCGGAAAGCTGAGAGGGAAGGTTTTTTGCCTTGTCCGCAAGGCCAACCCGTTCTAAGGATTCCATGGCACGGGCGGCTTGCTCTTTTTCGCTCAATCCCGCATAGAGGAGGGGGAGCTCCACATTTTGCTGTACCGTCAGCTTGGGAATCAGGTTGTATTGCTGAAAGATGAACCCAAGCTTTTTGTTCCGGATTTCTGCCAGTTCATTGTCATTCATATGGCTGACATCCTTGCCGTCCAAGAAATAGGAACCCTTGGTGGGCACATCCAGACATCCAATGATATTCATACAGGTGGATTTTCCGCTGCCGGAGGGGCCTACGATGGCAAGAAACTCCCCAGAGTACACCTGCATACTGATGCCGTCAATGGCGTGCACGGCAGAATCCCCCATCTGGTAGATTTTATAAATATCCTTAAATTCAATCAAAGGGGTCATCGCATACCACCTCCGCTGGGCATCCCTCCACGGTTACCGCTCATACCGCCGCCGGGCATTCCTCCACCCGGCATTCCGCTACCCGGCATGCCACCCATGCCGGGAAACATCATCGTTTGCTGTGTTTCCTGAACAGGAACATAAACGATATCCCCTTCAGAAAGACCGCTCAGGATTTCCACAAAGGAATCGTTGCTGACACCGCAGGTGACGGATACGCTGTGATATCCTTCCGGAGCGCGGTCTTTTTCTTCGGTCTTTTCGCCCTTGACATAAACAATATCCCCGCGCTGAATTGCCGAAATGGGAACTGCCAAAACATTGGTGACAGCTTGAATGGAGATTTCTGCCTCGATATTCATACCGGGAAGAAGCGCATCGTCAAAGTCCTGAATACGGATTTTGACCGGATAGGTTGTCACCCCGTTGGTACCAACGCTGCCGCTGACCGAAACATTTTCTACCGTTCCGTGATAGATTTGGTCAGAGGCATCTGCGGTGACAGTCACATCCTGCCCTACCTGAATTTTTTTGATATCCAGCTCATCGATGGCAAGCTCAAAGCAAAGACTACTCATATCATAGATCAGTGCAAGGGTGTTATCGGTAGAGCTGACACCGCTTTCAATCTTGTCACCCGCCTTTTTGTTTTTGGTGACCACCGTTCCGGAGATAGGTGCGGTGATGTTGTATTCGTCCAGCTGTTCCTGTACTTTTTCTAAGGAAAGTTCGGCGTCCCGCATAGAAATTTCTGCGTTGAGTCGCTGAGTCTGTGCCGAGGTGGAATCCAGAATGGCAACCACGTCGCCTTTAGAAACACGGTCACCGGCACTGATGGAAAGAGTGTCTACGGTGCCGGATGCTTTGGCGGTGATTTTGTAATCCATCACCGGTTCAAATGTTCCTATATCATTGCAGGCAATATCGCCAATCATTGCAGTTGCGCTGTCAGATGCGGTAAGCGCGCCGGGGTTGGGCACCTCAATGGTTACATAGCGCACCGACATATACCCGCCGGAGGACTGTGCTGCAGAGCTGATTGCGGTGACGGTGCCGTAAAGGACGGTTCCGCCGGTTACCAAGGTTAAAACGGCAGTATCGCCCCGCTGGATTTGTCCGGCTTCACTTGCGTTAAAGGGAAGACGGATTTCCATATGAGAATCGTCATACACGGTGGCAATCTGCGTGCCATTGTTGACCGAATCTCCCTCTTTGACCATCACCTCACGGACGGTTCCGGTGACAGTGGAGGTGACATTCAAATTGCGGATGTTTTCCATTGTATCCTGATAGGAAAGCTGACTTTTTTGAATGCTCAGCTGGGTACGTTCCATATCCTTTTCTGCATCGGCAGCATCAAAGCGATACATCAGCTGTCCTTCGGTAACCACATCCCCCTCTTCAAAGGGGGCTTCCAAAATTTCGCCGGTGACCATCGAAACCAAGGTGTATTCTGCGTTTGGTTCCACCACAGAACTGCCGCTTACCACCTCGGCAATGTCCCGGCGGCTGACGGTGGCTTCGTTGCTTTGACCCATCGTGGGACGGTTTCCCTTTTTGGGCAAAAAGGTAAGAACCAGTGCCCCGATCAAAACAAGGGCAATCGCCGATGCCCAGACTTTATGATGGAGAGCAAAGGAGAAGATTTTTTGCGCAATTTGCCTTCCGCTTTGCAGAATTTTTTGGAACAGTTGTTTGACCTTTTGCATCGAGTAGTCACCTCATAGATATAGTTTCTTTTATTTTCCATTTTCGTATTGTAACATAAAGGAGGATGAGAAAAAAAGAAAAAAGTTTTATCAATCTGTAAATTTTTTATGAACGGTTGGGAAAAAAGAAAAAAGATATTGCTTTTTTTCCAGAGATTGGATATAATACCAAATAAGAAGAGAGAAGAACAGGAGGTGACACAGAATATGGAAACATTGGTTAGTTTATTCCCGTTGATTCTGATGGTACTGATTTTTTATTTTATCTTGATTCGTCCCCAGAAGAAGAAAGAAAAGCAGCTGCGTGATATGCTGGCAGCATTGAAAGTCGGCGATGAGGTAGCTTCTATCGGCGGTATCCACGGCAAGATTTCCCGCATTAAGGAGGATGTCTTTGTATTGGAAACCGGCGTTGGCACCACCAAATCCTTTATTACCATCGAGCGTAATGCAATCAGCCGCCTGTTAAAGGCTGCCACTACCGCAAATGAAGAGGTTGCACCTCTTCCGGATGAAGAGATCGAAACCACTGAGGAATAATCGGCATACTCTTTCTTCCCTCAGCATATGTTGTATTGTCAACCGATATGCGATGGGAGGATGAATATGGCAAAGGAATTATCCGGTGAAGTGCGTCTTTTTGACCCGATGTATATGCTGAAAAACGTGGTGGTCAGCTTTGTGGCAACAGCAATCCTCTTGCTGGTTGCGGCGATTTTGGTGACCTACCTTTCGGCAACAGAATCCGTGATTGATGCTGCAGTCCTTGTGGTAACTGCTTTTTGTGTGATGTGGGGTGGTTTTCGGGCTGCCCGTCACCTTGGCAAGCAGGGGTTGCTCTGCGGTGCAATCTCGGGTCTTATCTATGTAGCGGTTTTGTACCTTTTCGGTTCCCTGATTTTTGGGGAGCTGTCCTTTCACTCTCAAACCTTGCTGTCTATGGCGCTCAGCGTAGGCTGTGGTGCTATTGGCGGAATCGTCGGGGTGAACACAGGAAAAAGACGAAGAAGGTAAAGAAAAGGGGGTGCTTTTCGCACCCCCTTTTTTCGTGGAAAAATGAAAAATACCTAACTTTTTTCCCGAAACCCTTGACTTGTGAAACAGGAAAAGGTATAATAATGCGGTTATCAAAGTTTTTTGTAAAATAATTAGTCTGTTCCGGCGTTGCCGGACGGAAATTAATCATTATATGTAGCATTGTTCTACACAAAGGAGGAAACAAAGTGTCCAGAAGTATAGTGAAATTCGCAGCCATTCTTTTGGTGATTGCAGCACTGTTCTATGTCGGACTTTACGGTCTTGACATTACGGACAAGGTGAGCTTCCCCGGTATCCTCGATGAAGACGGAATTACACAGGGACTCGACCTGAAAGGTGGAACGGTAATTGTGTATCGTGCACAGACCGAAAATCCCACAGACGATGATATGAACACGGTGGTTAGTATGCTCCGTACCCGTTTGGACGGACAGGGCTATACCGAAGCAACCCTCACCCGTCAGGGTGTGGACAAGGTGCGGGTAGAGCTTCCTGATGTTCAGGATGCACAGACCGCAGTAGAAACCTTGGGTTCTACCGCAGAACTGGTATTTGCTGAAACCGTGGCACAGGATCCGCAGGATCCTACCAAAGTGATTGTGGAAAAAGCGGTGATGACCGGTAAAGAGGTAAAAAGTGCAGTCGCAGAGTATGGACAGACCCAACAGGGCATGACTAAGAGCTCTTACTACATCAGCTTGGAACTGACCGACGAAGGTCGGGATAAGTTCTCCGAGGCAACCGGCAGACTGGTTGGACAGCCTATCTACATCACTATGGATGGTATGATTATTTCTGCACCGACCGTACAGACCAGAATCGACAGCAATAGCTGTGTGATTACCGGTGAGTTCGAGCCGGAAGAAGCAAAAGCACTTGCGGCAAACATCAAGTCCGGTCAGCTTCCCTTCTCTTTGGAGCAGGTGGAGGTTCGTACCGTCAGCGCAACTCTGGGTGACGAGGCAATGGCAAATGCAGTCAAGGCAGGTATCATCGGCTTGATTCTGGTGCTGCTCTTTATGCTTTTGATGTATCGTGTACAAGGTCTGGTTGCAAACTTTGCGTTGATTGGCTATGTTGCAATTGTGTTTATCATTCTGGCAAACTGCCACATCAACCTGACCCTGCCGGGTATTGCAGGTATCATCCTGTCAATCGGTATGGCGGTGGATGCTAACGTCGTTATCTTTGAGCGTGTCAAGGAAGAATTAAAGCTGGGTAAGACGGTACGCAGTGCGGTGGATGCGGGCTTTAACCGTGCACTCTCTGCGGTTATCGACTCCAACATCACCACTATTATCTCTGCAGTAATCCTGTGGGTATTTGGTACCGGTACCATCAAGGGCTTTGGTATTACTTTGTTCATCGGTATCGTGGTTTCGATGCTTTCCGCAATCTTTGTTACCAAGTTCCTGCTCAAGCAGACCATTGGTATGAAGATTAAGAACCCTTGGTTCTATGGTGTGAAGAAAGAAAAAGATGTGGAATCTCTGAAAGGAGGCAAAGCATAATGTTTGTAAAAAGAAAAGGTATCTTTTTGACAATTGCACTTGTGCTGGTATTGGCTTCCGTTGTATCCGTTGTATTTAAGGGATTCAATCTGGACACCGACTTTGCCGGCGGTATGGCTGTTACCTACCAGATCAACAGTGAGTTCAGCGTATCCGAAGTGACCGACATCGTAAACGAAGCGCTTGGCTCCGACCAGAGCCCCTCTTCAGTACAGAAATCCGGCGACGAAGTCATCATCAAGTTTGGTTTTGACAACAGCCTGGAAACCGACGAGGCACGTTCTGATTTTGCAATGAACAAAATTGCTGCCATCACTGAGGCACTGACCCAAAAGTACGGTGCACCTGCAGAGGAAGCTCCCGCTGAGGAGGCAACCGAGGGTGAAGAGGCTCCCGCTGAAGAGGCTGCTCCCTCTGGCGTAATCCTGAAGAATCAGGATATCGTATCTCCCTCTACCGGCCGTGAACTGGCTCGTTCTGCGGTGATTATGTCTATTCTGGCTTGTCTTGCAATTCTGCTCTATATCACCTTCCGGTTTGAGTTTACCTCCGGTGTGGTTGCAGTTTTGGCTCTGGTACACGACGTATTGTTGCTGCTTGGTATCTATTCTGTTTTGGGTTGGTCGGTTGACACCAACTTCATCGCAGCAATCCTGACGGTGCTTGGTTATTCTATCAACAACACCATCGTGATCATGGACAGAATCAGAGAAAACACCAGACACGCAAGAAAAGAAACTTACGGCGAGATTGCAAACAAGAGTATTGCGCAGACCCTTACCCGGTCTATCAATACCACCATTACCACCTTGCTGACCATCGGTATGGTTTACCTGCTGGGCGTTCCGTCCATTCAGGCATTCTCTCTGCCGATTATCATTGGTATTCTGGTTGGTTTCTACTCCTCTGTATTTGTTGCAGGTCCTCTGTGGGCAACTTGGAGAGATTCCGGCGTAAAGAACAAGAAATAAGAACTTCTAAAAAGCCGATGCGGATTCCGCATCGGCTTTTTCATATTTTCTGCTTTTTTGGAATAGATATGTACCAAGTATGAAAAGGAGGCAGAAATATGGAGGAAGTAAAGCGGCATACAGTGTCGATGGAAAATCGAAAAAAGGTGACCATCTGCGAGGTGGAGGATGTAGAAAGCTTTGATGAAGAAAAGGTTTGCGTGCATACCTCTATGGGAATGCTGACGGTGATTGGCAGCGATTTTCGGATTCACAAACTGAATGTGGATGACGGACAACTGGTGATTGAGGGAATGGTGGACGAACTGAAATACAGCCAGACCCACCATAGAGAGAATCAGGGAAGTTTGTTTTCCCGCTTGTTCCAATAGAACCAAAGGGAAGAGGGAGAAGGCGGAATGAAGATTACCTTTGGGGTGGATTTGGGGTATTTTCTCTGGTCCTTGGTACTGGGGGCGGCTCTTGCACTCCTCTATGATATGTTGCGCTCCGGCAGAAGACTGGTCCCCGGTTCGGTACTAAGGGTGAATCTGGAGGACCTCTTTTTTGTGCTTTTGTCGGGAGTGCTGCTTTTTTTCGTTGCCTATGACAAAAATGGGGGATGCTTGCGTATCCAAGGCTTTTTGGGGACGGCACTGGGCATCCTTGGGTATTATTTTGTGTTTCGGGACAGAATGGTAAGAGGGATGGTATGGCTTTCCCAATTGGTGATACAACTATTCTGTTGGGTTTTGCGGGTGCTGTCCCTGCCGGTTCGCGTGGTTTTTCGTTTGCTGTCGAAACCATTTTTGGTGATTGCGTGGTATAGTAAAAAAAGCATCCACAAAGTAGAGAATGCAAGAAAACGACGACAGAAAATGAAAGAACTCCGGGCAAGGAGTCAAAAGGCAGAGCGGGAAAATCAAAAACGACAGAAAGCCGAGGAAAGACGGAAGAGGAAAAAGAAAAGTTTTCGTTGACAAGCCGAGGAAATTCCGCTATAATTAAAGCAGAAAATTATCGGGATTTTTAGGAGGGGATGCAGGATGCAGCAGGAACAGAACCGAAAGAAAGCAGATTCCGGCAAAGGCAAACCCAAACGAAAATTCAATCCCCGCAAATTTGCGGTTGCGGCAGTGATTCTGTTGTTTGGGGCATATTTTTGTTATACCATGATTTGGCAACAGGTTGCCCTGAACCGAAAGAGCCGTGAGATTGATGCCCTCAATGCACAAATTGAAGAGGCAACCCGCCAGACAGAACAACTGGAGGCGGAATTAGAGAATTTGAACGACCCTGCGTATCTGGAAAAGGTCGCCAGGGAAAAATTGGGACTGGTACGCCCCAATGAACGGGTGTTTGTGGATGCCAATAAGAGTGAGGCAAACACCAGCAATTAACCAAAGAGGAAGAAACGAAAGTTTTTATTATAAGTGGAGGATGTTTCCTCCAAGGAAGGATTTTGGAAAAAGATGCAAATTGAAGTTGGTTCGGTAGTAGAAGGAAAGGTTACAGGAATTGCCGCATTTGGCGCATTTGTGGAGTTGCCGGAGGGCAAAAGCGGCTTGGTACATATTTCTGAGATTGCCTCTGAATATGTCAGCGACATCAAACAACACCTGAAAGAGGGCGATACCGTCAAGGTGAAGGTGATTGGTGTGGATAAAGGAAAAATCAGCCTTTCCATTAAGCAGGTGGAAGGAAACAATAAGCCGAAGGAGGAACGCCGTGCCCCCAGACCCAAAAAGGAGCGGCGCACCCAACCGGCATTCGACCCGAAACAACCGCCGGAAGAATTTGAATTTCACAAGCGCAGCGATATGTCCTTTGACGATATGCTGCAAAAATTCAAGCAGGACAGCGATGAAAAGTTTCAGGATTTGAAACGGAGCAACGACAGCAAGCGTAGCGGTGGCTATAAACGGGCATACTAAGGTAGGTGAAACAATGACAGGTGCAATCATAGTTTGGTTGGTAATTGCGGTCGCGTTTGGCGTATTGGAAAGCGTCACCGTTGCTCTGGTTTCCGTCTGGATGGCGGCAGGAGCTATTCTGGCAGCAATTGCGGCAGCGTTTGAGGTGAGCCTTTTGGGACAGATTTTGGTGTTCCTGCTGTCTTCGGCGATTTTGCTGTTGCTCACTGCACCGCTGAGCCGGAAATTCCGGAATCAGGAAAAAACCTCCACCAATGCGGACAGGCTTTTGGGACAGGAGGGCGTGGTGCTTACGGCCATTGATTCAGTAGAAAACAAAGGCTCGGTCAAGGTGATGGGACAGATCTGGTCCGCCTCTGCACAAACGCCCATTCAAGAGGGCGAGCGTGTGGTGGTCAAAGCCATCGAAGGCGTTCACCTGATGGTAGAGAAGAAGCTTTAAGAAAGGAGCTTGTCTATGGGATTTTTTGTTGGTATTTTAATTATTCTAATTTTGTTGCTGCTATCCTGCATCAAGATTGTTCCTCAGGCACAGGCTTATGTGATGGAGCGATTGGGTGCATATCATACCACTTGGAATGTGGGACTGCATTTTAAGATTCCGCTGATTGAGCGGATTGCAAAGCGGGTTTCTTTGAAAGAGCAGGTGGTAGACTTTCCGCCCCAACCGGTGATTACCAAGGATAATGTTACCATGCAGATTGATACGGTGGTATATTTCCAGATTACCGACCCCAAGCTTTACACCTATGGTGTGGATGTTCCGATGTCTGCTATTGAGAACTTAACCGCAACCACCTTGCGTAATATCATCGGTGATATGGAGCTTGATGAAAGCTTGACCTCCCGCGATGTGATTAACACCAAGATGCGGGCGATTCTGGATGAGGCCACCGACCCGTGGGGCATCAAGGTCAATCGTGTGGAGCTGAAGAATATTATTCCCCCTGCAGGCATCCGTGAGGCGATGGAAAAACAGATGAAAGCGGAGCGGGAACGCCGTGAGGCGATTCTGCGTGCCGAGGGTGAAAAGAAGTCTGCAGTTCTGGTTGCAGAGGGTGAAAAAGAATCCCGGATTCTGCAGGCAGAGGCAGAAAAACAATCCCAGATTCTGCAAGCGGAGGCAGAAAAAGAAGCTGCCATCCGTGTGGCAGAGGGTGAGGCACAGGCAATTATGGAAGTGCAAAAAGCAACGGCAGAGGGTTTGAGAATGCTGAATGAGGCATCTCCCACCGATGCGGTCATTGCCATTAAGAGCCTGGAGGCGTTTGCCAAGGCGGCAGACGGCAAAGCAACCAAGATTATCATTCCGTCTGAGATTCAAGGCCTTGCAGGGCTTGCAACCTCGTTGAAGGAATTGGTTGTGGATGAAACAAAAGAATAATTGCAAACGACGCAAAATCAGGAGGACATCCTTCTGATTTTGTGTTGAAGATAAGGTTTTTAGGAGGTTACACTTTATGTCAGGACATTCCAAATGGGCGACAATCAAGCGCAAAAAGGGCGCAAACGATGCCAAGAGAGGTAAAATCTTCACCAAAATCGGTAGAGAACTGATGGTTGCGGTGAAAGAGGGAGGACCGGATCCGGATTCCAACTCCAAGCTGAGAGATACCATTGCAAAGGCAAAGGCGAATAATATGCCCAACGATACCATTAGCCGCAGTATCAAAAAGGCTGCCGGCGAGGGTAGTGGCAATGAATATTTTGAGATGGTTTATGAGGGTTACGGCCCCAACGGCATTGCGGTCATTGTGGAAACCCTGACCGACAACAAAAATCGTACCGCAGGGGATTTGCGTCATTACTTTGACAAAAATGGCGGAAACTTGGGCCAGAACGGATGCGTGTCCTTTATGTTTGACCGCAAGGGTATGATTGTTGTGGAAAAGGCAGACAGCGTGGACGAAGACACGCTGATGATGGATGCTCTGGAAGCAGGGGCTGATGACTTCAATGTAGAAGAAGAATGCTATGAAATCATGACTGCTCCCGAAAATTTCAGTGCTGTCCGTGAAGCATTGGAACAGAATGGCTATCAGTTTGCACAGGCGGAAATCAACTACATTCCCCAGACCACCACGGCTCTGGATGACCCTGAAATGGTCAAAAAGATGGAAAAGCTGATTGATATGCTGGAAGAAAACGATGACGTGCAGAACGTTTATCATACTTGGGAGATGCCTGAGGAAGAAGAGGAATAGTCAAGCATATCAAGGGTTTCAGAGATTTTAGATTTTCAAAAATTCTCTTGAATGATGGTATACGTGCCACTTCTACGGCGTACATACCACCAAAAGTTAAAATTCAAAAGGTTTGTATATCGACCTTCTTTGATGTATGTCATCACATATATCAAAGGAGGTTTTTTTATTGAAATTAACCAACGTGCTAAAGGAATTTATATTCGATTGTGAGGTGAAACATTATAGTCCTAAAACGATAAAAGGATATAGGAATAATTCTTTATACCTATTTCATTATTTAGAAGAAAGGTATGGAATTACTGATATAGAAGATGTTACGGCTAAACAAATGAAAGAGCTTTTTAAATTTCTTTGGGCAAACGGCAGAAAGATAACCTATACCAATGGATTGCTTAAATGTTATCGTGCATTTTTTAAATATGCTTGTAATGAAGAATACATTACGGTTAATCCTTGCCTTAAAGTTCCGTGGGGAAAGGAAGAAAAGACAATTATTAAAACATATTGTAATGCTGATATATATAAGATGCTTGAAGTTTATGACGGTAGAGATTATATCTCTGTCAGGAATAAAGCTATTATTGCAATGCTGATTGATACAGGAATAAGAAATACTGAGTTGTGTACGCTTGAAAAATCCAATGTATTCGATAAGATGATTAGGATTTTTGGCAAAGGATATAAAGAAAGAGAAGTAGGAAAAAGTCCATATTTGGCTAAAATCTTAATGAAGTATGAAATGACCAGAGAGGGCTATTTCAAATATAAGAATATTCCGTATACGAATTATTTTCTATCTAAAAGCGGAAAGCCTTTGACGGTTGAGGCAGTAGAGAGAATCGTAGCAAAAGCAGGGAAACTCGCAAATGTTGAGGCGAGTGTTAGATGCTCGCCTCATACATTAAGACATTATTTTGCTCAAGCACAACTTAGGAATAATCTTGATTTTTATAGCTTGTCAAGACTTATGGGACACGAGAATATTAAGATAACACAAAGATATTTACAGGGGATGCAGGATAAGGATATAGTATCACGAAGTATATCCTCAAGCCCGCTTATGAATTTATAAAAATAACCCCAATTTACTAAATATATTATTTTAGAGAAGTGGGGTTAAGATTGAAATTATAAAGGTGTAAACGGATACACCTTAGTGAATAGTAGCGATAATCTGGACAATTTTATGCTATTCTACAATGATGTCAGAGTTGGCATATCACTTTGCTATAACTGACGGAATACGAATTACACCCAGATTTTCGCCTTAAAACAAAAGCAAGCAACGATACAGGCATAGATGGTAATGAGCTAATTTACTCTATTTGCTATCTCTATGACTGTGAGTTGCTTGCTTTTGTGTTGTTAATGTCGAAGACCTCGGAAAAAAGGGGCCCCCGACACCGAATTTTTGATTAGTTTTATTATCTTTTTCAGCAAAGTTCAGACAAAATTAAATATTAACTTGCTTGAAAATGAGTTCGGTGGTGCACCGGACTCATCCTTTTTAGTTTTAAAGAAATTCTCTCATTGTTGTAATAATCAATATACATATGTTGGTATTAATGCCGCCAAAGTATAGCGTATCTCAATTTATGGGGTATCTCAAGGGAAAAAGTAGCTTAATGATATTTGAGAAATATGCCAATATGAAATACAAATATGGAAATCGCCATTTCTGGGCAAGAGGATATTATGTAGGTACGATAGGACGAAATAAAAAACAAATAGCTGAATATATAAGAACTCAGTTATGCTCTACTTTTTTCGAATTTTTCTAATTGTTTTTTGTAGGCTCTATTTCGCTACCCCAACATTTATTATAGAGCCGTTATTTATTACCAAAAATGGAAAGAATAAAGCGCTTTTGTTATAACATTTTAATAAGAAAGAGCACTTTTGTTATAGAATTCCATATGATTTTTTTCTACACTAAAATCAGGAATTCAATGGTATAAGAATGATAAAATAAATTGGAAAATACAAGGTTTAGTGGTAGTAATATCCAATGTATTTCACAGGGTGTTTATGATAAAATGAGGATGAGGTGAGAGCTATGTTTATTACAAAGGAAGAAGAACTGAAAAAATATGAGCAAAGAAAACGGGTCTGGCAGGGAATCCCGGGTATTGAGGTTACGAAAAAAGGAAGAATTTTCTCTATATTTTATTCCGGCGGTGTTCGGGAAGAAATCGGAAACTTCTGTGTTCTTACAATATCGGAGGATGGAGAGCATTTTTCAGAGCCCGTTGCAGTAGCATATCTGGAAAATCATCGGTGCTATGACCCCTGCCTTTGGATTGATCCTCTTGACAGACTCTGGATGATTTGGTCCATCATGCCGGATAACGCAGTTTATGGAGTTATTTGTGATGACCCCGATGCAGAAAAATTGAGTTGGGGAGAGCCTTTCATGATCGGGCACGATGTTATGCTGAACAAACCTACCGTGCTTTCTACGGGAGAATGGCTGTTTCCCATTGCTGTTTGGAAAAAAGAAATCAAAGGCGAAATTGTGGATTATGATTTTGATGCGGATGATTGTTCCAGAGAAGCAGGTGCATTTGTATACAGAACCATTGACAATGGTAAGACATTTGAGATTATTGGTGGTGCAGATGTTGAAAATCGTTCCTATGATGAACATATGATTCTGGAACTTCAGGATGGTCGGATTGCAAGTTATGTTAGAACCAAATACGGCATCGGTGTTGCCTATTCTTTTGATTTTGGAAGAACATGGACAAAAGGAGAAGACAGCAATTTGGGAGGTCCTTGTTCCCGTTTTGCGATCAGACGGTTAAAATCCGGCAGAATCCTCCTTATAAATCATGTGGATTTCGATGGGAGGAATAACATGATGGCACTTTTGTCTGATGATGAATGCACCTCCTGGAAATACAGCTTGATGTTAGATGAGAGAAATGATGTTTCCTATCCGGATTTCGTTGAGGCAGAGGATGGTTATATTTATATTACCTATGACAGGGAACGGGGGTGTTTTAAGAACTCCTTCGATGAAGTTTATGCCTGTGCCAGAGAAATCCTTTATGCAAAGATTACTGAAAAAGATATTATGGCAGGTGAGTTGGTGAACCCCAACAGTAAATTAAAGTGTATTATTTCAAAGTTGGGTGAATACGAGGGGAACGTAGATAAAATTTTCCTGAACGAAACGGACAAGCTAACCGACGAAGAAATTGCAGAATATTACATTGAGAAATTCCCCAACAAGATTCTGGAAAAGATTTTTGAGCGTTACAATATCAACTGTGTTAATATGCACAAGCTGGAAAATGACAAACTGGATCGGTTGATTGAACGGATTGACGGAGAAAAGGAAAGCAAGAAACAGACCGCCATAGAGATTATTACATTGATTCGTTCTGTTTCTGATATTACGGTAGATCAATTTCCCATTGTGAGTCTGGTGAAGAAAATTATTATGGAAAACCTGCAGAGCGATCTTTCCATTGATGAGATTTCAGATAAAATCGGTACTAGTCGGTATTACTTGATGCATCAGTTTAAAAAGATTACCGGCATGAGTATTGTAAAATATCGGAATGCATTAAAAATTTCCTGTGCTAAAAATTTACTGATTCATACCGATAAATCTATGGCAGAGATCGCACAGGAATGCGGATATACCGATTCCAGTTATTTTTCCAAGCTCTTTATCCAGAGTGAAAAAATATCACCAACGGCTTACAGAACCCAGCTGAAACACAAATAAGAAAGGTTGGAAAACAGAATGAAAAAGCTATACATGATAGGCAATTCCCACATTGACCCCGTATGGCTGTGGAGATGGCAGGAAGGATATGCAGAAGTCCTTGCAACATACAGAAGTGCCTTGGATCGCATGAAGGAATTTCCTGAGATGAAATTTACCACCGGTTGTGCGGCCTATCATGAATGGGTAGAGCAAACCGACCCGGAGATGTTCCAAGAGATTCAGGAGCGGGTCAAGGAAGGCAGATGGAACATTGTAGGGGGTTGGTATCTGCAACCGGACTGCAATATGCCGGACGGAGAAAGCTTTGCACGCCATGCCCTGATTTCCCAGAGATATTTTAAGGAAAAGTTCGGAGTTACTGCAACCACCGGATACAATGTAGACTCCTTTGGACACACTGTCAATCTGCCCAAGATATTGAAAGCAAGCGGCATGGAGAATTATGTGTTCATGCGTCCGTCACCCCAGGAACAGGGATGTGACGAATATCTGTTTCTGTGGCAAAGTGATGATGATAGTCAGGTGTGTGCATATCGTATTCCCATTCGGTATTGTATTGACCATGCCGAACCGTACATTCCGGAAATCCGTGCGCTTGCGGAAAGAAAAGACATGGACATGATGACCTTTTACGGCGTGGGAAACCACGGCGGAGGTCCTACCATCCAACTGATGCGTGAACTTGACGAGGCAAATCAGGGGGATATGATATATTCCACCCCGGATGCATATTTTGAACATGTAGACAAGACCGGTCTTCCGGTCATTCAGGATGAACTGCAGCATCATGCAAGAGGTTGTTATAGTGCCCAGAGCATGGTAAAAACGCTTCACAGAAAAAGTGAACAAAATCTGCTTACTGCAGAAAAGTTTTCGGTGATGGCAAAGGAGCTTTTGGGACATACTTATCCGGCAGAAAAGCTTGCTGACGGCTGGAAAAACGTGCTGTTTAATGAGTTCCATGATATTTTGTGCGGATGCTCGGTACAAAAAGCCTATGAAGATGCATCATATTCTTTTGGAGAAACACTGTCAGTTACCGAAAAAATCATCAACGATGTTATGCAAAAAATTGCATGGAATATCGATACCCTGCAGGGCGAAACTCTGCCATCTCATAAAACCGGACGGATATGGGAGCACGAGGTACTCGGTACACCTCTTGTGTTGTTTAACCCTCACACATGGCCGGTTGAAGCTTGCGTAGCGGTCAGTCCGAAAGCAAAAAAAGTGACGGACAGTAAGGGGAATGAAATTCCTTTTGATTTGGTGCGTGGAGAATATATCTGCTGTGAAGAAGATAAGCACGCCACCGCGTTTATGGCAAAGGTGCCGGCACTTGGGTATGCGGTCTACCGCATCTTCTATGAGCAGGAGACAACTGCAAAACTGGAAAGCGAGCTGAAAATCACCGAACATACGATGGAGAACAGCAGAATTAAGGTGGAATTTGATACAGAAACCGGTGACATCAAGTATATGTACAACAAGGAAACCGACGAGGTTGTCATTGATAAACCCTGCCGTGCACTGATCCTTGATGAATCCGAGAGTGACACCTGGGCACATGAACGGTTTACCCTTGGAGATGTGAAAGCAGTATTCCATTCTCCCAAATTTCAAATTTTGGAGGAGGGTAGCGTGAGGTTAACCTTGCGTGCTATAACAGAATGTGAGGGATCGGTTCTGCAACGGGAGTACATCCTTTGTGCCGGTAGTGATAAGGTTGAGGTCAAAAGCAAGGTGAACTTTACTGGGGATAACTTGACTTTGAAGTTCTGCTTCCCGCTGACCGAAGAGACGGTAACAGCCAAGATTCCCTACGGAACCATTACCAGGACAGGTTATACCGGAGAAGAACCCTGCGGATCCTGGATTGCCAGCGGCAAGCTGTGTGTTGCCAATGGTTCTAAGCATGGATACGATACCGAGAACGGGGAAATGAGAATGACAGTTCTCAGAAGTGCGAACTATGCATCCCATTGTTGTATCCGGGACGAATTCACAGAAACAATGGAACAAGGTGAGCATCAGTTTACCTATATTGTTGCACCCTTTAAAAGTAAAACCGATGCAGAACACAAAGCGGCAGAACTTAATTCTCCTGTAAGACATATCCTGGGGGGATTCCATAAAGGAAGACTTCCGGAAACTATGAGCTGTTTTGCTGCAGATAACGATGCCATCATTGTTTCTGCCATCAAGCAGCATGAGGATAGCGATAAACCGATAGTAAGAGCTTATGATATGGAAGGGGAAAGCAGTTGTGTGACTTTCCGCATTTTTGATAAAGATGTAAAAGCAGATTTTGGGCATAATCAGGTGAAGACTCTGGATCTTAACGGAAACGAATATAATCTTATGGAATGGTAGGAAAAGGAGGAAGTAATATGAAAAAAGTAGTAGCGGCAATGCTTGCATCTGGTATGCTTTTCAGCACCCCTGTGTTGGCAGCAGGCGGTTCGGTTGCAATTACAAAGTTATCTGTCAAAAACGGCGTAATTTCTGCAACCGTTACCAATCAGGCTCAAACGGAAAGCAGAATTACCTTGGAACTGATTAAGGATGAAGCCCCGCTGACCGAAGAAGAGGAGATTTATGCTCTGTATCAAAAGGTGTTGGAGGCAGGCAGCTCCATGGAGTTCACTTTGGAAATCCCGGACGAAAGAGATGGTGTGCCCGGAACCGGAAGCTATTACATAGAGGTGGAAAATGCAGCGGAGCAAAGAGATAAGATTTCTTTTCAGTATGCAGACAGAAACACACTTCGTACATTTATCCAGACGCTGAAGACAGAGGGTAGCAAAGCCGGTCAGGCAGAGGATGCCCATCAATACTTGCTTCCGGTGTTTGCACAACCGGTATGCAGCGGCATCTTCTTCAGATTCGGTTTGGATTATTCTGCGTTCAGTCAAAGAACAGAGGATATCAAAAAGGAAACCATGAAGCAGTTATATCTTAACGGGTTGCAAACTGTGGAAGATACAACCTTTGGTTCTCTGTTCAAGGGATCTTATGGATTGGCACTTTACAATCAGGGAGAAAGATTAGATGGCCTTAAAACCCTTTCCGTAGAATATAATCAGGAACCCATTGACGAAGGTCTGATTGCGGATGTAGTAACCATGATTCAAGGCAGTTACCAGGTGCCTACAATCTTGATTACCGATTTTACGGTAGCGTATGGTATTGAAACGGTCAACCGTGCAGATGTCAATGCGATGTCAGCTGTGTTGGATGCATTCAAAAACGAGACCGGCTTATGTGTCAATGAAATCAACCAGATTAACACGTTAAACACTGCAAAAAAATACACAGCGTATGAAACTGTTGTGCTGGCTTGTCACAACAGCAAATTGAAAACACAGGAACAACTGAGAGTACTTCTGGTTCAGGCGTATCAGGAAGCAATCAAAGATCCACAAGGATCCGTACCCTCCGGTGGAGGAGGAGGCGTTGCCCTTGGCGGAGGCAATAACAAAGTTCCCGTTGTATCTGATCCCAATTTTGGGGAAAACGGATCCGGAACTGCCGAAGATAAAGTTCAGACCACAACGCTGTTTTCCGATATGCCTGGGTCTCATTGGGCAAGCGGAGCGGTGACCTGGCTGAAAAACAAAGGCGTGGTCAACGGAACGGAAAAAGGAACCTTTGAACCTGACAGACAGGTAACCAGAGAAGAATTTACCAAGATGTTAGTTCTGGCATGCGGACTTTCTGCTGATGCGGTGGAATTGACCTTTGGGGATGTGGCAGATGATTGGTATGCACCTTTCATCCGTACCGCAGTTGCAAATGGAATCATCAACGGTATTGACAGTACACGGTTTGGTGTCGGGCAGAACATTACCCGTCAGGATATGGCGGTTATGGTAAAGCGTGCATTGGACGTGAAAGGCGTTTCTTTGGATGCTGTTAAGGAATATATGGCGTTTCAGGATGAGAAACAGATTGCAGAATATGCTCTGGAAAACGTAATTGCATTGTTTAAGGCAGGCATCATCAACGGTAAGGGAGAAAACACCTTTGATTCTGTTGGTAATGCAACCCGTGCAGAGGCTGCTAAAATTCTTTACGAAGCATTGAAAGGAGGAAAATAAGTAATGAAACGAATTGTAAGTATCATTCTGGTTATTGGATTGGTGCTCTCCTTGTTTACCTTTGGATATGCTTCTGAGGTTGACACGTCAGGAAATGACGAAATTCTTGTAAAATGCAGAATTTTAGAAGGGTTGGGCATTATCCCTCCAAGAAAAAAAGCGGAATACCACAAAACTACACTGCCCAATGATCGTACATTGGCAGAATACGGATCTTTTAGAAATACCAGCAAGAGTGCATTTATCAATTATCTTTGTAATATTTATGGTGATTACGGTTATACCGACGATTATAGTAAGGATGCCATTTCCTTTGCAGAACAAAGGGGAATTATCCATAGCGGACAAACCGACTTGAACAAGCCTCTGTATTTTGATGAGGCAATAACCATGTTGGTAAGGCTTTTGGGCTATGAATTTCATGCCCAAGAAATGGGTGGTTTTCCTGCGGGTTATCTAAGCATCGCATCAAGACTTGGCTTGACAGAAGGTGTTGTTGCCAGACCCGGTGACCGACTGCAGGATTATGATGCGGCATATCTTTTGTATAATGCCATCAACTGTGCATACGTTGACGAAAAAGTATTTACCGAAGATGGCGTGATTTACGGTACAACGTCTGAGAATACCCTGTTGTATGAATTCCGGAAAATTTACAAAATCGAAGGCGTGGTGGATGCAACAGAAACCATGCAACTCCGCCCGGGTTTGGATGTGCCCACCAATGGTGTTATGATTGACGGGCAAGTTTATACGGCAGAGGAAGACGTAAGTCAATATGTCGGTCTGAATGTAGAGGCGTATGTACAGAAAAAAAATAATGGTTTGGATACCGTCTTGTTTACTGTGGGTATCAGAAATCGGGAAATCCAAATCCAGGATGAGGATATCATTGGGATTTCTCCGGATTTTCAGACACTTACTTATTATGTAGATCAGTCCCAGAGAAAGGTGAATATTTCCCCTATTGCGAAGATTATTTACAATGGTCAACCGGTTATGAGTAAAAATACAGCAATGTTCCAACCGGAATACGGTTCCGTCCGGCTGATTAACAATGATTCCGGAACAGAGTATGATGTAGTATTTATTACCTCGTATAAAACGGTGGTTATTGATTCCATCTCCAAGATAAGCGAAAAAGTGAACAACGTGTTTACCCATAATGCCCAGAACCAGATTCTGGATTTGAATGATGAGGATATCGAAGACAACATTCTCATTGAAGATGCGGGAAAAGGCATCACATTCAAAGAATTGCAAATCGGTGATGTTCTTACCGTAACAGAATCTCAACTGGATGGCAGACGGGTCGTTGTTGCAATCCGTTCAACCGAGACGGTGGAGGGTACCATTGTTTCTGTTAATACAAAGGAAGAAATGGTTGTGCGTATCGGTAGTAAAGATTATACCCTGACACCGGAGTACGCAAAAGCCTTGGCAGCAGGAGACAGCAATGCAAAAACATTGAGTCCTGGTCTTGCCTATACATTCTACTTGGATTGTAACGGGAAAATTGCTTATGCCGATGATGAGGTGGAAACAACACAATACGGCATCGTCTTTGCAAAAGCTGAAGAAGGAAACTTCAACAAAACCTACAGATTGAAACTTTATACCACAGCAGGAAAATTTCAGGAGTATGTTATCAATGACAAAATTGTCTTTGACGGCAGCCGTGGGGTAGAAACAAAAAATATTTTTGCATCTATTCAAACCAGCGCAAGCGGTGTGCTGAGTGTTATTGCATATGAAACCGATGCAACCGGAAACATTTCATCCATTGACCTTCCCAAACAATATGATCCGGATAGCAATGTCTGTGATACGGAATTCAACAGTTGGGAGAACCAGAAGCACCAGTATTTTTATGGAAACTACGCATTCAATTCCGTAGCATTTATGGAGGATTCATCGGTTTTCATAAAGGTAGATCCCAATTCATTACAGGATGAACTCTCGTACAGCATTTCCTCCCGTAGTGCGTTTGAAGATCAGGAAGACTATTCCTATTCTGCTTATGCAATAGATGAATACGGATTTGCAAAACTCTTTGTGATTCTGCAAAAACCGGATGATACACTGGGGTTGCAGACATCGGATATCTTTATTGTTGAGTCTATTGGAAAAGAGATGACCATAGATTGGGAAAATGTGGATGCCGTTACCGGCATGATGGGAAATTACGACAGTGTGACCTTCTACTGTGATGATAGCACGGTACTTGCAGGTGTCCAACGAGGCGATGTTATTTCTCTTGTGACAAATACAGAAGGATTTATCAAAGAAATCAAAATCCATCGTTCTGTAGGTCAAACCAATATGGTGGCAAATCCAACACAGATACACGGCAAGGAAGCCTTTGTGCATGGTGAAGTAGCAATTGTCAACCCAGCCGCACTTCGTATCAAAATCGATTGCGGAGAATATGGTATGAGAACCATTCGTTGTCATGACGGTATGCCGGTCTTTATCTATGATTCAGAAGATGATCGATTTTTCCGCGGAACCCTTGCCGATGTAGAAAAAGGCGACCAATTTACATCCAAACTTCGTGGTTCTAAGCCTCATGCAATTGTTATTTACCGTTAAAGGAGAAAGGGAGATAGGCGATGAAAAAGAAAATCATATCGTTGGTATTGACGATGGTAATGCTGGCATCGCTGCTGGTGATTCCGGTATCTGTGTCAGCAACGGAATCTGCGCTTGTGACCGGTGATGGACAGGGCAAGTGGAACAGAACACAAACACCAACAGGAACTGTGGGTACCGATTATTCTGTTACCATCAGCAATACCGGAGGTTACAATTCAGACCATGCCCTGCATGTGATTTGGAATCCTACTGCATCAGGTGCTTATGTGATTCAGGCAATATTGCCTACCAAAACCTACAATGCAGGAACTGCTAATGAAACGGTAGTTACAGGCGGTATTTTCACTACACCGGGTAAGTACAAGTATAGTATGATGGTGAAGAAAGTGGCATACAATCCCACGGGAAGCGCAGTGGATTCCGGCTTTACCACTCCCTGGTCTTGGCAAGGAAATCAATTCCAACATCAAGGTCTTACCACTGGAGAATGGAAAGAACTGAGCTTTACAGGAGATTTTTCAGGCAGTAATGCAATCAAAACAGCCGCTTTTACCTTTAAGGGTGACGATGCACAGGAGTATTATATCGACAATATCACCTTGGTTCGTGTAGACGATAACGGCAATGCGTTGACTCCCAACCTGCTTGGAGATGAGCAGTCCACCTTTGAGACCACACCTACCGTAGTGCCGGACCCGGAACCCGCTCTTCAAGTTGGTGATGGACAGGGTATGTGGAACAGGACAACTACACCAACAGGAGTTGAGGGTACAGACTATTCTGTTACCATCAGCAACACCGGAGGTTACAATTCAGACCACGCATTGCATGTGATTTGGAAACCGTCGGCATCAGGTGCTTATGTGATTCAGGCGATATTGCCGAACAAAACCTACAATGCAGGAACAGCTAATGAAACAGTAGTTACAGGCGGTGTTTTCACTACACCGGGTAAGTACAAGTATAGTATGATGGTGAAGAAAGTGGCATACAATCCCACAGGAAGCGCTGTGGATTCCGGCTTTACCACTCCCTGGTCTTGGCAAGGAAATCAATTCCAACATCAAGGTCTTACCACTGGAGAATGGAAAGAACTGAGCTTTACAGGAGATTTTTCAGGCAGCAATGCAATCAAAACAGCCGCTTTTACCTTTAAGGGTGACGATGCACAGGAGTATTATATCGACAATATCACCTTGGTTCGCGTAGACGATAACGGCAATGCGTTGACGCCTAACTTGCTTGGAGATGAACAGTCCACCTTTGAGCCGACACCTGCCGTAGAGCCGGAACCAGAACCAGAGCCAGACCCGGAACCTGCTCTTCAAGTCAGTGACGGAGAGGGCAAGTGGAACAGAACACAAACACCAACAGGAACTGTGGGTACCGATTATTCTGTTACCATCAGCAATACCGGAGGTTACAATTCAGACCATGCCCTGCATGTGATTTGGAATCCTACTGCATCA
>JAFQIA010000028.1 GCA_017397725.1 Clostridia bacterium
CATATTCAAAAGTCCGGTCTGGTCCGGATAGTACATAAAGTACCACATCAGCATTGCTGCAATTCCGGGAATGACTGCCGGTATGTAGGTAAGCACGCGAAATCCGCTCTTGAAATGCACGATTTCATTGATCATAATCGCAATGAACAGCGGCGGCAAAAATCCAATCACCAAGGACCAGAATACATACTGGACAGTATTCCAGAGCATGGGCAGGAACTGGGTATGGCTCAATACCTTGATGTAGTTCTCCAAACCACAAAAATCTTTTACCGTATACGCTTTCATATTGAAGAACGACCATACACCGCCCATGACTGTGGGACGCCATACAAACAGGTACAGAATCACCAGCATCGGCAGCATCAAAACCCACGCATCCAGTTCGTTGCGGAGCTTGGCTCTTCTTCTTATCTTATTTACGGGTGCTGCTTTCATTCCCTCTTCCTCCGTTTCCTATATTGTTTGAAAGGCTTTCATCCATTCCCGCGCAAGTAACTCATTGCCCATAGGGGTGGGATGTACGCCATCTCTCAGCCAATAATCAGCAGGTGCCAGTTTTTCTGCCTCATGAAACTTTTCCTGCAACGGCACAAAGGTCAGTCCGTACTTTTCACAGATTTCCTTGACTTTTTGGGCACGCTTGGGAACCTCCGTCTGAAAGTATTCCCAATGCTCTTCGGTTTCGCATCCCTTGAGCACAAAGGGCTCCATCAGGATGATTTTTGTTTCGGGGAGTTTTTCCCGTACCTCCTGAATCAAGAGGTCATAGACCAGTCCGTATTTTTCGGCATCCACCCCGTTGGGGTTTTCATGAATTTCGTGCCACACATCGTTGACACCAATCAGGATACTAAGAATGTCTGGCTTGATATTCAAAAGATCCTTTTTCATTCTTGCATACAAATCCACAATGCGATTGCCGCCGATGCCTCGATTCACAAATTCGTATTCGCCCGGTTGGTCCATCCCCAATCGTCCACTAATCATAGTTGCGTAGCTTTGTCCTACATACCATTCCACGTTCAGCAAACATCTGCCTGCATCGGTGATAGAATCTCCTTGAAATAAAATCCGTTTCATCTTTTTATTTTCCTCCTTGAATGTCCTCGGGGCGGACATGGTCCGCCCCTTTTGCCAAAATTTTCTTTTTGCGTTCATTTCTCACAAAATTATACCTTTAGTATAACAGTTTTATAGCTATTTTTCCATAAAAATATTGACAAACAATAGAAGAATATTGACTCTTTTTGGTCAGAAATCACATTTTATCCTGTACTAACTCTATACTCCGCCCTGTTTGTCTTGACTTTTCCGCAGAGAATACAGCCTTATGGGCTTTTAACAACCATGGATCCTGATGCTTCTCATTTTCATTAAGAAGTTTTGCAAAGTGTTCCATCAATCCGCCGTCACCGCCGCAATGTTTGGTTCCGTCGTGGGTGATATGAAAGGTTTCCTCGCTCATATCGGAGAATCTTTTCAGCACCAAAACTCCCGATTCCATACAACCGCCAACTTCACCTTTAGAACCCATAATCTTTATAGTTCTGGTGTTATCTCTGGAAAATGCCGATACCGTAAACACAGCAGTAACGCCGTTTTCAAACTCAACACTGGCAACCTGATGGTCACAAACATCGTTATCGCACCGATACACACATCTGCCGTAAGGATTGGTTTTTAACGCCTCAATAATCGCTTTATCTGTATCCTCGCATTCAAACTTATGGACAAAGTATCTTGCCTGTCCTTTTGTGTATAAATCTACGGCATTATAAACACAAGTTTCGCTATACTGACAACCATCCGTGCATCTCAATGGAACGTCTTTGGGTGCATTCTCTTTCTTGAAGAACTGGTTACTACCATAGGAAGATACTTTTTTACACTCTGCATCAATGAGATAGAACAACAAATCGAAATCATGGCAGGACTTTGCCACAATCAACGGAGAGGACTTTGCCTCATTGTTCCACGGTCCACGCACATAAGAGTGGGCGTGATGCCAAAAGCCTTCATTTTCATTCAGTTGCATGGTGATGATGTCGCCAATTTCTCCACTTTTAATGATTTCCTTGATTTTTTGTATGAATGGTGTATACCGAAGAACAAACCCTGTGGTAAATACCTTGTCATAACCGTCGACAATCTTTTCCAGTTCCAACAGTTCTTCGTAAGTAGTGGCAATGGGTTTTTCAAGCAAGATATGATATCCGCACTCCACCGCAAGGCGAGTCGGTTCCAAATGCATTTTATCCTGGGTACAAATCATCACACTATCTGCAAGCTTTCCCTTGCTGAAGAGTTCTTTGTAATCACAGAAACACATATCGTCCGCAATATCATAGTCTTTCTTGAATTGATTGCGCTTTTGTTCGTCCGGCTCTGCGACGCCAACAATTTTTAATATTCCCTTTTCCTTGATGTATGGTGCGTAACAATCCTTACCGCGACCGCCTGCACCCACTATGATACATGTTTTCATATTTTTTCTCCAAGATTATCAGTTTACTCTTATCTGTTCTATGTTGATTTCTGAAATCTTTTGATTCTTTACGGCAATTTGAGCTGCTGCCCGTCCTGCAACCTCTCCGGTCAATGCACAGGTGGGTATGACTCTGGCAACCTCCCATCCGTCACCCTGCGGTGCAGAAATGATTCTTCCTGCTGCAAGAAGATTGGGGAAGCTTTCGTTATACAATGAACCAAAAGGAATCTGATAATGCTTGCCTTCTCCGCCCGCACGAAAATCGCCGCAATTACCAATAGAATCTGCAAAGGTTTCTCCATCAATTCCACGAAAATCTGTTTTTCCCACAATTCTTCTTATGGTTCGGAACTGGGGCATGGTGGGAAGTGTCATCACATCAAAAGTGTTTTTATCCCTTTGGGAAAATTTTTGAAGAAGATTCTTTTTCCCCGCAATTACATAGTCGGTGATATCCTCACAGGATACTCCGGTAAGGAGCCGCATCCCTTGAGGATGTCCGTTCCCATACATATCGCTGCCGGTATTGATCCATTTTCGGAATACGCAGGTGTTTTTGTTTTTCACAAGTTCCTCTGCCATGCTCGTATCGTAATAGTGGGCAATGTAGGTCATAAAGTTTTCACCCACAACGGTAGGAACTCCTGCGCGGTGCATCACCGATGCATCACCAGTGGCATCAATAACAACCTTTGCGGCGAAAAATTCTCTTCCGTTTACACTTTCTACGATAACACCCTCACAGACATTGCCGTTCATCACCGGATAAGTCGCAAGAGAATCAAAGCGTATTTGCACGCCATTCTCTATCACAAATCCATCCAATGCGGCTGAAAAAACCGTAGGAGAGAAATAGGTGGAATATCTTTGATTATTCGGTTTGTTTCCACTTCTTCCTCCCCATGTTTCGGGCAGGTTATCAAAACAATATTTCGCAGAAAGCTTGATCAGTTCCTCCGCAATCCCGTGAATCATCTGCTTTCCCTCACCGTCGCAAAGAGGCTCATACCAAGAAATCAATCCACCGGTTGCAAGACCCCCAAGGTTGATCTGTTTTTCAAGTAGCAACACACTTGCACCGGCTCTTGCAGCGGAAACCGAAGCTGCCACTCCGGCAATTCCGCCGCCAACAACAATCACATCATAAGAACCTTTGAAAACAGGATCCATACCTCGCATATCCATCTTAAATTCCCTCCAAAAATCTGTCGACCACCAGCTGACGGAATTCCGGTGAAAGACTTGCAAAATATGCAGTAAAGCCGGTAACGCGCACAACCAAATCCGGATGCTTGCTGGGGTCTTGATGTGCCTCTAAAAGCTTTTCCTTATCCAACACATTGATGTTAATCAAGGTACCGCCTTGCTTGAAGTGAGTTTCAATCAGGTTGAGGATGACATCGACACCCTTTTCATCCAAAGCAATTTGAGGGTCAAATTCAATCTGCAAGGGTGCTGCGTTGCCGTATCCGCATTGAATAGAAGCGATGCCGTTAGACTGCGCAGTAGGCGCACCATCTTTCCGGAATCCGGGAACAGGGTTTGCACCATGGGAAATGGGTTCGCCTTTTCTTCTTCCATTGGGGGTAGCACCGACGGTTGCACCATATTCAATGGCTCTTGCCCAGCTGAACCATCCGGGGATAAGCTGTCTGCCCTCCGGCATTTTCTGCCCCTTAATCGCTTTCACCCAGCTATCAGTCAGTCGCTTTGCCCAAGCATCGGATACCGTACCACCCTGACAATATTTAGGCGCACTCTGCATCATCGCATGGATACGCTCATTGGCAAAGTTATCATCCAACGCTTCGTATAACTGATCCCAAGAGAGCAATTTTTCATTGACAATTCTGGTTTCAATCGCACCAAAGGAATCTGCAACAATCGCAAGTCCCGCTCCGTCAATACCAACGGTATAGAGCTCTGCACACTGAGAAATATCCAGACCCTTTTCGATGGTATTTTTCATAAACAGATTCATAATCAGTTCCGGAGTAACCTCCCATTGATGCTCGATATGAAGATTGATACCTGCAGCGGTTACCTCAATTGCCTTTTTCAGGTGTTCTTCATAGAGTTCAAACAATCGGTCAATCGACTTGTTTTCCTCTTCTTTCATATCTTTCAAGGCTTCATCCAACACCT
This sequence comes from Clostridia bacterium, assembly GCA_017397725.1. Lineage (GTDB taxonomy): Bacteria > Bacillota > Clostridia > Monoglobales > Monoglobaceae > Ructibacterium. Next base: position 4,637 of record JAFQIA010000028.1, read on the forward strand.
TGGCGATATTGATTTTTACCACATCGTTCATGGGGAACTCTTTTCCCGGAACGCACATCCAGTTACAGCCAACCGCCACACGTTCTCTTGCGGTTTTCTTATCAATGCCCTCATTTTTCATATAGCCTTCGCAAAGAGAGGCATCGTTACAGAATCTGGGCCATCCATTTTTGTTTTTACAAAGATAGTAAACTGCTTTTTTCATAAAGTTCTTATCGCAGTTTTCATGCCAGCGAACGGTCAGATTGCAGGCAATATCAATGCTGTCTGCCGCATCCAAAACCAAATAAGACAAGTGATTGGTCAAATCTCTGTCATTTTCATCGACGCCGGAAAGCTGATAGAAATGAGGATCAATCAAAAGCAAATTAGCAATCAAAAACTTTGCGGTTTCATCATCCAAAATGCCCGCCTTGACATCTCTTTCATAATAGGGATAAAGCAGAACATCCAGCGGAAAACCGGAACCGTCACGGGTATAAATTCTCGATGCACAGTTACGGAATGCCGTCCATTGACAAACCTCGTGGAAGGTTTTGGGCGGATCATATTTTACATTTTCACACGCCTGACACATGGTCTCCAGATTCTTTTTGATTTCCGGATTGGTTTCGCCGGCGATCATTTCCTTAATCTTGTCGATATGCCGCTGAATGAAGTCCATAATGGCAAGGATGCAACGCTCCTCTGCATCGTAAAAATCCTTTTTATCAGTATTGATTTCTCTGTACTTTCTTACTTTTTCCAAAAGTCCGCCCCAGCCCAATTCAAAACCAATGGTAAAATCACAGGTCAAGTGGGAGTCACTATCAATACCGGTCACAATGTTATATTTTTTCTGCAAGGGTTTTAAGTCATCATAAGGGAAGCGTTGTTCGTCCCAACGCTTGCTCCACTGACTGGTAACACCTTTCATCAATTCCATCGTTTTGGGCTTTTTCTTCAGCCATTCAGGAAGAAAATGCACATCACCACGGTAGTTTACCAACATATCCCGCCATCTTCCACACAGCATTTCATTGGGGTCAACATAAGGCTCGTGGGCATTGATGACTCTCACAAAGTTCTCACACATACCATCAAAGCCGTAAAAACTTCCATTGGTGCTGTTGTACCATGGTTCTACCTCATAATCCGGAGAAATGGGGACGGTACCAAAATCGTCGATATTGGTGTAACCCCATTGTTCTTTTTTTATAAGAGTATGTTCAATTTTTGTTTCACGCAAGGCTTTCAGTCGTTCAGCGTACGAATACATAGTGTTCCAACTCCTTCATATAGTCTTTGGACGGAACCGTAAATTCCGTCTTGGGTTGTCCCAAGGCAACCCGCTTGGATTCACCCAAAGGATGATAAGGCAAAAGCTCATATTGAATCACATTCTCCAGAGAATGCAGAAATGCAGAAATTTCCTCAATCCCCTGCTCGATTTCCGGAATCACCGGGGTTCTCGCAATGATGGGAATGCCAAGGGTGTTCAGCTTGATAAAATGCTCTTTGATAATCTTATTGGATACGCCGGTATGCTTTTTATGAAGGTCATCATCCCAAATCTTCAAATCTGCCATAACCAAATCCAATTTTTTCAATATTTCCTCATGGTAGGTAATAAGGGATGTCTCTACTGCGCAATGGACCCCTTCTGCTTTCGACTTATCAATCAGCTCCGATAAAAATTCGGGTTGAGAAAAAGGCTCACCACCTGAAAAGGTAACACCGCCCTCGTTTCCATAGTAATCCTTGTCAAGCAGGATTTGGGAAAGAACCTCATCGGTGCTCATTTCTTTCCCGCACGGCACTTTTGCACCGGAAAAGCACCCTTCTTCACACATCCCGCAGCCAATACATTTTTCGGGGTATGCCAGAATCTGCGGTGGGAATGCGATACATTCCGGATTGTGACACCAATCACAATGGAGTGGACATCCCTTAAAAAAGACAGTGGTACGAAGCCCCGGTCCATCATGGACCGAGGCTCTTTGAATATCTGTTACTATTCCTTTAATCATTGATTTGAATCCGCTTTCCGTTTTCTTCATGAGATTGATATGCTGCAACCATAAAATTCACCATATCCACAGCGGCATCAATGCCATAAAGTTCATCCGACGCACCATTCACAACTGCATCCACCCAAGTTGCAACCGGAGTCTTGATGTCAATTTCCAAATCATCCAAGGAAAGGATTTCCGAGTCCTTGCCTGCAAGACGGAGTTCGGCAGTATCATTACCGCCAAAACGGGCATAATAGGAGCCCTCTGTACCATAAACAGCCAACTCAAACACGCTGAGGAGCGGAGATACATAGGTTGCTTCCAACAGTCCCATAGCGCCGTTTTTGAATTTGACATTACAAGACGCGGTATCCTCTACCGGCTTGTGAATGGTATCGTAAGCGAATGAGGAGCTGACAGAATCAAACTCACCCATAATATATCTTGCAAGGTAGGTGGAATTAAATCCAAGATCAATCATAGCACCGCCACCGCTCTTTACAGGGTCATACCAATATTCCGGAAGCATATCCTTGTATCCCTGGTCGTGACCGCACATACAACGGAAATAAATAGGCGTTCCTAATGTACCTTCATCCAGCAACTTCTTCGCATAATAAAATTGTTTGATTGCCAGACGGTTGAAAGAAATACAGAATTTGATACCATTCTTTTTCACTGCATCTCTGATTTCATAAGCATCTTCCATTGAGAAGGAGAGAACCTTCTCGGTGAAGATATGCTTTTTATGTTCAGCGGCAGCAATCAAAATCTCTTTGTGGTCTGTGGGGCAAGAGGTGACTAAAACGCCATCTACATCCTCTCTGGACAGCAAAGATTCCAGAGATTCCTCTACGTCAACATTCCATTCTTCGCCCCAAGCCTTTGCAATTTCGGGATCTTCGTCCCATACGCAAGTCACTTCACAGTCGGGCAGACCTAAAAATTCTTTTAAGTATCTTTGATCGTTCTGATGGGAATGGGGATGCCATCTGCTGATTAATCCAATTCTAAACATAAATGATTCCTCCTAAATTAGTCATTGAAATAGTAGGGCTTTCCTGTCTTTGCAGAGATATAAATACCCTCCAGAATATGAGAAACAACAAGAGCTGATTCAGGGGTTGTAACCAATTCACCCTTACCGAGAATAGCATTCGCAAACACCTTCTGCTCCTTAACCCGTGGAAGATCGTCTACTGCGTTTGCAACGAAAGCAACCTGACCACCCTTGAAGTCTACCTCGTGCAGATATTGCTGATTGTTGTTTACGCCGTTGATTTTAAGAAAACCGTCGTAGTTGTCAAGACCTGCCTTTGTTCCGCTGATCTTATATCTTACTCCTGTGTTCTCTCTTACATTAAGGGCCCAGCTTGCTTCAACAACAACTGTTGCACCGTTTTCCATAACAAGAAAACCGGAAGCAAACTCTTCAACATCATAATTTTCTGTATCCCAGTTACCGAGAGGATTGCCCTGCTCGGGATTGTGCTTGAGCTTATCAAAAGTAGCACCAAGAACCATCTTGGGCTTATAGTTGTCCATAATATAAAGAGTTGTATCAACTGCGTGCGTACCAACATCTATCAAAGCACCGCCGCCCTGCTTTTCTTTCATCAGAAATGCACCGTGAGTGGGAACGCCTCTTCTACGGACAACGTTCGCATGAGCATAGTACATCTCACCGAATGTATCCTTGGCAGCCTCTGCCTTTGCGTAAAGTACGTCCGGATCAAGCTTATGCTGATAACCGATGGTCAAAATCATACCTGTTTCCTTATGTACGTTGTACATTTCAAGAGCTTCTGCGTAATTTGCAGCCATCGGTTTTTCGCAAAGAACGTGCTTACCCGCCCTCATTGCCGCAATGGAGATCTCGGCATGGTTGTCGTTGTGAGTTAAAACTCGCACATTATTGATGCTTTCATCCTTCAAAAGCTCTCTGTAATCTGTATACACCTTTGCATCGGGTGTGCCGAACTTCTTAGCAGCCGCCTCTGCTCTTTCGGGAATAATGTCGCAGAATGCAACCATCTCGAAAACGTCTACCTCCTGAATGGAAGGCATATGCTTTCCATTTGCGATGTTACCGCAACCGATAATACCAACTCTTAATTTTTCCATAATAACTATTCCTCCTTGAAGAATGATTTGTTTTTCTTCATCGTATCACCTCACCAACCAAAATTCAATTAAGATATTAGTAAAAAATGTTGCAATATTATGATTTTTGTGATATAGTGGACTTATGAATTTGCTATCAGCTTTCAAAGAACACAAAGAATTTAAGAAGAAGATGCCTTGGAGCTTCTGGCAATTCGGGCCGGAGTTTCGTTCTTTTACCACACCGCCCCATTATGCGGAAACCATAGAGATTCTTTTCTTCTATGACGTGGAAGGAGATGTCCATATCGGGGGGCAACATTTTACTCTGGAAGGAAACAGGGTTTTCTTTGTTGCGCCCAATATTGTTCACGCTATGAATTATAAAGAATGTAAGGGAATTATTAAAACGCTGAAAATCAATCCCCCTCAGCTCAAGCCCTTACTTGACTTGGATACACTTTTGGAATACCACGGCAAGGATTACTCTGATTTATCCATCTCCATTCCTATGGAAGAAAGTATTCAGGCAATGCCGGATATTTTTGCAACTGCTACCGATATTAACGATGTGTTGATGATAATATTAAAATTCTTTCAGGTTTTGCTTGCACATTCCAATGAAGAAGAGAACATCACCATGCCCTCCGGCGGAGACGAATTGCGTGAAATTATTAACTGGACAGAAGAAAATTTTACCCGAAGAATTTCTTTGGACGAAGTTTCTGCCGTCTTTGGGTATACCAAGCACTATTTCTGCCAGAAATTCAAAAAAGCAACCGGTATCACCTATTTAACCTATCTCAATAACTTAAGAATTTCCCGCGCCTGCAGAATGCTGAAAGCGGGGCAGTCGATTGGAGAGGCTTGTGATAAGTGTGGTTTTGAGGATATGTCTTACTTCATTCAACTATTTAAGAAAATCACAGGTGTTACGCCTAAAAAATATGTAAAAGAGCTCAATCAAAATATTTAATGCGAGGTAATGTATCATGCGAATTTCCATCAACGAGGATTATTTTAGAAATCGTCCGAATCTGCCAAGAAGAAGTCAAATGGAATCCTTACAACTTCTAAAGGATGCCGGCTTTGATACGGCTGATTTTGGAATGTTCCATCTTGTATCAGAGGGCACCCCATTTGGCAGAGAACAATGGATCAAAGAGCATCGGGAACATTGTGACCGGATAGGAATTACCATCAATCAGACCCACCCGCCCTTTTTCGAGGGACGTCCTATGCCTGACGGCTTTGTGGAACGATTGCTGCAATGCGTCGATGATAGTGCCGTATTGGGTGCCGATTGTATTGTGATTCATCCGGATACTTGGTATAAAGAAGACTATGTGCAGTGGGATTTTGACGAGGTGCTCAATACCATATATGATGTGCTGGCGCCGGTGGTTGAGCGTGCTGAAAAGGTTGGAATCAAAGTTGCCATGGAGTTTATGCATGAATGGCTTGGGAGCGTCTATCACAGAGTGCGATTTTGTTCCAATATTGAAGAACTGGATGCTATCGTAGGAAAGTTTCATTGCGACAGTGTGGGTGTATGCTGGGATTTCGGTCATGCAGCAATGGCATACAAGCAAGACCAATTCAAGTATATGAAAAAGCTAAAAAGTAAAATTATTGCGACCCATGTTCACGATAATATCTTTAAGTATGACAACCACAACCTCCCCTATCAGGGGTCCATCAACTGGGAAGAAGGCCTAAAGACCCTTGCAGAAATTGGATACGACGGGGATTTAACCTTTGAAATCGGATACGGTGGTATGCCGGATGAACTGGTGGTAGATTTTCTTTCCTACTCGCACAAGGTTGCAGAACATATGGTTGCACAGTTTGAAGGCTTTAAGAAAGCATTGTGTAAATAACATAAAAATGGTGGTAGACACATTTTGTGTCTACCACCATTTTGTTTAGTAACTTAAATTATCCAGCTGGTTGGTCTGGAAGTCACTGTTTGCTTTTTCAAGAATCGCAACTACATCTGCATCCTTGTTGGTCAAAACTTCCTGAATGCATCCGTCAAGGATAGAATAAAGCTCCTGACAGCATACCGGTTCTTCCGGCTGAATCTCAACGGGGCAATTTGAAACAAACTCATTGTAGAGTCTTACATGATTAGGATTGCCGTTGGATTTCTCTGCAATATATTCGTTGTACCACTTCAGGCTTTCTGCGTCATTGTTCCACTGGCTCAGGCTCTGGATTCCTACGTGCTGATTCTCTTTAATTGCTTTTGCTACCGACTCCTCGGTGGTCTTTTTGAATGTATCGGTGAGTACATGGTCAAACTCTGATTTCAGCCAACGCACGGATGCATCTACCTGATCCTTGGTTGCGCCAGCCTTGACGCTCCAGATTTCACCGCCAAGCAGCGTTACATGACGCTTGGGACCTGCAGGGATTGCCATCATACCAACCTGCTCCGGCTGCATGCCATACTTTGCAACTTTGCCCGGATAATCTCCTGCGGTAATGGTCATAGCAGCACCGCCAACACCCAATGTCTTGTACCATTCGCCGTAATCGATCAACGCATTTGCAGGCAATACATCGTACTTCCACTTCAAGTCCTTAACAAATTGTAATGCTTCTGCTGCCTCGGGGGTGTTAAAGGTTGCTTTCCATTTACCATCTGCATCCTTTTCCATAAAATCCACACCAAAGGACCACGCAAGTGAGGTGAAAATCCAACCGCCGTTTCTGGCTGCGGTAGGAATCACAAGACCGGGAACCCCTGTTACTTCCTTTATTTTAACTGCCATTTCCACCATTTCATTCCAGTCTTTGGGCTGATGGGGAGTGCCATCCTCTGCTACATAGCCTGCCGCTTTCAGCAAATCCACATTAAATGCGATACCAAGAATGTATGGCTTTGTGGGAAATACCACAATGTTTCCATCCTCATTGCTGATAATATCCAAAATGCGCTCATTAAACGCGCCGTCAAAACCGTGCTTTTTCAGCGCAGCAGTCAAATCCTCAGAATATTCCATATTGATGATTTCAGGAACCTCGGTAAACGCGCCCTTGAATATGGTAGGAAGCTGACCACCGGATGCTTTTGCATAGAAGGTTTTTCTGTCAAACTTCCACAGATCAGGTTCAATTACAACATCAGGGTTTTCTTCTTCAAATCTTGCTTTTCTTAAATTGATGGTATCCAAAGCAACGCCTTCTTTGTCCGGCCAGTCACCCACAGAAATCACGGTCTGTCCATTCTCGTTTTTGTCGCTTGTATCTGCGCCACAACCCGCGAGCATACTGAGTGACAAAACAAGTGCCAACATCAACGCTACCATCTTAAACATCTTTTTCATTTTTCCACGCTCCTTAAATATTTACTTTGACCGTCACAATTTCAAATCCATGGAATGGAATGTTGTTCAGGTCTATTTCTTTTTCATTTTCTTCCATCAAATCTACCAAGTATGCAGATTTTACGGTCTTGGTAAACTTCAGTGCCGTTGCTGCATTTCCGCCCTTGGTTTCATACATACGAATAATGACCGCATCACTGTCCTCTGCTTTTTTCACGGATTCCACGATAATGTCGGGGTTGGAAACTGTAAATAGCTGCTCCACACTCTTACCCGTTTGCAAAGGCTGATTCAGCTCATAGCTCTTTTGAAGCACATCGCTCTCTTTTACATTTCCGCAATGGGGGTAGAGGGCATAGGTGAAGTTATGTACTGCTCTATCTGCCGCCTCATCGGGATAGCCGGTGCTCCGGAGCAGATTCAAGTCCAGCATACCGTCTTTGACACAATAACCATACTTGGAATCATTCATCAAGGCAACGCCATAATTATTGTCAGACAAATCTGCATATTTATGGGCACAGATTTCAAACTTGGCAATATCCCAGCTTGTGTTGTTGTGGGTCGGGCGTTTCACAGAACCATACTGAATATCGCAGGTTACCTCATCAGTAACCACCGTGGTATAGAATGCCGTTCTCAGCATCTTCTCGCTTTCGTTCCAGTCTACCTTGGTATCAAAACGCACAATGGCACTTCCCTCGACAATGGATACTGTCTGCCACAGCTTACTGCCTCCAAAGGCATACTCCTGACGGATTCCTTTTTCCGGTCCGTCGATAAAGGATTCTGCTTTTACAAGCTCAAAATATTTCGGTGTTCTTTCCCGATAGGATTCGTTCATATCCCAAGCATCCCCGTCATCAAAGTATACCGCAAAACGGTTAGACTTTGCCTTGAGGGTTTCTTTTTCTGCCTTTTTATCATAGACAGAAAGGATTGCACCATCTTGATCAAAGGTCACCTTCACCGCATCGTTTTCAAGCAATCCGCAATCATTGTCCGAAACTTCTTGGCTTGCGATGCCGTTTTCCAGTTTGATACTTCCCATAGCCGGAACTGTCAGGTCATACCACTTTCCGTCTATCTTCTCCCATCCTGTTCGATCCCAAGACAGGGAGTTAATCGCATATTCACCCTTGCCGTATGCCTGCTGAATCAACGCTTTGGTTTCATCATAAAGCACCGCATATCTGGGCAGACATTCGTCATACACACGCTTGATAGACGAGCCGGGGAGAATGTCGTGGAACTGATAGAGCATAACCTCTTTCCAGATTTCATCCAGCTTTTCCTTGGGATAAGGGCTTCCAGTCACAACCGCTGCAAACTCTGCCTCACGGAGCAGCTTTTCCATTTTACGGTTGTACCATTTATTTCTGCCTTGGGTGGTATAAGTGCCCTGATGCATCTCAAAATAGAGTTCTCCGTTAAAGGTGGCGTACTTATCCTGATTTTTTGCAATCCGGTCAAAGAACTCCCGTGCCTTTCCTTGCTTTACAGGGATAAGTCCGGAAAGGTTCTTCTCTCTTTTTAATATTTCAAGGTGAATTTCTGCTGGACCGCCGCCGCCATCGCCGATGCCATAGAGCATCATTGCTTCATCGCACAAGCACTTGTCCGCGTAATTTCTCTCTATTTTTTTGATGGTCCACGGACTTACCATAGAGTTATATTCACCCTCCGGTGGCATATGTGCCAAAATCTCCGTACCATCAATACCTTTCCACTGAAAAGTGTTGTGGGGATGCTTGTTGTGGCGATTTCCCCAGCCCAGCTTAGTGGTCAAAAAGTAAGGAACACCGCTCTTTTTGAGTATCTGCGGAAGGGCTGCGCTGTAACCAAATACATCCGGCAACCAAAGAATTTGGGGATCCTTGTCAAACTCTTTGCGGAAAAACCGCTTGCCATAAAGAATCTGACGAACAAAGGATTCACCGCTGGTCACATTTGCATCCGGCTCGCACCACATAGCACCTTCAGTTTCCCAGCGTCCTTCCTTCACTCGCTCTTTCACCTGCGCATAAACCTCAGGCTGATCCTCCTTGAGCCACGCATACATCTGGGGCTGACTTTGAATAAAGTGAAAATCCTGATATCGTTCCATATTCCTGAGAGAATTGACAAAAGTACGGATGATTTTCCGTCTGGTTTCCCGGATTGGCCACAGCCACGCAAGATCAATATGAGAATTGGAAATTGCCGTCAATGTAAGGTCGGTATCGCCGCACTTTTTATCAAGCTCTTTTTTCAGGATTGCAGAAGCTTTTGCAATTTCTTCATCCGTAAAATCATAAAGCTCACAGGCTGCTTCAAACAAGCTTTGCCGCAATCTGTGATGTCTTGCACTGTCTTCAGGCAGCTCTTCCATAAGGTCAGAAAGCACCAGAATGTCATAAAACAAATCCTTGACATTGTCACGGCAAATATACATATCCATAAAATCAATTCTGCCGGTTTCGGAATTTCTCATAGGGTTTGCCCCTGCGTCCATCCATAGGTCAACCTTTTCTCCGCCCTCTGCGCACTCCGTGACAACATATTCACGCCGCTTAAAGCTCATCTGCTTGGGAAGAATAAAGGAATGTCCGTGTGTCAAGCCCTGGACAGCGACACCGTTTTCATCATAGATGCACGCCTCGCCATTGATACAGATATATAAGAGCACCTTTTTTCCTTTGGCGCTTTCAGGAACGGTTCCGGTAATGTGAAACCATCCACAATCCCACTTCTGTCCCCAGATGTCACCTTTTTTCACTACTTTTTTTATCCCTGTTGTCCGTTCTGCATAGGGCACCGGCTCGGGGGTTACATACACCTCGGCATGCAGCTCACAAAGAGGGATGTAGCGATGGTCCTTCACACGGTCATACATAGCCTTAATGGCCTCTTGTTGACTCCTAAAATTATATGCCATTTTCCATACTCCTTTGGTAATTTGTCACATCAAAATGTCCGTCAAGGCAAAGTCTGAAAAAGACTTTGCCTTGTTGTTTTTTAGAACGACAGCAGTACCGGCTGATATGGCTTGAGTGTAATCTGGTTCACACCCATCTCCATTCTGCGCAGCTCGTCAAATTTTTCTACTTCTTTCCCGTTGTATTGAACCTTTACGGTAACAGCGTCTTCTCTGCTGTAGTTCAGTACATTCACTACAATTTTGCCGTCATATTCTGCATAAGACCATTCCACTTCATCAATCGCATCTCCGGTTTCTGCATCCACCAATACAACCTCAGAAAGTCCCATCGCCTCAATTTTATCGTGGATACTGCCTTCCACAACTGCATTGGCATAGATATACTCTATTGTTGCTGCATCATGAGGCTGATTATATTCATTCTTTTTCAAGGAATCTTTGTTGGTAAGAATTACCTGACCGCCGTTTTCGATATAGGTCTTAATATGATTTAACACATGCGCCGGAACATTCGGATTTTCCGGAATGATAACCAAGTCATAATCGTAGATGGTTTCCGGCTTGCTCTCTGTGATAAATCCAACCTTTTGTCCGGAGTAAATGGCATCTTCATATGCTCCAATCGTGCTTGTCATAATATCCTTGACATAGCCGTGAGAGGTTCTGGAATACAAAACGCCAACCTTGCGTTCTGCCTTCTGGATTGCCGCCACTTCTTTGGAAAGACGATTCAAATCCAGTGCTGCACGGGAAACCTCAACCGCGTCCGCAGGTCTTACAACCGCATTGGCGTTGGGGTAAGTGGTACCGCTCCATGGCATGGAATTATTTCTTAAATCCCAAAGCCAGATGATAGAGGTTCCTCTTCCGTGCACGCCGCCGTTCCATACGTCAGCACCGGTATAGTATTCTATCAACTTGTCATAGTTAACCACAGAAATATCCGATGAAATATGAGATTCCGTATCCCATACCGGAGCATCCTTGACCGAAGTCTGGAAATCATACCACGACATTTTGGACTGAAGCGGTGTATTGGATGATTCATACTGAGAACATGCATCATTACCATTCAAGTCCAAATGCTCTGAAATGGTTTCCCAGTTTGCACCATTATAGAAGAATCCATCGCTGTTGTAACGGAAATATCCCATAACCTTAGCCTGCAACAGAATATCAGGATTCTCTTTCCGGATTTCTTCAGCGATATACTTATGGAAATCTGTCATCACCCAGTCATTAAAGCATCTGTAATCATAATACGACGGGGTTGCTTCTTTGTTGGCAGAGGACAGCGGAACTTCCTCAAAGCTTTGATATTCTTTTTGATGATTTGCGTTCAGTTTTGCAATATCACCATCATAGCGGTCATAGAGGAACTGATGCCACAGGGGCAGGTAATGTGAACCATCCTTGGTTCTTACTGACGGCTCATTAGTGATACAAATACTCTGTACACAATCATACTCGCTTGCAACAGATGCCATCAACCGTGACCAGAGGCTTATGGTTTTTCTGACAATCTCATGGTCCAAGGTAAAGGGCAGGAACTGCATTTTGTTGGATGTGATTTCCGGGTCTCTTTCCTTAATAAAGTTAGGCATATAGTGAGGACAAAGATTTAAGTCTACCATAAAGTTGTGCTGTTCTGCCACTTCCAGAATACTGCGCAGCCAATCAATCTCCTCATAGTCAATGTAAATTCCCATTTCCATAGCTTCCTTGTCAAATTTAGATGCCTCGGAATAGGAATCAAAATTGCCATTGGTCAAAATATTTTCCTTGGTTCCCTGTTTTTTGATGAAGCAATCATCGATGTAAAGATAATCAATCTTGTTCTCAAACAAAGCAGTGAAGTCCAACGTGGTTTCATTGGCACCGGTGGTATACTCAAAGGTATATTCCTTCCAATCATCAGAGTCAGAAATGGTCTGTCTGCCGGTCATTTCTCTGCCTCGAACACTAAACCATGCAGAATTATGAGCAAGACCCTTTGCCTTAGCTTTCATTCCGTAGGTATAGGTCGTATTGGGTTCAACCTCCACCACTTGAGTCAGCCAAGTAAAGACATTGTGGGTATATCCATCCGGATTGGTCAATTTTAACGAGTACTCGCCGGAAGCACTGGCCTCTGTGGAAGCTTCGATGGTGACCTTGGCACCGTTTTGGGAATGATAGTTCCACCCTTCCACCTTAAAGGGAACAAAAATGTTCCACATTCCTACCTCAGTCTGCAAGGAGCTGTAACCCAAAGTGGAGAAGAAGGGCATTTCCTCTGCAGCAGTTTCCCACGGTCCGTAACCCACAAAGAATACCGGTCTTTCTTCCACAACCCCATTATGCTCTGTCTTTGCAATCACGGTGGTGCCGTCAAGCTGGATTTTGCCATCAATCAGATACTTGGGCGCAGTCAACGGCTTTTTCTCACCTTTCAGATAAGCCTTCAGGGCATCCCGGGTTTTTTCATATTCTCGGGTAAATACACGGTCAAATTCTGCAAAGAGGGAATAATCATCGTTTTCTGCCAGAATATCTGCATATTCCAGATACTTACAAATGACAGAATAGCTTGCAATTTCATAATCCGGTGACAAGCCCTTGTTCTCACAAGCAAGAAGCAGGTTCTTCAGTTCTGCGGCATAGCCTTCAATTCTTTGTTTGAATTCCGGATAAATATCTTTGTAGTTGATGTATCCCTTTACGGTTTTTTGAATCACCGCCTCCTCACCACCACTGGTAAGACGGATAGAATACTGATGCTCCTGATTGTCGTCGATTTCAAAGCTGATTGCCACATAACTAATACTCTTTGCAGGTACCGCAACCTGTCTTGTAAAACCAAGTTCTTCCACTACAACGGAGACAGATTGTGTAGCACCGCTTGTATTACTGATTCTTACCATTGCTTCGCCCTGACTGCCGACCGGAATTTCTTCTGGGCAAGAAACGGCATAGGTAACATTCCCCAACACTTTTTCCAGAATCAAGGAATAAAAGGCGTTGATATCCTTACCCATAGAGATACCGGGGCTGATTTCCAGACAGTAGGTTCTTCCGTTGCCGTCGTTCTGGTTGACAAGTGCGTTGAACAAGATTTCGTCCGGCATTTCCTTTCCAAAATCATTGGTCCAGGGAAGTGCCATTTCATAAACTGTTTGGTTGCCGCTTCGGCTTGCCGCTGCCGTGAAGTCATTCTTGTTTTGGAAGACCTCGCCGGTTTCTGTATTATAGGACATTCCCCGCTCTTTTAAGGTAGGGGAAGCCAATCTTGGGTCAGCCACTGCAAATTGCACACCGTCGCCTTCCCAGTATGTGGATGTGTCAGTAATGACATGGACAGCATCATTGGACACCATTGCAATATACAAATTCTCTTTATCAAAGGCGAACCGAATTTCCGCAGTAATGTCTGCCGCATCACCTACATTGAGAACCTTCGCAAAGTTCTGGCGTCTGGTGATGGGTCTTGCAGGAAATCCTTCCCAATCATCCAGATTCCCGTCAATGGTCATGGTTCCATATTGCGCCGACATATCCCCCGCAGGCTCATCCTCTGCTTGGGTAGAAGATGCACCGGTTTCCATAGGTCCGATGCAGTTTTCAAAATCACCATTGACAAGCAGATTGACAGTCGGGTTTGCGACATCATAAAACTTGATATTGTCCAGCCACAGTCCGTCTGTTTTGTCATCCAGCACAAAATGAATATATGCCGTTTCATCGGCTGCCGGTTTGTAACTGAACTTATAAGGCAACCAATCATAGGTTTTCGCCACCGGCGTCAAGGAGCTTCGGGTCAAGTGATTGAACATGGTTGTTACATTGTTCGCATTCTTTGCCTTTGCTTCAAACTCAAGCTGATAGGTTTTTCCCTTTTCCACCGATACAGGAGCTTCTAACATTCCCCATGTCTTGCCGGAGGTTCTGGCTGTCCGGTTTACCAGTTTCAAAGATGCTTTGCCTTTTACACCGGCGGAGGTGTCAATATACATCCCCGAATCCGAGTACGAAGAAACAAACGTCCATCCCGGAACACTGGAATCCCGTGTTTCGGCAGTCAAAGATGCCATTGCCGGAACGGTAGTTCCAAACAGCACCGTCGCCAAAATTGCTGCTGTTGCTTTTCTTAAAAATCTCATTACTCTACCTCCATTGTAAGATTCCTGCTATCGGTGATGGGTGTCAGCGTTTTCATATCCCACACTGTTGCCATCAACCGATAACTGCCGCTTTCTGTTATTGCTACATCAAGTTCACCAGTTGTAATGCTTGCCTTCACCAAGGAATCATCCTTGTAAAGGGCAAGAACAACATCTCCGCCAATCAAAGATTCACAACGAATCTTTCCGTTTTTGATACTGCTGATATTTGACTCCAGTATTGTTCCATTTGCATCTACCAACTGAAGCCTCAAAGGCTCAATTTCTATCAGGATAGGCTGATAGGGTTTTGCCGCAAATACATCGGAAACTGTACCGGTTCTCAGCTCTTTCACTCCGGTCACATCCTTGCCATTCATCTGCAGTTTGACATTCTTCGTAACAGAATAATTTATAATGTTGACCAGATACTTGTCGCCATATTTTGCATAGGACCATTCGATACCCTCTGCTGCCTTTCCGGTCGCTGTGTCAACCAGTATAATCTTGGAAAATCCCATTGAGGCAATGGTGTCGGAAACGTCTCCGTTTACAATCGAATTTTCGATAATATCGGTCACGGTTTCACTGCTATGTGCCTTGTTATATTCATCATACTTCAATGCAATATTTTCATTCTTAAGGCTACTCCAGCTCCACTTAGTGCTATTGGTAAGCAGTATCTTACCGCCGTTTGCAAGGTAGGCACCAAGCTCATCCAGCATAGACTTTTTCACATTGGTCACGCCGGGGATGACAAGCAAATCATACTTGTGCATATCTTCGGGTCTGGAATCTGTCACAAAACCAACCTTCTGTCCACTGAAGATAATTTCTTCATAGGCGTCTCCAACGTAGGTCATATAGTCCTCATTGTAACCTAAGGTGGTTCTGGAGTACAAAAGACCAATCTTTGCCTCTGTCTTTTGGAGAGCCGTCACCTCATCGGACAGGCGGTTCAAATCCAGCGCAGTTTTGGCAACCGCTGCTGCATCTTCCGGCCGCAATGCCGCATTGGCATTGGGGTAATTGGTTCCTCCCCACGGCATACTGGTATCTTGTGTATCCCAAAGCCACAACACAGATGCGCCTCTTCCATGGATTGCGCCATTCCAAATATCTGCCGCTGTATAATCGGCTGTCAAATTATCGTATCTTGGAATATTAAAGTCATCCATAATGTGAGACTCTGTATCCCAGACAGGCTTATCGGCGAGGGAGGTCATCAAATCATACCAACCCATCTTCAAGGTCATCGGGGTTTTACTCTGTCCGTAATAGTAGGAAAATGCATCACAGCCATTTAAGTCCATCACATCTGCCATCCGCTCATAGTCGGTACCATCTATCAAAAAGCTCTGATAGTTATAGCGGAGGTAATCCATCACCTTGGCATGCACCTTGATGTCCTGATTGGCTTTTTTCACCTCTTTGGCAAACCATTCATGGAAAACCACCAACAGATTATCATTAAAGCTACGATAATCGTAGAATACGGGAGTGGATTCTACTCCTGTCGGCATAGAAATCTGTGAAAAGTCCGTATAGGAACTTCCGTATGCCTGATTCAATTTTTCAATGGTGCCATACAAATCCTTCAAATAATTCTGCCAATGGGTTGCGTAGTATGCCTTGCTGTCCGCATTGCTTGCCTCAACAGACGGCTCATTGGTAATACAAATACTGTGCACCGAATCGTACTTACTTGCAATGGATGCAAGCAGTCTTGCATACATACCGGATGCCTTTCTTACAACCTCGTCATCGATGGCAAAAGGCAAGAACTGGGTTTTTGCCGCAGTAGCAGTTGCCGATTGGTTAAGAATAAATTTGGGCATATAGTGAGGACACACGTTGATGTCAACCAATACGTTATGTTCCTCTGCAGTTTCTAATACATCTTTGAGCCAATTCAAGCTGTCATGGTTGATTGCCCAGCCTGCCTCCTCTGCCTCTTTGTCAATGGCAGATACCGTATCCGGGGTTGTTTCAAAACCGCCGTTTTTCAGCAAGTTGATGTCGGTTCCCTGTTCTCTTACATACATATCATCCAGATACAGGTTGCCGGTTTTATTTTCCACAAGAACAGTAAATTTCAGAGTATTTTCATTTCTTCCTGTGGTATATGTATATCCATACTCTTTCCAGCTTGCAGAAGGGGAAATTCCCATTCTGCCATCCATCGCTGTTCCCTTGATGTTAAACCATACCGAGTAGGGAGAAGTTTCAATTTCAGTTCCTTTCGCTTTTAAGCCATAGGTATAAGTGGTATTGGGCTTGACCGCAATTTCCTGTGCCATATACTTATAAATATTGCTGGTAAAGCCATCGGATTTGTTCAGCTTGAGGGAAGAATTTCCGGAAGCCTTATCCTCCTGGGTTACCCGCATTGTCACATTGCTGACATCCCGTTCCACCACGCTCCAGTTGGGAATCCAGTACGGAACGAACACATTGCGCATAGAAAGCTCGGTTTGAATCATATTCAGTCCGATTTTGGAGAAGAAGGGTATCTCCTTCACCACCGTATCCCAGGGTCCGTAGCCCACAAAGAATACCGGCTTTTCTTCGAGAATTCCGTTTGTTTCTGTGGTTCCAATCACCGAGGTACCATCCAAACGAATATCTCCTGTCACATATCTTGAAGTACCAAAGGGTGCTTTGCTCCCATTCAGGTACTGTTTCATGCTTTTGCTTGCTTCGTCATATAAGCGGGTCAAAGCATAGTTATACTGACCCATTCTGGAAAAATCATCGTGTGCCGCCTCGTTTTTGCTATACTCGGCAAACTTTTTGATGATTTCCAGATTCACATCCTCGTAATCTGTGGTAATTCCCTTTGCTTGGCATTCTGCCCGCAAAGTTTCCAGATTTTCTGCATACAATGCTAATTTTTTCAAAAATTCCGGATAATTTTCCTCACCGAGTGTGAGAGAATCATAAATTCCGTTCTCTGCAAAATTGCAGGATACGCGGTTGAGCCCCTCTGCCTTGAGGTTAAAGGTGTAATCACCTTCGGCAACCTTAAACTTCATTGCAAAGTTGCCGCTTTCATCTGCCAATAGCTGGTCTACTGCAAAATAGGTTCCGGTTTCTTTGTTCTTTAAGGTTACTGCCACAGCCGTATTGGTGCCGGTCTGGGTTCCTGTAAGCAACAACGCATCTTGGGTGTAAACAGCCTCCACGATGGTGTAATT
The DNA here is from genome assembly GCA_017397725.1 of Clostridia bacterium. GTDB lineage: Bacteria > Bacillota > Clostridia > Monoglobales > Monoglobaceae > Ructibacterium. The sequence goes on from JAFQIA010000028.1 coordinate 22,322, forward strand.
TCCGCTGAGTGCAAATAACTCCTCAAGTCCGGAAAGGTCAGCAACAAGGGTGATATCCTCCCCTGCTGCAGAGAGTGTTAACTGATACACCACAAAGCCTGCCTTAAAAGAGAGGGCAAAGCTTCCGTCTGAGTTGGTGGTTCCATCCACCGTGGTCGTTTTTCCCTGTCCGGTAGCCGTCAGGCTGACGGTGCAGCCGGAATCCCGGAAACATCTTCCGGAAACCGTGCAGGCACCGTCAGCATAACTGACTTCATAAACCTCAAAAACTGTTTCTTCCGCAAGGGCGATAGCCGGAAGTATGGTTGTGAATAATGCAAGTATCAATAAAAAGCTTAATAGTTTTTTCATGGTTTCTCATCCTTTCGGCTATCGTTGTTTGCGTCAATTGTTTCTTAGAGTTCGGTCGCAGTCCGGCTCAAGGGATTCATACCCTCTACGCTATCCCAGATAAACGCCTTGATTTTGTAGGTACTCTTGTAAGCCGGCATGGTAAATTCTTTGGTTACCAAAGTGGTTCCTGTGCCGGTTGTGAGAATATCCATTTGATCTGACATAATCAGCTCTTTTAACTCATAACCATCATAAATTGCAATCAAAAGCTGTCCGGTAAGACCCGCCTTGTCGTAGTTGGTGACTGCAACTGCACCGGTTACGGTCTTGCCGTCAAGACTGCTGCTCAGTTCAGTAATCTCCTTCATGTCCTCGTCGAAAAGCTTAATCGCAGAGGTCTCAACTCCTGTGGTTGCGGTTTCAAAGTCCTCAGACCATACGACATTCCCTGTAGAGTCAGTCAGCACCATGTTATCAATGTACATATCAACACCAGTGGTTCCTTCAAGGATAATCTGTACAATTTTGGGTCCGCCAACACATGCTTCTGTTATTGTCATTTCTTCCCATTCGCCTTCTGCAGTGTTACCGACGCCGGTACCGCCCCAATCCTTCCAGCTTCCAATCTTGGCTGAATTACCGGAAATTCTCTTAATCTGTGCCTTCAAGGTATAGTTTTCATTATCTGTCAACTTATTCATCTTTGCTTGCAGTTGTACATAACCGGAGCCAGTAGCAGCCCATGTAACATGCAAGGACTTTTTGCCCTGTTGTGCTTCCATGGCAGTAATTCCTGCAGTATACGTTCCTGTACCAATGCTACCTGCAGACACAGTCCATTTGGTTGTATCCAATGCACTCTCGGTAATATCCGGCAGAACAGCCGGAGTTCCCTCAAAGCCGGGGTTGTTCAAAAGATTCACGGTAGGCGCATCGGTTGCAACAACAGAAACATCGTCGATGTAAACCTTTGCCGCACACTGAATACCGATTGTAAAATCTGTTTCGGGAGCGTTCAAAACTGCCGTATACTTTCTCCATCCATCAGCTGCCTTTGCGGCATCTTCCGGCTCGGTTGCAGACATTCTGCTGAGCATCTGATAGTTTCTTGTATTTTCGTCATATTTATCATCATATTTCCAACCCATCATCATCTTGGCATTGCCCAGCTTGTTGCCCTTGACATACATGGAAACTGTGTAAGACTTGGAGGCATCCAAAGATGCAAAGGGAGTGCCCGTGTTCTTGATGTCTACCCAAGTGTTTCCATAACTTGCAGCTGCAAACTCCACATACATAGATTGGGTTCCGCTATACGCATTTTCTGCACCAACTGCAGTGACAATCGTATTGGTGGTGATATTGGACCCGCTTGCCTTGGCAACCCACTCCTCCAACGCCTTGGTGGTTGTAGGTGCGGTTACAGTCGGGTAGGTGGGTGCCCATGCAATTCCCTCAAAGCCGGGGTTTTTCAAAAGGTTCACAGTAGGTGCATCGGTTGCAACAATGGAAATGTCATCAATGTAGACCTTTGTATTACACTGAACAACAAGAACAAATTCTTGTGTCGGTCCATACAGGGTTGCAGTATACTTTCTCCATCCATCTTCCGCCTTTGCCTCATCCTCCGGCTTGGTGGGAGTCATTCTGGATATATTCCAGCAGTTGGTATCGGTGTCTTCTTTCTGGTCATCATACTTGGTACCCATCTTCAAGCCTACATTGGTCAGATTGTTACCCTTCATATACAGAGAAACGGTATATGCTTTGGTAGTATCTAAAGATGCAAACATTGTACCGGGATTTTTAATGTCCAACCAGTTTTGTCCATAGCTGTCAGCTGTAAACTCTACATACAGAGATTGGGTTCCGCTATACGCATTCTCTGCGCCAACTGCAGTAACAACCGTATTGGTGGTGGCAGTTCCGCTTCCACCTTTTTTCGCGGTCCACTCCTCCAACGCCTTGGTGGTTGTAGGTGCAGAAATGGCAGGATAGGTGGGTGCCCATGGGGCAGCCGGAGTTTCAAGAGTAGAAACCTGATCCGGCAACATATTGATACCTGCTGCATCAGTGGTACACTCTACTGATACATTGTCAATATACACATCCGTAAAACCTGCGCCTTGCATGCAGATGAAAGGTCTGATACTGGTGTTGGTACAAGTACCTGTTACTTCATAGTATTTCCATCCATCTCCTGCGTCGGTTCCAGTCAATGCACTCAACTTGGTTCCTCCCCAAGTATTGATTTGCATACCTATTCTTGCTGCACCGGAAACTACTTTTGCATAAAACGAAAACTTATAATCCTTGTTAGCGGTGAGAGAAAGCTGCTTTCCATTTGCATCCAAAGGAGCAACATTCACATACGGAGTGCCATTCACTGCATTCATATTAATATGCAAGGATTTCTCGCTCTGATATGCCTCTATGGTAGACACTCGAACACTCTTTTCCGCCAAAGCAGTTGCCGAGTTCTTATAGAAGTCTTTTTCTTCATGGAAATACAGACTTGTAGTATCCAAAGCCTCTTCTTTGGTTTCAAAATTGCCATTTACCAAAAGATTGGTGCTTTCCCCAGTCTTGGTTACAACAAAGTCATCAATATAAGCCTCAAAGGAGGGTTTTTCTACATTCAACTGGAAAAATCTCTTTGCATCTGCAGTGGTAGATGCGGTGACAAGCTGCCAACCATTGGCATCGGCTTCGCCGATGACATATCCGTCGTACCCCGATTTCAATCGGTTGGTGCCACTGGTCCAGCCAAACATAATGTCCGGATAGGTACCGGTGGTATCTACTTTTTTGATACGGAAGGAAACGGTGTAGCGGTCAGATGCGGTATGACTCTGAATACCGAGATTTTCAATATTCAACCAGTCAGAACCATTCTCAGAGGATGTCCATTTGATATACATCGCACGGTTACTGCTATAACCGAGTCCATCCCCTTCAACAATTTTAACGATCTTATCCGTAACTGTACCGGCTGTTCCTCCATCCTTAAGTTCCTGAACATACCATCCCGCCAAATCCTCATAGGTTGGGGTTGCTGCTGCAGAAACCAGCAGGACAGGGAACAGGCTAACCAGCATTGCCATTACCAATAAGAATGAACATACTCTTTTTTTCATACTTTTCTCTCCTTATATATAAATTTTTATTATTTACTGAAATACAACAAGGGTGGTTGCTTTGTTCCATTTTACCTTAGTCATCACAATGTTGCTCTCTTCAATATCGCTTAAGGTTCCTCTGGAAATCTTGTTCCGCTCCAAGTTATAGAGAATCACATTGGTGGATGCACTGGTGCGGATGGTTCTCTTTTGGGTTCCACAATCAATTTTGATCATATTTTTAGAAACGCTGATATCGTGGACGGTGCCCTGAACGATTTTTGCAACGCCGTGCATCCTGTCCGGATCTTTGGGGGTGTTGATTTCTCCAAGCGAGGTATAGCGTCTGACGCCGCTTACATATCCCATAGAATCCGCATAAAGGGAAACAACATCTCCGGCGTTTAACTGGCTGATTACACTGTTATCAGCATCATTGATGATGCTCATATCATCCTTGCAATAGAAGGAAATGGCATCATAGCCACCCATCACACCGGTAAGCATCTTCACCCGATTGCCTTCCGAATCCAATGCCTCTTGCATTCCTTCGACTACAACAAGGTCTGCAATGTCAATGCTTTCCTTGGTAGTATCCGCATCACTCTTCACCACCAGCAAATCAATCAAGCCAAACTCATCCAGATTGTACGCCGAAATGCTATAGGTAGAATCCCCGTTGAACATATTTTTTGTGGTTACAGCATAGGAATCTTCTTCTGTGATGGCACTTCCGTTCACTGCCCAAACCTGCACATTATCCGCAAGGAAGAGTTCGGAGTCAAAGGAGCTATTGCCGCTTCGGTATGGAATCTTGTCCCGACTCTCTGTATTAAAGGTTCCGTTTTTCCCATTGTCTTCTGTATACGCATCCGGCAAATCAATGGCAATCACGGTTCCCTTTTCATCGGTTACATATCCAATCACGCTGACCGCTCCGCTATGCGCGGTGGGAATCATCGCAAGCTGAGCACGGTTCATCACAACGCCCCGTTGTCCGTCAAACTGAATTTTTTCAGCAATGGGAAGCTCCTTCCAGATGCCCTCGGTGGTAAACAGCTTGATACTGCAGTTATCCGAGAAAGTTCCGTCATAAGCAGTTGCCAGAACCAAGCCATATTGCATACTTCCGTCTACTTCTTTTACATAGGCAATCTTGCCATGGCTGTCCAAGGAAAATGTATAGGTGTTGCCAAGTTGAATCCGTTTCACCTTGGGAGAAGTTTTCTTCAGCTCTTCCTCATAAATCTTAGAAAGCGCATATTCGGTATTGTCCACGGTTACAATCGTTTCTTCTTTTTGGCGCTGCGCGGTTACCGTTCCGGTCACCTTGGTTCTTGAAAGATACGCCGTAACCATTTTCTTGCCGCCCGCTTTTGCACTCAACACACGAAGCACATCGCCCGGCGCTAAATCGGTGACTGCAATCTCGCCGTCCTCGCCGAAGATTTTCACGATCTCATCGATTTCCTGTTTGAAGCTAATGGTATCACCGGTATAGAAATCCTTGACGGTTTCATTTAAGGCAGATACGCCATCTACAACAACGGTACGGTAGTTGCTGATAAATGCAACCTCAAACTCGCGGTCGCTGTCATTGTTAATCAAGCGGATATACCCGTCCGCCTTGATAAAATCGTCTTTGGTATAGGTATCCACCGGCTGACCGTTGTAGAGAACATCCACAACCGGAGAAATGGCGATGTTCTTTTCTTTGTCATCGGCATCCAGGTATCTCATTTGGGTAATATCATTAGAAAGATAAGTAATATCCTTTGCCGGAATCACCAGTTCTTCATTTCTGTTGGGGATTGCACACAAAACAACAGGTTTCCCGTTCTGGTCGTCATGAACATAGGCTTCTACTTTCATACCCAAGCAGTCATAATAGTCTTCCTGTGCCAGATACCGATATCCGTCAATCATCACAGAACCGTCAGATACCGTGTGTGCAGTAGTTACAGCAGAGGTTCCTGTACCTTCCAGGATTCCGTCTACCCGATAAATTTTACGGAATTCATACAGGAAAGTGTTCTCTGATGCATTGCCGTAGGTAATACCGATATCACTGTAGCTGATAATCTCTACATATGCGGCATTGATAGCGTTGTAAAGGAGAGTAATTGCATCAAACTCCTGCAATCTTTCACCGCTTTTTGCCGAAAGTCCATCGGTCAAACCAAGGCGGTTTGCAATGGCAATATAGCCGCTGGGATAGCCGCCGGATTCTTCCGCGTGGTAACCATAGCCCATGAGACGAACCAGCATGGTCACCGCCTCATCATAGTAGAGCGGTTTGTTCAAATCCGTCTGGTTTTTATGTATGATTCCGGCACCCTCAGCAATTCTGATTGCATCCTCGTTATATTCATCGGTAAAGCCGTAATCCTGAGAAATATTGCAAATATAATTGATGAATGCGGTTTTGCTCAGGTTTCTGAATACATCCGCTTCCCCCTGTGCGCCGGTGTAAACACCTTTATCACGGAGATTTACAATTCTTAATGCTCTTAATACCTCATAGTTCTTTTCTGTTTCCTCTGACCACTCGCTGTTTGCATAAGAAATACAACAGAGGGACAGCATAAGCACAAGGGCCAATGTTAAGCTTAGGATTCGTTTCATTAAATTGCTACCTCCTTAAATGCCTCATAAATAATCTTTGCAGCTTCTGCTCTGGTGGCAGTTCCGGCTGGGTCAAAAAGATTATCTCCTTTTCCGTTGATGATTCCTGCCTCATAAAGTGCTTGAACGGCATCTTTTGCATAATCTGCAAAAACATCTGCATCTGCAAACGCAGTATAGTCTTTTTCCTTTACAAGCTGAACCATCCTTGCATCCAGCGCCCGTTTTGCCATTACCGCCATATCCTGACGGGTAATATTTCTGCCAATACCAAAGTTTCCATCGCCGGTCCCACCTACGATACCGGCATCTACCGCGGCGCCGATATAGGGTGCGTACCACGCGTCGATTTGCATATCCGCAAAGTCAGCAGACCGATTGTCAACGGTAAGTCCACACGCCAGAACAATCATTTTTGCAAACTCTTCACGGGTTACCTGTCTGTCCGGCTCAAAGTTGCCGGTATCGGTTCCATTGACAATGCCACGGTTCTTTAACCATCTCACACTCTCATATGCCCAGTGGTTTTTGGAAAGGTCATTGAAGGTTTCCACCTTGTCCTCAGTTGCTCCGCTTCCGGTGCCTGCACCCACAAACGCGGATCCGGACTCTACAGGAGTACTATTGTCCTTTCCTCCCATAGCACCTCCGCCACCGCCGAGGCCGCCTCCGCCACCACCGCCACCGGGTGTGGTTGCCGCCGTATAAGCTTCTTCCAACAGGGTTTGCAACTGCTGATTGGAGGTCAGACCATTTCTTGCACCCAGAACAACATACTCATAAGCCTGACGTTGGGGTACCGGATTCAACGCTGCAAGCTTTCCAATAATTTCACTGCATAATCCGGTTTCTCTTTTATATGTCGCAAGGGTATTGCCCATCACGCCGGCAGTTGCATTCTTTATGGTAGCAAGTCCATATGCTACCGTTGCATCCTGTTCAAAGGTATCTGCCGAAGTGTAATTTCCCCGCATCGCTGTAACAGTTTCAGAAATCAAACCGGTCTCTATGGTTTTTCCGTCATAGTCGAGTTCAAAAATGCGAACCCCCTCTTCCTTACTGCCGGAATTGTATACTGCAACCGCAAACGCATGGGTCAATGCCTCAGGGAAGGTTTCTACGGTCATCGTATCAATGCCCATCGCATAGAGGAAATTCATGGTCTGCTGTTGTACCGTGGTACCTTTCGCTACAAAAGTACTATCATCAAATCCAATACTGAAGAAAATTTCCGACTTTAGCGGATGATTGTTAACAACAGGCAACAGGAGGATATATGGCTCGGTTCCATTGGTAACCTTTGCAGCCTCCGTCTTTAAAAGAGCAAGAAACGCATTCACATCATCAACAGTTGCATAGTTGAACTGCTCCGACACTCGTTCCTCTTCATAGTTTTCCAGCTTCACAGTATAGCTACCGGAGCTTGAAACGCCCTTTTTCTCATCCGGAATCTTAAACTGGAACGTCCGGACTTCTCCTGCTTTTACATCCTCCATATAGACAGCGTAGTATTTATCTGCACCGCTGATACCGGAATCCTTTGATACCGTCAGGGTAAAGGTGGTATCGGTTGCCGCACGGTTTTCCGTTTCAACCAAAACCAATCCTTCCTCTACCGAAATACTTTTGATGTCAATGGTCGGTTCTGCCGCAATACCGACGGTCCCCAGGCAAAGCATCGTTGCAAGGGCTGCTGCACACCATTTTCTGTTTTTTCTCATAGATTTCTCCTCCTACGCTTATTTTGATGTCAGAAGTGCGAAAATATTGACTTTTTCTCATTTGGCAAATGTAACAAAAAAGTAGCCATTCCTGTCTGTTTTTGTTACGATTGACAGGTTTTTGATTCAATTTCCACAAACTTCCTCCTTATTTTAATCCTATCTTATAAATTTAGTATAATAGTGCCATATGCATATTTCCATAAAGATATTGACCAATAATGGGTCAATATTGACTTTTTTTAAAGATTTGCTTGTAATCAAAATTCCTCTTATGCTATAGTACATACAGAGAGGAGTGATAAGGCATGGCAAATATTCCCCCTTATAAGGAAATGCGGACTTATGAAAAAAACAGATATTGGCATGTTTACCAATGGAACAAAACTGGTGTAGATACTTCGGTGGGTATGCACTATGACAATTCTGTTGAGATTAATTTCTTTTTTAACACTGTTGTTGATGCATATATTGGAGGAAAGCATTATGTGTTCAAAGAAGACTGCGCCATATTAGTTATGCCAAATGTGATTCACTCCTTTACCTATGAAAACGGTGACGGTACCGTTATTGCTTTTAATCTTGACACAAATAGATTAAAGCCTATTTTCGATATTGATGCTTTTTTAGCGCATCATGGTATTCACGCACAAAATCTCCCCGCCGTCATTCCTATGAATGACGCCTTGAAGGAGCTATCCCAGGATTTTCTTTCGCTCAATTCTCTGACCGATTGCTTTATTGCCTTTCTGAAGTTCTTTCGTATTGCAAAAAATGAAATGGAAAAAGGGACAGATAGTCCGGAAGTAAACGCTTCCCACAACGACGAACTGCGTACCATTCTTTCTTGGACCAGACAGAATATGCATCAAAAAATTTCCATTGATGCGATTGCGCAACTACTGGGATATAACAAATCCTATTTCTGCAGAAAATTCAAAAATGCAACCGGTATGACCTATATCGCTTTTTTGAACCATATTCGTATTTGCGAAGCCCATCGTCTTCTTAAACGCGGAGTTTCTGTCGGGCAGGCATGTGATGCCATTGGTTTTGAAGACACCTCTTACTTTATTTCTCTGTTTAAGAAGCAATATGGAATAACGCCAAAAAAATTTATTGAGCAAATAAAAAACAATGCAGAAAAAGAAACTTAAGAACAAAAAAACGCAGTGGAAACCACTGCGTTTTTTGTTTGCATATTTTATTTACTTGGGTTGCTTGCCGATATAGGCTAAAATACCGCCGTCAACATAGAGAATGTGCCCGTTGACTGCATCGGATGCACTGGATGCCAAGAATACTGCAGGACCCACCAATTCCTCGGGGTCAAGCCATCTTCCTGCCGGAGTCTTTGCACAGATAAAGCTGTCAAAGGGGTGCTTGGAGCCATCCGCCTGCGGTTCTCTCAGCGGTGCGGTCTGGGGGGTCGCGATATAACCGGGACCGATACCATTACATTGAATATTATACTCGCCATACTCAGAGCAAATATTTCTTGTGAGCATCTTGAGTCCGCCCTTTGCTGCCGCATAAGCAGAAACCGTTTCTCTGCCAAGCTCAGACATCATAGAACAGATGTTGATAATCTTTCCGCCGCCTTTTTTGATCATCGAGGGGATTACCGCCTTGGAGCAAATAAAGGGAGCGTTCAAGTCCACGTCAATGACCTGTCTGAATTCCTCTGCACTCATCTCGTGCATGGGAATTCTCTTGATGATACCCGCATTGTTTACAAGAATATCAATCACGCCAACCGTTGCTTCAATATCTTTTACCATAGCATTGACCGCATCTTCATCGGTGACATTGCAAACGTAACCTTTGGCATCAATACCCTCAGCTTTGTAGCTTTCGATACCCTGATCCACAAGCTCCTGCTTGATATCATTAAATACAATGGTTGCACCGGCTTTTGCCAAGCCCTTTGCGATTGCAAAGCCGATACCGTAGGATGCACCTGTTACCAGTGCAACTTTTCCGTTTAGATTAAACATATCGTATCCTCCTTATCTCTGTACTCTGCCGGAGCCATCGCCACCGGCAAGCTTTTCTACTTCTTGGACGCTGACTCTGTTATAGTCGCCCTCCACCGTATGCTTGAGGGCAGACGCTGCAACTGCAAACTCGATGATTTCTTCAGAGCTCTTTCCGGAAAGGATGGAATAAATCAATCCACCGCCAAAGGAGTCCCCGCCGCCGACGCGGTCAACAATGTGCAAATGATAGGTCTTTGAGAAGTAATAATCCTCACCATCGTAAAGCATACCTGCCCAGTCATTATCATTGGCAGAAATGGAGGTTCTGAGGGTGATTGCAACCTTTTCAAAGCCGAATTTATCTGCAAGCTGTTTTGCAACACTCTTGTAGCCCTCGTGATTCAGCTTTCCGCCATAGATATCGGAACCTTCTGCCTCAATGCCGAATACATCCTTGGCATCTTCTTCATTGGAGATACAAACATCCACATACTGACAAAGCTCAGTCATAGCTTTTCTTGCCTCTTCTCTTGTCCAGAGCTTTCCTCTGTAGTTCAGGTCGCAGGAAATCTTGACACCCTTTGCCTTTGCCGCAATACAAGCCTCTTTACAGATTTCTACCACATTCTCGCCCAAAGCAGGGGTGATACCGGTAAAGTGGAACCAATCTGCCCCCTCAAAAATGCTATCCCAATCAAAATCCTCTTTGGATGCCTGCTGAATTGCAGAATATGCTCTGTCATAAATACAAACAGAACCTCTTTGAGATGCGCCTTTTTCCAAGAAGTAGATACCTACTCTCTCGCCGCCACGGACAATCTTGGAGGTATCCACACCAAAATATCTCAGGCTGTCAACAGCTGCCTGTCCGATTGCGTGCTTGGGGAGCTTGGTTACATAAACGCTGTCAAAACCATAGTTTGCAAGGGAAACTGCAACGTTTGCCTCGCCACCACCAAAGGTTGCTTGCATCTGGTCATTCTGAAAGAATCTGTAATAACCGTTGGGTGCAAGTCTTAACATAATTTCTCCGAAAGTAACAACTCTTGCCATAGGATTAACCCTCCATTTTCTCTAATGCTTCCTTGACAAAGAAGCTGCCGCCGATGGCTGCTACCTTATCAAAGGCAAGGAATTCATCGATATTTCCTCTGTCCACACCGCCGGTGGGGATAAACTTAATCTGCGGGAAAGGTGCAGCCAGCGCCTTCAATGCAGAAAGTCCGCCATACACATTGGCAGGGAAGAACTTCACGGTAGTAATGCCCAGCTCCAACGCCTGCATAATTTCGGTAGGAGTTACACAGCCGGGGTAATACGGAATGTTATTTTTCTTGCATACCTTTGCTGCGCCTACCGAAAGACCAGGGGAAACAATGAACTTTGCCCCTGCCTTGATTGCCTCTTTACACTGTTTTGCATTAATAACCGTACCTGCGCCGATGTTCATTTCCGGATACTTCTCACAAGCTAATTGAATCGCCTCTTTTGCACAAGCAGTCCGGAAGGTAATTTCTGCACAGTTGATGCCATTTGCCTTGAGTGCGGGCAAAATTTTATCTACTTCATTGAGTTCTTTAATTACTACAACAGGAATGTATTGATCCATGGTCGCCACCTCCTATCTTAAATCTCTGGTTTCAATGTGGTCCATATCGGTAAATTCCTGATTTTCGCCACACATTGCCCAGATGAAGGAATATGCCTTGGTGCCAACGCCGGAATGGATCGACCAGCTGGGGCTGATTACCGCTTCCTCATTGTGCATAATGATATGTCTGGTTTCGTTGGGTTCACCCATCATATGGAATACTGCATCATCCTCGCCCATATCCAGATAGAGATACACTTCCATTCTTCTGTCATGGGTATGAGAAGGCATGGTGTTCCAGTTAGAGCCCGGCTCCAGTTCGGTAAGGCCCATCGCAAGCTGACAGCTCTTGATTACTTCAGGGTGAATATACTGATTGATCACACGCTTGTTACAATCCTCTACACTTCCGCAAGGAACCTTCTTTGCTTTGGTGATATCAATCTTTACAATCGGATAAGTAGCGTGTGCAGGACAAGAGGATACATAGAATTTTGCAGGTTCTTCTGCATTTACGCTCTTAAAGCTGATTTCCTTATTGCCCATACCGATATAGATACCATCTCTGGGGTTCATTTCGTATTCTACACCGTCAACAGTAACGATACCTTTGCCACCAATGTTGATACATCCCATTTCTCTTCTTTCCAGGAAGTAATCACTGGCAAGCTCTTTTCCGCCTTCCAGTCTTAATTCCTGATATACAGGCATAAGACCTGCGGTGATAATTCTGTCAATATGGCTGTATACCATCTTAATATTGTCCTTGGTAAACAGCTTACTGATGTGGAATTCCTCTCTCAATCTGTCTGTGGTGTAGTGTTTGACATCCTTTGGATTTGATGCGCATCTGATTTCCATTTTACTGAAATCCTCCTTTATATAATTTCCATATACTTCAATTTGTGCAAGTCCTGCCCATGACAAGGGGTCCACAGGCTGTGTGAATCTGGTCAACTGAATGGTACGGGTCTTTTTCGCCTCCGGCAAAATCACTTCCTGTCCCTCACCTGTGGGACGGAACGCTCCCGTCACGGTTTCACCGTCACCCAAAACAAGGTCGATACCATTCCAATAGGAATCGTGGGGAAAATCTGCCCGAAGATAGAATACCAGTTTTTCTACCATAACCTCTGTGCCAAAATCAATGGTAAATTCCAAATCATCTCTGGCACCGCCTGCCCAGTTACTATAAGGGTATCCCCAATGTCCTTCCGGATGGATCGTGCCGTTAATGGCATTCCGCTCAAAAAAGTTTGGATCCTGACGGGTGACATAATTGGCAGAAACATGAGGGTAACTGCCTTTTGCCTCCGGCAAATCGTGCGCATTGAGCACAATATTCCGGTACCCATAGATTTCTTCATCCGTTGGAATCCGCACCTTAAGTTTGTGTTCTCCTCCAAGAAATGCATCGTTGTCAAAACAAAAGCCGTTATATTCCTTATGGATGGGATACACAAGCTTTCCTGCGGGAACGTATACGATGCTTTCTTTCAGCGTTTCATCCAGACAAATTGCCAGATATTCGCTTTCAGTCACATCAATCCGTATACAATCCCCCTCCTGAAATTCCGCCGGATAGATACCATCTATCTCCGTGGCTTCTTTTTGGGAAAACAGGACTTTTCCTTGTTTGTCTAATACTTTGAGTTGTAAAATAACCTTCACCTCCCCAATATATTTACTTCTTTCACCACTATAATACATCAACAAAATCGCAATGTATTTGCATTATTTCCTAAAAATATTGCAATTCTTTCGAAAATGTGTATAATGATATTGAGGTGAGTTTTATGGACGTTTTATTCTCCAAATGCACAGAGGCAATCGAGAGAGCAAATACCACAAAATCCTATGGCTTTTTTTATTCAGAAAAGCATGATGCAAACCAGGATATTCATATTCACGAGTGCTGCGAAATTCTGTTTTGCTTGTCCGGCGGAAAGACATTCTTTATCGACGAAAAGATTTATGAGGTTGAAGACGGGGATGTTTTTGTTATCAATCAATTTGAAGCACACAAAATCACATCTTCCCCCGACGCCGCCTTCCGAAGATACGTGATGCAAATTCATCCGTCCTTTTTATACGATGCTTCCACTTCCAAAACAGACCTTTCCAAATGCTTTGGCTATCGTGGTGATCATATTTCCCATAAAATTTCTCTTTCCGGCGAGGAAAAGGAAGCACTAAACAACGTTTTTGATAGATTGAACCAACATATCTCCTTCGGGGATGATATTCTCAAAAACATTTGTGCCATTGAAATTTTAACCATCGTCAGCAACCTCTTTTTTGAAAAAAACAAGCATCACACTTACGATTCCAATTATGAAAACAAAGCACTGGTCACGGCAATCAAATACATCAATGCGAACTTTCATCAGGACATAACGCTGGACTCCATTGCAAAAAATTGCTTTATATCGGTGACCACCCTTTGTAGCTTATTTAAGACTCATATAGGAACCACGGTAAAAAAATATATTCAGTCTAAAAGAATCACCGAGGCAAAAAAGCTTTTAGAATCCGGCGAAAGCGTTTCCGCCACAGCAGAAAAATGCGGATTTCAAGATTACGCAAGTTTTATCCGTTCCTTTAAGCGCACGGTGGGCGTTTCTCCGGGAAAATACAAAAAGCATTCCTAATTTTCGGCAGTCAGCCCATACTTTTCCTTGGTTCTCTCAAGCTTGTCTATCATTGGTTCAGATAAAAACCAGAGGAAAAAGGCAGTAGACAGGGCATGAATGGAGTCAAAGGGTAATCCCATCACATATGCCAAGCCAATCATTTCCCAGGTAATCTTATCCTGCCACATAATCACCGATGCAGGATTCATAATCCCACCGTAAATAAGTAAGGTTGCGAAAAAGCCGAACAGACAAAGGGATGCCTTGGTTTTTCTGAGAAACCCTTTCCGGAAAAGAATCCCTGCAATAAAACCTACGATGCCCAAGGCGAACATCTGCCAAGGGGTCCACGGGCCTTGTCCGAGGAAAAAGTTCGAAACAAATCCGACAACCGCACCCACCAAAAATCCTGTTTCTCCGCCAAAGCACACCCCGGCAATAATCACAAGGGCAACAACAGGGTTAAAATGCGGCAATATCTGGAACGCCGCCCGTCCGGCAACGGCAAGGGCAGACAATACGCTTATCACAATCAGTTCTCTTGCTCTTGGTTTTCTCGCCTCAAATACCATACAAAATGGTATTATGATTTCAAGAATGATGAGAAGACTGATCAAATAGTACTTTCTGTCACCCAAAAAGAAAATGCCAATGTAAATGGTTAGCGGAACAAAAAGCAGAATCAACAACGTTGCCCAGAGCGTTCTTGCGGTCAAGGTCCGGTCCGATTTGGGAGTTTGTATGACCTCTATCCCGACCTTTTTCTGTGGAAGAAAACAAAGCAAAGCGGCAGCAAGACTGATTATATGCAATATTTCGCTTCCCACCAAACCCATACTTGCAATGCCAAGAATATTGATATCTGTGACAAAGTATACAGAAAGCAACACAAAAAGCAACGCAAATATAGCCCCTGTAACAATTCTTGCAGGGGTCATTTTTTTTGTCTTTTCCTTGGGAAATGGAGGTTTCTCTTCCACCTTAGGAACTTTGATGTTGCGAACCGGTCTTTCTTTCTTTTCTACATTGCCGCCACAAGCGAGAATGATATCCTTCGCCAAGACGGCATCGGGGAGGCAGGTTCTTGCCATACGGTTGGCAGATGTGGTGTAAAAATTCTTTCCCTTAAAAAACGCTCTTGGTGTATCAACCGAGGTGATGCTTCCGTCAAAAACAAGGGCGCATCGGTCAGCATATTCTGCACAAAACTCAGTGTCGTGTGACACCATAAGAATGGTTACGCCACCTGCTTTTAAGTCCATAAGAATATCCGCAAATTCTGCTTTGAACTGTGCGTCCATCCCTTTGGTTGGTTCATCCAAGAGCAGAATCTCGGGTTCTGTAAGCAGTATCTTTGCAAGGGCCGCTCTTTGCAGTTCACCACCTGACAAATCGTAAGGATGTCGCTCTAAAAGATGCCCTATCCGACAAAGGGAAGAAATCGTTTCTATCCTTTGTTCCTTTTCCTCTTTGGTCATGCTACGTTCGGACAGAATTTCCATCAAATCAAGAAAAACCGTCTTTTTCACAAACACACTCTGCGGATTTTGCGGAAGAACACCAAGCAATCCATGGTACAATTCCTTGATTGCAAAAATACGTTCCCCCTTGATCCGCACCTCGCCTCTATATGGGGTATAAAGTCCCGATACGAGGGAAAGGACGGATGTCTTTCCGGTGCCATTGCCGCCGATTAGGCAGAACAATTCGCCTTTGTAAACGCTGAGCCGCAGTCCCTTGACCACATCGGGCAAATCCTTTTCGTACCGAAACCAAGTATCTTTGATTTCGATGATCATATCTCCATTCTCTTGCCCATCATCGTTTGGAATAGCATTGGGGTTGACGATATGTTCCTTTGCATATTCTTCCAGCCATACTCTTCCTTCTCGTACAGTTAACGGGCAAGGCAAAGAATTGGGCACCTGACCGTGAACGCGCATGGGTGTTGGAAGTGCCTGATACATATCGTGCTTGGCCTTTTTCAGGATTTTCCCAACCTCATCGGGGATTCCATCTGCGATAATTTTTCCCTCATCCATAACGATCACGCGGTCAGCCAGCGGGAAAACCTCTTCCAACCGATGCTCGCTGAGAATGACTGTCGTGCCAAGCTCACGGTTGATTTTTTCAAGCGTTTGCAAAAACTCACCTGCGGCAATGGGGTCCAGCTGGCTCGTGGGCTCGTCAAGAATCAATACTGAGGGTTGCATTACCATTACGGAGGCAAGATTTAATAACTGCTTTTGTCCACCGGAAAGCTCAGTCACCTTTTTATGAAACCAATTCTGTATCCCAAAAAAAGATGCCATTTCGGAGATTCTGGTTCTGATTTCTGGGGTTGGATAGCCAAGGCTTTCAAGCCCAAATGCAAGTTCGTGCCACACCTTGTCGGTTACAATCTGGTTGTCGGGGTTCTGCATTACAAAGCCAATGCCTGATACCTGTTCTTTGGCATCATAATTGGCAAGCGGTTTCTCGTTATAATAGATAGTTCCGCTTCTTTCTCCAAAGGGAGACAGAGATGGTTTTAAGAGCCTTAAAAGCGTAGTTTTGCCGCATCCGGATTTCCCGCAAATAAGAACAAATTCACCTTGAGAAACGGTAATATTGATATCATTGAGAGCCTGTTCCGTTCTATCCGGATAGGCAAAGCTTACATCTTCGACTCTAATAATTTCCATTTTCTCACCTCCCAAATTTCAATGATAATCGGGCATATACAAAGTAATAAATACGACACAAAGATGCTTGTCCCAAAGACGGAAAGCTCTGCCGCTCTCATAGAAGGAAAATACCGAAAATCTATTTCGCCCATAAACTTTCCTACAAGGGTATAGATTCCCAATAGGAACATCCAGCTAAGCGCATATTTATCCCTCTTGTCCAAGGTAAAAATCGAAAACGCCGTCCTGCCGGGGATCCCATACCCACGCGCTTTCATACTGTCTGCAGTTTCGATGGCATTCTCCAAAGACCAAGTGGTCATAATAGACAAAATATTCAGTCCGTGCTTGGCGCGTTTTCGGATACTTCCGCAGCTCACATCACACCCCATACACCGTTGCGCATTGGTTACAACTTTTAGCTGTGCGATGAACTTTGGCACAAACCGAAGAGTCAGGGAAAGAATCAGCGACATTGCCGGAATGATTTTCCCGAACAAGTAAATAAATTTATCGCTGGTCATAACCTCATTGTAGCAAGAAAAATGACAAACCACGCTTGCAATCATTGTCGCCGCAGCAAGTCCGTAAGCAATGGATTCCAAGGTAAGCGGATTGCCGCTCGGGAGATAATGGATGATGGTAATCCCTTGGTGATTGAATGCAGGGTTGATCAGTGCCATGGCAATCAGCATGGGAAGCATATAGAGCAGGTTGGTTTTGATTGCTTTTTTCCCCTTCAGCATCACCGAATAGGTAAACCCTGAGATAAGGGATATTCCAAGACATAGCGGATGCATAAAAAGGCAACTGCATCCAATAACAAGTACAAAGTATGTAGCGTTCACAATCGGGTGATAGGTCTGAAATTCACGCATTTTCATCATTCTTCCTCTTTAATAAAAAAACTGCAGTAATTTTTCTTTGAAAAATTACCACAGCTGTTTTTTCTGTGATGAATCACAATTTGTTTGCCTTGACGCAAACAAAAAAGCTATCCCTATACCGGAATAACATCAGAGCAGGCCTTGTGACTTGCACCATATAGACCAAAACAGTCTGCATGTTTGTATCCTGCCTTCTCGGTTTCCCAATGACCAACTTTCGCTGACGGATACAACACTTTGATGCACACACCGACAGTTTAACCGCAGGGGATTCTCACCCCATTCCCTTTTCACCAATGATGCCTTGCAGATAAGCTTTTACAGCATCATCGACACTCTGTGTGACTATATGAAATTGATAAAATGATTCTAACATAAAACCTGCAAAAAATCAATGCAGAAAAACAAATATTTTTACTATCTCCTAACTCTTCTCAATGATTCCACAGGCAATTTTTTCTCCTGCATTGCCGGCAGGCTGGGTGGTAAAATCATCCGGCCTGGCGTGGATGATTACCGCTTTGCCTATGACCTCTTTGACTGAAAACCGGTCGGTTAGGAATATCGAAAAGCCTCTTCCGCCCACTCCAAATAGCGGAGGCATATCTCCGGCGTGGTAGGGGTGCGCACAATAATTGGGGTTAAAATGCGTCATTGCGTCCGCAAACGCATCCGTTTCATTTCCCGTACAACTGTTTCCGCTGTGAATATGCAAGGCAAAAATCGGTTGCTTGCAAGGGTCCATGGTCTTTGGCAAACCCAAGGCGTTCACCGATACCAAAACCCCTTCCTTGGTTTGAAACAATTCCATAACCGCTTTTATTTCCGGATACTTATCACTTCCTCTTATTTCTGCGATTGCATCCGGCTTCTTTCTTTTTTTCAACAATATCACCTGCCTTTTTTATATCTTATGCAAATTCTCGTTTTATGGAAACAAAAAGCAATTCAGTACATCCTTTTGCATTGACTTTCCCATAAAATTTTTATATAATTGCTTTCTAAGGAGTGATTTTATGGATAAGCAAATGATTATTGATAAAATTCAAGAGGAAAAAATCATCGCGATTGTTAGAGGGCTTGCAAAGGATAAGCTGATTCCCACCGCAGAGGCGTTATACGCAGGGGGCATCCGCCTGATGGAGATTACTTACAGTGACGACCCGAAGGTTCCGGACAGCATTACCGGAGATTGTATCCAGGCGTTGGTTGCGCATTTTGGTGACAAAATGCTGATTGGTGCCGGCACCGTTCTCACCTGTGAGCAGGTGCGTCTTACCAAGGCAATGGGCGGAACCTTTATTATCTCCCCCAATGCAGACAGCGAGGTTATCAAAGAAACCTGCGCCCAAGGTCTGGTTTCCATTCCCGGGGCATTAACCCCTACCGAGGCAGTTGCCGCAACCAAAGACGGGGCAGATTTTGTAAAGCTGTTTCCGGTCTGCTCTTTGGGCACCGAATATGTCAAAGCCATCAAGGCACCGCTTTCCAATATGAAGCTTTTGGCAGTTGGCGGCATTGATGAAAACAATATCAGGGATTATATGAAGTCCGGCGTTTGTGGTTTTGGCATCGGTTCTAACATCATCAAAAAAGACCTGATCAACGACGGGAATTTTGCCGCAATCACCACACTCGCAGAAAAATATGTCGCGGCAACGAAAGGAAACTGATATGCGTAACTATCTTACCATTGATGGTGGAACCACCAACACACGGGTTAGTCTTGTCATCGACAACCATGTGATTGCAACCGAAAAAATTCATTTGGGTTCCAAGGATTGTATCGACGGCAATGATTGCTTAAAGCAAGAATTGCACACCAAAATTGGGAATCTTCTTTCTTCCAACCATTTGACCGAACAGGATATCACCGCCGTGTTGGCATCCGGAATGATTACCTGCGAATATGGTCTTTGTGAGGTCCCGCACCTGATAGTCCCTGCCGGAATTAAGGAACTGCATCAAGGGATTCAGGAGCGACTGATTCCTGAAGTAATCAACAAGCCCATCCGGTTTGTGCCGGGGGTAAAGATTATGGGCGGCACACCGGAATATACTGATATGATGCGCGGGGAAGAAACCGAGCTGGTTGGACTTTTGGCTGAGGATGCGGGCAGTTTTGCCTATGTACTCCCCGGTTCTCATTCCAAGATGATTTTCCTTGACGATTCCGGACGTATCACCGATTTCAAGACCATGATGACAGGCGAAATGATTGCTGCCCTCTCACAGAACACCATTCTGCGCGAGGCGGTGGATTTGAGTATTGACAAGCATGATCCCGAATTTCTGCTTGCCGGCTATGACTATTGTATGGAGCACGGAATCAACGAGGCGTTGTTTAAGGTTCGCATCCTGAAAAACATTTTCAAAGAAACCGCCGTGGCTTGTTACAGCTATTTCCTCGGCATCATTCTCGCAAACGAAATTGCGGTGCTGAAAAAGAGCGGAAAAGCCGGCGTGGTTCTGGGCGGACGGAGCCAAATCAAAAACGCAATGGTGGATATTCTGAAAGCAAGAACCGAATTAAAAGTCATCACCATTCCGGATGAAGATGCGGCGTCCTGTGTCTCTCTTGGCGCCATCAAAATTTTCGAATTTACTGCATAAAAAAAGACTTGCTTAGGCAAGTCTTTTTCTTTATTGTACACGTTTTTCTTCAAAATTCTTGATGATGTCCACCAAATAGGCAACTGCCGAGGCGAGCATGGTTCCTACCAGAACCAACAACAGCCCCACAACCCATGCATGGGAAATATTTTGCCAGATAATCAGGATAAAAATAATGGTATAAAAAATCACCGTTGTTGCCTTCCCATACCAATGGGAGTGAACTACGATTTTTTTGAGATAAAGGATTCCCCCAATCACAATCATGGTCAATTCCTTCAAAATGACAATCAGAATCACACCAAAGGGGATGATTCCTGCAAGGGCAAGACAAATGACCGCAGTAATCTGCATCAGTTTATCCACAAAGGGGTCATAGACCTTTCCAAAGTCGGAAACCATATGGAATTTCCGTGCAATATAACCATCCACCACATCGGTCGCACCGGAAAGAATCAGCACCACAGCTGCCGCAGGAAGATTCTGCGCTTTGAGCAAAAGGTAAGCAAAAATCGGCACCAAAAACAACCGTACCGTGGTTAAAATGTTTGGAATCATTCTTCTTCACCTCTCAGTTCCGATAACTGTCGATAAATTTCCGGATAGGATTTTTTCAAATTCAAAGGTCTCAACTCCGGAGAAGTAAATCCGTGGGTGGTATAACCGGTTGCCAGCAAAGCTCCATCCTCTGCCCGCAAAACCCGATAAGCAAATTGGCATTTGGCAACGCCAAGCTCCTCTAATCGCACTTCAATATCCACGCTATCTCCGTATCTTGCGCCTTCTATAAACTTTGCATAGCAGTCTACCAAAGGAAGCCACACGCCCATTTTTTCAATGGCATCGTAGGACATTCCGGTCTGCTTGAAGAACTCAGTTCTTCCAACTTCAAACCAAGGAAAATATCTGGAGTGGTGTACCACGCCCATCCGGTCAGTTTCGCAGTAACGAACCTCAAGCCTCGTCTTAAACATCCTACATCTTCCATTCTTTTTGAGTTTTTCTATTTGAACATTATATCTTTTCCTTCAAAAAATGTCAAGCCGAAACGGTAATTTTCACCGCTTCTTCCATTTATATTTTGAAAAATTCTGTCGAAAAAATCGCCTATTTATGCAAAATTTATATTGAAATTCCATACGCCGTGTGCTATACTCAATGTTATGAGATTTTGATTTAGGAAAGAAGGTTAAATCAAGTGAATATCACAATCACAAAAACAACAACGCCAAAAGCAAAACCCGTTATGGAAAATCTGCCTTTCGGCAAATTCTTCTCTGACCATATGTTTGTTATGGACTACACTGAGGGAAAGGGCTGGCATGACCCCCGCATTGTTCCCTATGGTCCCCTACAGTTGGACCCCTCTGCAATGGTATTTCACTATGCACAGGAAATTTTTGAAGGCTTGAAAGCTTACAAATCCAAAGATGGTCAGGTACGCCTGTTCCGTCCCCGCAAGAACTTTGAACGACTCAACCTTTCCGCTGAGCGTCTTGCAATCCCCGAGTTGGATGTAGATTTCTGTGTAGAAGCATTGAAACAGTTGGTGGACCTTGACAGAGATTGGATTCCGGAGCAGGAGGGTGCATCTCTCTATATCCGTCCCTTTATCATTGCTACCGATGAATTTTTGGGTGTTCGTCCCTCTTCTACTTACAAGTTCATCATCATCTGTTCTCCCAGCGGTTTGTACTATCCGGAGGGTCTGGATCCTGTCAAAATTTATGTAGAGGATACTTATGTTCGTACTGTCAGAGGCGCAACCGGCTTTACCAAAACCGGCGGTAACTATGCAAGCAGTATCAAGGCACAGGTAATCGCACACGAGCGCGGTTATTCTCAGGTACTCTGGCTGGACGGCGTAGAAAGGAAATACATTGAAGAGGTTGGCGCAATGAACATCTTCTTCAAGATTAACGGCGAGGTGGTTACTCCCATGCTCAACGGCAGTATTTTGGGCGGTATCACTCGTATGTCCACCATTGAGCTTGCAAAGAAATGGGGCATCCCGGTATCCGAACGGAAGATTTCTATTCAGGAAGTTTATGAAGCATACGAAAATGGTACTCTTGAAGAATGTTTCGGTACCGGTACTGCGGCAATCATTTCTCCTGTAGGTGAACTCCGTTGGGGCGACAAGGTAATGAACGTCAACAACAATCAGATTGGCGAAGTTACCCAGCGTATTTTTGATACCATCACCGGCATCCAGAACGGAACTCTGGAAGACGAGATGGATTGGGTTATTACCATTGACTAAGAAAAACCAAGACCTGTACCTACATAGGCACAGGTCTTACTTTTAAGTTCAGTTTAAGAAAGGAGCAGATTGTTATGCAGCGTGGTAGCGGCATTTTACTCCATATCACTTCCCTGCCCGGCCCTTATGGCATTGGCACCATGGGAAAGGAAGCTTATGCATTTGTAGATTTTCTTCAAAATGCAAAGCAAACATACTGGCAGATTCTCCCGTTGGGTCCGACCTCTTACGGAAATTCTCCCTATCAGTCCTTCTCTACCTTTGCAGGAAACCCTTATCTCATTGACCTTGACCTCTTGGCAGAATCAGGTGCACTCACCAAGGAGGATTTGGCAGCTCTGCCTCATCCGGCATCGTTGGAACAGGTAGACTACGGCATGCTCTTTGCCCATCGCTTTGCACTTTTGAAAAAGGCGTGGCTACATGACAAGGAAATCTTAGCAGAAGAAATTGCAACTTTCCGCACCAAAAATGCCTATTGGATTGAAAACTACGGAATGTATATGGCGCTCAAATTTGAGTCCGGACAGCAGTCCTATCAAAACTGGGATGCTTCCATTCGTCTTCGCCAACCCGATGCAATGGCAGACGCCTTTTTGCGATTGAAGGACGACATCGATTTCTGGGTTTATCTCCAGTACCGCTTTTTTGAGCAATGGAACGCCTTAAAAACCTATGCCAACGAAAAAGGCATCTCCATCATTGGAGATATCCCCATCTATGTTGCAGAGGATAGTGCGGATGCTTGGGCACACCACGAGGTTTTAATGCTGGATGAAGACCGGCTGCCCCTGCAGGTTGCAGGCTGTCCACCGGACTACTTCTCTGAAAAGGGTCAGTTGTGGGGAAATCCCATCTACAACTGGACTGCATTAAAAGCGCAGAATTACGAATGGTGGATTGCCCGAATGCGTGCAGCACTCTCTATGTATGACATTGTCAGAATCGACCATTTCCGTGCGTTTTCCGCCTACTATTCCATTCCCTACGGCAGAGAAGATGCTGTGGTGGGTGAATGGATTCCGGGACCCGGCATGGATTTGTTCCACGCGCTCAAAGGGGCATTGGGGGAGAATCTTCCTATCATCGCTGAGGACTTGGGATTTATGGATGACGGGGTACGCAATCTCTTGCGGGATACCGGATTCCCCGGTATGAAGGTGATGCAATTTGGCTTGGTGCCGGATGAAAACAGCGAGTATCTACCCCATAATTATCCAAAGAATTCCGTTTCCTATATTGGAACCCACGATAACATTCCCCTTTGCGGTTGGTTAGAAGATGCCTCTGATGCAGAACGGGAATTTGCACTTCGATATGCCCGTGCGGGGCAACACAACCACCACTGGAGCTTTATCGAGACCCTGCTTGCCTCCCCCGCGGATATCAGTATCATCACTATGCAGGATTTGTTGGGGCTTGGTAAACCCTCCCGCATGAACACGCCGGCAATTCCCGACGGAAACTGGTGCTGGCGATTAAAGGATATGTCCTGCTTTACTGCAGATTTAGAAAACAAACTTTCTACACTGACAAGAACCTTCAGTCGATAAAAAAAGGATTGCAACTTTGTTGCAATCCTTTTTGATTTCTTAAACGCGGCGGATACTCTCTTTCAAAGAAGGAATTTCCTGCATGGTAAAAATTTCAATGGTGTCAAGGTTCGAACACCACTGCTTATCTTCCTCGGATAACTCGATGGATTGCAAATCATTCAGATTGATTTCCAAAGCCTGAATGGCATCCATGGTTTGATGCTCTAACGCTGCAACTTCCTGCTTTAGCATTGCCAGAGCTTGTCCATCAAAGATATTCTTTTCCACAGGCTTCCCTCCTATCCGCCTTTGTAACACTTTTGTAATATTATACAACGTTTTTCCGCTTCTGTCAATACCTTAATGGGTGCATCTACCGGAAGTCCGGCATCCTGAGAAATATAAAATTGTACGGTACAAAAAATCACTACCAGAATAAAAAGGTAAAGCAGCACCGTCCGAATCCGGATTACAAACATAAAATCACCTCTGTTTCAGTGTATGAAAACAGAGGTGTGTTTAGTATCTAAATATGGGAAAGCAAAAAGGTTTGCAGTTCATTGGCGGTTTGAAAAACTTCCTTTGCGCCGGCATCCTTAAGCTCTTTTTCTCCGCGGAATCCCCATGCGACGCCGATGGCATTGACGTTTACCGAATTGCCAAGGTACATATCCACATCAGAGTCCCCGATGTACCAGACCTGTTCCTTGGAAACCCCTGCTTTTTCTATCAAATAGTTCAGCCCTGCAGGATCCGGCTTTTTGGGAAATCGTTCACTTTGCCCGATGACCTCCAGAAAGGGAATGTCACTAAGTAATGTTTCTACCACCTCTTGGGTCTGTTCCTGCGGTTTGTTGGATAAAATGGCAATCCCCGTATCCTCTTCTGCCAAAGCGGAAAGAAGTGTTTCAATGCCCGGATAGGTTTTGGTATGATTGCAGCAATTCTTGATATAGCGTGCCTTATAGCGGGAAACCAGTTCCTTCACTTCTTCCTCTGTGCCACCGGAAAGCGCCCGTCTGCATAACATTTCCATCCCGTCGCCTACCATTTTGTAATAGGCATCCACAGGGTGAATCGGCTTTTGCATCTCTTCCAAAGAAGCATTCACTGCCGCTGCAATATCCTCGATAGAATCGACCAAGGTTCCGTCAAGGTCAAATACACATAAGCCTTTCATGTTCTTTCCTCTTTCTCAGCTATTCTCTCTCACCAAAAAGCGCTTTTTCTATCGCCACAGCCATCTGGTGCTTGGCAAGGCTTTCCGGCTTATCCTGCTCATTTTCATATAAGATACGGGTAGACCAATAGAGCTCCTGTCCCTCCGGAAGATTCAGAATTTCCGCGATCTCCGGTGCAGTTTTTATACTGCGAAAGGACTCCATCGTACCATCCAAATCGCCTTTTCCGGCAACTGCGGCAAAGCTTTCATCCAGCAAAAATACCGGATACTGCGCAGCCGCAATTTCAACGGTAAACTTTTGTTGCATAATCACTACGCCATCCTGTTCCGGTCCCATACTTGCAGCAACGTTGTCATAGATTTTGACAGTTTTTTCACCATCGCCGTCCAAATCCTCTACATACTCTGCAAAATAGGATTCCAGCGCCGCAATAGCCTCCTCGGTCATTCCGACCTTGGTGTAACAGCTGATTTCCAAATCATAGCTTGGTCGGGTGGCAATCTGATACGCAGTTCCGCCGATTGCAAGCACAATCACCAGAACCGTAATAATAATACCACGGTAGTAAGTCCATATATGGGCTACCTTGTCCCGAAACGGAAGCTCTTTTACCATTTGCTTTGCTTCCCGCGCTTGCTTATCCATTCTCTCACCTCATTCAGTCTTGTTCTCTGCTGCATCAAGCATATACTTCTTCATCTTGGGATAAACATGGAAATTCGTCAAAAGTGCCGAGAAGCTCCACAAAATCATCATCTGCAATAAGAAGAATAGAATAATCAAAAAGACGGTATACATGCCTCCGCTTGCAATGATAAAGAATACCGTACCCACATGTATCAAAATCTGGAGTGCCAGAATCAGCAAATTGGACGGCAGCTTTCCGCAAGCAAACAACAGGGCATTGCGATAGATATCCTTGAGTTTTAATTCAAAGGTTACCATAATGGGATAGATATAAAAATGCATCATGGTATACACCAGCAGAATCATCACCATAACATAGCGAAGTGCACCGGCGAATCCACCCATCTGGCTATACACAATCAATGCCACCATACACAAAGTAAAGATAATACAATCAATCACGAAAACGCCCAATGCCTGTTTCCAGTTGTTCTTGACTGCATCCTTAAAATCGGACCAGACCCATGCATGCTCTTCTCTTGCGAAATTACGCATAATGTAGGTAATCCCCGCCGTTGCAGGACCCATACCCCAGAGCACCACAAACAGGTTGGTAGTGAGTAGCCGAATCAAAATATCAAACCATGCCCCGGCCGTTTCATACTGCTGTAAAAGCGCACCAACCCCCGGAATCAGAAAGAACGCACTGGTGACAAATCCGGAAAGCAGGAACACAACAATATAGGTGGGAATCAATGCCGCAGTATACAACAAATTCACCCGAACAGAGTGCCAGAATTTTCGAAAGAAAATCGAAAAAAAGCGGGGCACACTCTTCTGCTGAGGGGCATTGGGGTCAATTCCCTTGCCCGGTCTGGTATGAGAATAAAACAATCCCATTTCTTCATCTCCTTATACAATCAAACGTTATTTTACCTCATAGTCTAATTGGAACTGCTCGCCACAGCCATACTTTTCATAGACATAATCAATATCCTTATCTCCTCTGCCGGAAAGGCAAACCAGAATCGAACCGGACTGATGCTCCTTGGCATACTTCAGCGCATAGGCAACTGCGTGAGAGCTCTCGATTGCCGGAATGATTCCCTCATAGCGGCTGAGCAGGAAGAATGCTTCCATTGCCTCTTCATCGGTCACCGCCTCATAATGGATTCTGCCCAAATCACGCAGGTATGCGTGTTCCGGACCTACACCGGGGTAATCCAATCCGCTTGCAATAGAATATACAGGTAGAGGCTCCCCTTTTTCGTCCTGCAGAATGTAGCTCTTGCAACCATGCAGGGTGCCTTGGGACCCAAATGCCATAGTAGCAGCATGGTCGCCCACGTTTGCTCCTCTGCCTAAAGGTTCGACACCATAGATTTCAACCGGATCAGACAAAAACGGCGTAAACATCCCCAAGGAGTTGGAGCCACCGCCCACGCACGCACAGACCGCATCCGGCATAATTCCGGTCATCTCTAAAAACTGCTCTCTTGCCTCAATTCCAATAATGGCTTGGAAATCCCGCACCATTTTTGGGAAAGGATGGGGGCCTGTTGCGGTTCCGATACAGTAAATTGCATCTTTGTACTCGGTGAGATACGCTTCAAATGCCGCATCTACCGCTTCCTTGAGGGTTTTCAGACCCTTGGTTACAGGAATGACATTGGCGCCCAGCATCTTCATCCGAATCACATTGGGATGCTGCTTTGCAATGTCCACCTCGCCCATATAGATGTCACATTCCATACCAAAGTACGCAGCTGCAGTTGCCAAAGCAACCCCGTGCTGACCGGCACCGGTTTCGGCAATCAACTTTTTCTTGCCCATATACTTTGCCAGAAGACCCTCTCCCATACAATGGTTGAGCTTGTGCGCACCGGTATGGTTCAAATCCTCACGCTTTAAGTAAATCTGACAGTTGCCAAACAACTTGGAAAGTCTTTCGCAATGGTAGACCGGCGTGGGTCTGCCTTGAAATTCCTTACGGATTCTCCGCAGTTCATTGATAAACTGTGCGGAATGGCAAATTGCCTCATAGGCGTCATCCGCCTCCTTGAATGCAGGAATCAACGCATCAGGAAGATAGGCACCGCCGTATTCTCCAAAATAGCCATCCTTGGTGGGAAATTCTTTCAAATAATTATCAAAGTCTTTATACTGATTCATAAAAATTTACCTCTTTTCATAAAGAATATCATATACTATTTTTTGAATTTTGTCAATGTTTGCGCCCGTTCCTCCTTTTCCTTTTTCTGCTATCTGCAACAAAAAACGCCCTTGATTTGCGATTACAAATCAAGGGCGAATCTCTATCCGCGGTGCCACCTTGTTTTAAGCTTTTGAAAGCTCCTCTGCGAGATACCAACATATCTCCGGCTACTCACGCAAGCCTTGCGTCGGCGCATTTGACGCCGCCCTCGACAGCCCATATTACTCAGCAGCCTTTGCGGAACTCTCACCACCATCCGCTCGCTCATAAAGACCTTATCTGACTTTTTTCTGTCTCAACGGTTTGTTGCAATATTCATTTTTTATTATTATAGTCCCATTCTATCAATCTGTCAATAACTTTTCTTATTTTTTCCCGGGAGTCGGACCTCATCAATCTTCAGCTCCCGATATTCTTCTCCGGAATCGATGCATTTGCCGCAATTGGTGCACAGCTTAAAGGGATTTAAATCACAGTAAGAGCACTCCCCACAGTCGTTGCAAATCTTATCGTCTTCCAACACGCACATTTTAGGCATTTGTTTCCACCTCACCAATGGCATCTGCCGCTTTTAAGATGCCGATTTTTGCAGAATCATAAATCACGCCGCCCTGCATATAGGCAATATAAGGGTCACAAATGGGTGCATCTGCAGAAAGCTCAATGGAGGCTCCCTGCACAAAGGCACCTGCTGCCATAATGACAGGGTCACCATAGCCCGGCATTTCCCAAGGCTCCGGTCTGACATGACTGTCAATGGGAGAGCCTGCCTGAATTGCCTGACAAAAGGCAATCAGTTTTTTCGGATTGCCAAACTTTACCGCCTGAATGATATCGCTGCGCATTGCCTCCGGCTCAGGGCAAACGGGATAGCCGAGCTTTTTGAACACGCCTGCACACAAAATGGCGGTTTTGATACTTTCTGCCACCACGTGGGGTGCCATAAAAAGTCCCTGATACAGGTTCCGGTTAAAGCCAAGGCTGGCTCCGGTATGTCTGCCAAGTCCCGGTGCGGTCAACCGATAGGAAATCTTTTCCACAAGGTCTTTTCTTCCTGCTACATAACCGCCACTGAGTGCCAGACTGCCTCCGGCATTTTTGATTAAGGAGCCCACAATAATGTCTGCCCCCACCTGTGTGGGTTCTTTGTCCTCTACAAACTCTCCATAGCAGTTATCCACCATACAGATAACCTCAGAATCCACTTCCTTGATACAATCGATAATCTTTCCGATTTCGTCCACGGTAAGAGAATCCCGCCATGCATAACCACGGGAACGCTGAATGAGTGCCAGCTTAATTTTGTTTTCTTTGATGGTTTTTTGGATGCCTGCAAAGTCCACCTTTCCATCCGGGAGCAAATCCACCTGCGTATAGGAAACCCCAAAATCCATCAAGGAACCACTATCCGGCTCTCCTCTGAGACCAATTACCTCTTCCATGGTATCATAAGGTCCGCCCACCACCGATGCCATGGTGTCTCCTGGGCGCAAAATGCCATAAAGACAGCTTGCAATGGCTTGGGTGCCGCTTACAATATTGTGACGGACAAGGGCATCCTCTGCCCCAAAAATCTCCGCCCAGATTTGGTCAAGGGTATCTCTTCCCAAATCGTCATAGCCATAGCCTGTGGTTTCCCCGAAATGGGCGTAGGAAACCCGATGGTTTTGAAACGCCTTTAATACCTTTAGTTGATTGATTTTTGCGATTTCCTCTACCCGTAAAAAGGCATTTTGATACTCTTGTTCGGTTTCTTTCATCAAGGAAACGGTTTTCTCTGAAAGTCCGAAATATTGTTTTAAGCTCTCGCTGAATGAATTATTTTGCATATTCCAAATCATTAAAGTCATCCGAGGACAATACTGCAATACCGCCTTCTTTCAGGACGGTAACCGAATTTTCGCAGTCGCTGGTTTTGATAACAATCACAGCCTTGGAGGACTTTTCTCCTATAAATGAATAAATATACTCGATGCTGATTTCGTGATCCTTAAGAATTGCAATCACCTTGCTGAATGCGCCAACGGTATCATCAATAGAAACCGCCAGAACATCGGTCACGCTTGCAGTCATATGGTTGGTGCGCAAAACCTCTACTGCCTTTTTGGGGTTATTCACAATCATACGCAGAATACCAAAATCGGTGGTATCGGTAATGTTGATTGCCCGCATATCAATATTGTTGTCAGAAAGAACCTGCGTAATTTCCGCCAACCGTCCGGGGCGATTTTCCATAAATACAGAAATCTGTTTGATAAACATTCATTTTCCCCCTTGTTAGATTTTATAGTTTCTTCCCAAGTAAAAGGCCTTTAAGTTCACATCCACAGCCTTTTCAGGAACCGTTTCACGAATCACCTTTTCCCATTCTTCCTCTTTAATATCCATTGCCTGAGAGAGAACACCAATCAAAACCACATTGACGGTGCGGATGTTTCCTGCTTCCAATGCCAGCTTTGCCGCATCGACAGAAATCACATCCAGTTCCTTTGCCTGCATCTTGTTCAGAATCTCCGCAGGATATTCCATGGCACCGATAATCACCGGCATGGGATCAATATTCTGGGTGTTACAAATCATTCTTCCGCCCTTTTTCAAATAAGGCATATAACGATAAGCCTCCAGCTCCTCAAAGGCGAGAATCAAATCTGCGCCGCCCTCATCAATAATCGGGGAGGAAACCTTGTTCTCATCATACTTTACATAGGTCACTACCGAACCGCCACGCTGGGACATTCCGTGTACCTCAGACACCTTGACATCGTTGCCCTGCGCCAAGGCGAGGTTTCCCAAAATTCTGCTGGCAAGCAGGGTACCCTGTCCGCCAACTCCAACAATCATAATCGACAAACCCATCTTGATTTTCTCCTTTCCTTAGTGAATCGCATCAAACTTACAAACACGCTGACAAAGACCGCAACCGTTACACAAGGTCTGGTCAATCTCAAGGTGTCCATCTTTGATAGAAATGGCGCTGCAGCCAAGCTTCATACACGCCTTACAGTTCTTACATTTTCCCTGATCAATCTGTACCGGACCGGGGAATTTGACACCCTTTAAGAGGGCACATGGACGCTGTACAATTACCAAGGACGGTTCTTCTGCTGCAAGCTCTTCCTTGATGGTCTTTTCAAATTCCACCAAATCAAAGGGGTCTGCCACAGATACCCGCTTGATACCAACAGCGTGACCCAGCGCTTCCAAATCCACCGAAACGGTAGGTTCGCCCTTTAAGGTCTTTCCGGTGGTGGGATTATCCTGATGACCGGTCATACCGGTAATGGAGTTATCCAGAACCAGAACGGTGTTGATACCCTTGTTGTATACAATCTCAATCAAGCCGGTGATACCGGAATGAATAAAGGTGGAATCACCAATCACCGCAACGGTGTTTTTGGCAAATTCCTTGCCCCGTGCCAAAGCCATACCAAAGGACATACCCACGCTTGCGCCCATACAAACAACCGAATCCATGGCATTGAGAGGAGCAACTGCGCCAAGGGTATAACAACCAATGTCACCGCAGATATGTACGCCCATCTTTTTCAATACATAGAACGTACCACGATGGGGGCAACCCGGACAGAGTACGGGAGGTCTTACCGGAACCGGTTCCTCCGGAACCTGATAATCATCTTCCTTTTCGCCGGTAATCAGTTCCTTAATCTGTTTGGTGCTGAATTCATAGCAGATGGGGAACAGAGATTTTCCAATCACCGAAACGCCAATGCTGTTACAATGTTCTTCGATAAAGGGATCCAGTTCCTCTACCACATACAAGGTTTCTACCTGAGCGGCAAATTCCTGAATCAGCTTGACCGGCAGGGGGTATACCATACCCAATTTCAAAACCGAAACCGAATCACCAAAAGCCTCTTTCACATAATGGTAACACATACCGCTGGTAATGATACCGATTTTTTTGTCACCATACTCCACGCGATTCAGGGGAGAGGTTTCAGCGTACTCGGTCAAATCAGCGATTCTCTGTTCTACCTCTGGGTGACGGCGCTTGGCATTGCCCGGCATCATCACGTATTTGCCGATATTTCTCTCATAATCCTTCAACGGGACTTCGGTTCTTTCCTCTTGCTCCACAATACTCTGGGAATGTGCCACACGGGTGGTCAGGCGATACAGCATCGGGGTATCGTATTTCTCACTCAGTTCATAAGCGGCACGGATGAAATCCTTACATTCCTGACTGTCAGAGGGTTCTAACATCGGGATTTTAGACGCCTTTGCATAGTGACGGCTATCCTGCTCATTCTGGGAGCTGTGCATACTGGGGTCATCGGCAACTGCAATTACCAATCCGCCGTTGACACCGGTATAGCCAACGGTGAACAGGGGGTCTGCTGCTACATTCAATCCCACATGCTTCATCGCACAGAAGGCTCTTGCCCCTGCAACAGAAGCACCAATTGCCACTTCGGTGGCAACCTTTTCGTTGGGTGCCCATTCTGCATAAACCTCATCATACTTTGCGGTATATTCCAGAATCTCTGTACTGGGGGTTCCGGGATATGCCGATGCAACGGTAACTCCGTTTTCGTAAAGTCCACGGGCAACTGCGGCGTTGCCCAGCATCAATTTTTTATTCATCATTTCACCTCATTTTACTCTTGTCCACGCAAGTCAATCACGCGTTTTGCCTTTCCGGTGGTGCGCTCTATGGATTTGGGCTCGGCAAGACGCAGTTTTACCTTTAGTCCCAAAACGCTGTGAATCTTCGCCGTAATTTCTTTTTCCAGTCGCTCTACCTCGCTGAATTTTTCCAGCAGACTGCCATCAATCAATTCCACTACAACCTCTAAGTTGTCAAGCATATTCTTTCTTCTTACAATCAGCTGATAGTTGGGGCTGACCTGCGGGAAGCCAAGTACCACGCTTTCAATCTGGGACGGGAATACATTGACGCCCTTGATAATCAGCATATCATCGGTTCTTCCCTCAATGTTGGCAAGCCGCCAACTGGTTCTTCCGCAGATACAGGGTTCCGGAATCAAATAGGAAATATCTCTGGTCCGATACCGAAGAACCGGCATTGCTTCCTTGGTCAGGGTAGTGATAACCACCTCACCCTTTTCTCCGTAAGGAAGAACCTCACCGGTATTGGGATCAATAATTTCAATCAGGAACATATCCTCATTGATATGCTGTCCGCACTTGAATTCACATTCTCCGCTGACACCGGGGCCGACCACCTCGGTCAAGCCATAATTGGTGGTTACCAGAGAATTAAACCGTTTTTCCAAGGTTGCACGCATTTCCTCGCTCATACCCTCAGACCCAAAAAGTCCATACTTGAGCTTGAAGTTTTCTTTGGGAATGCCCTGCTCTTCAATCACCTCGGAGATGTACATGGCATAAGACGGCGTGGCAATCAATGCGGTAGTGCCAAAATCCTGCATCAGCATCAACTGCTTTTGGGTGTTACCGCTGGAAATAGGAACAATGGTGGTCCCCACTTTTTCCAGACCATAGTGCAGACCAAAACCACCAGTAAAGAGCCCGTAGCCGAACGCCACCTGGGCAATATCCTCATCGGTGACACCCGCAGCGGTGACAATTCTTGCGATGGCGGTAGACCAATGATTCAAATCCTCTTTGGTATACCCTGCAACTACCGGTTTTCCTGTGGTGCCGGAAGATGCATGCAAGCGGACGATGTTCTTCATCGGTTCTGCAAAAAGGCCAAAGGGATATTCATCACGCATATCCGTTTTGGTGGTAAAGGGGAGCTTGCGCACATCCTCAAGGGTTTGGATGTCGCTTGGTTTTAACCCCATCTCATCAAATTTTTTCCGGTAGAAAGGTACATTTTGATACGCCTTTTCTACCATATGTTTTAAGCGCTCCAACTGAATTTCTTCAATTTGCTTATGGGGCGCACATTCAATTTCTTTCTGCCAAATCATTCTTCCAAACTCCTTTGTACATTTCTAAAATACGCTATTTGAATATTATATCAAAGGATTGCAGACATTTCAATAGCAACTTTTGCGTTTTTTCTACGTCTTTCGCATCCATCAGCTCGCATCTGCTCCCTTTTTCCTTTACCGGAAGATAGATTCCTGCAAACTTGTTACTCTTCAATGCCGGATAAAGTTTAGAGAGGGTCTGTCCGGTACTCCCCAAGAAAGGCTGAACAGAAATTCCTTCCTCTTCTGCAAGGGCAGAGATTTGTTCCATCACAGACTGTGCAATCACACATCCTCCATCCTTTTTCAGGACTCCTGCCCCCTTGCCTGCTGCAAAGTTTCCATCCACCGACGCCGCGGCACAAACCAGCAGTTGTTTTGGCTCGTGTCGATAAATCTGCTCCAGACTTTTTTCTGTTCCGCAAGCGGTTTCATTCACAAAGGCAACCTTGACTCTGTACTCTGTTTGTGTCAAATATCGAATGGCATTTACCGCATAAGAAAGCAACACACCCGTTGCAGTTTGAGCCCCGTAAAGTTTATCGCCTTTCCAATTTGTTTCCGGTTGCAAATAACAGTCCACGCCTGGTTCTATGGTTTCAAAGGGTTCGAGATGCAGTTTTTCTGCTTCCATCCGCAGGATTCCGATCGCTCCCTTTTGGGAAACACAAACGCTGTCTAAAAGCTTTTCCCCCTTCGCATCCCCCAAAAGTAGTACGTCCCCATTTTCTTGCTTGATTCTTATCCCGGCAGGTGTTGCAACAAACAGCAGCATCCCCATATCTAAGGTTCCGTCTTTTTCCCAGAAAAAATTTCCACTTTCATCCATTTGAATATTTTCTGCAAACTGCTCCACAAACGTTTCCCTGTCAGAGAAAAATGCTTCTGTCAGGCTTTTTATGGTTTTCATCATTATTTGGTTCCCTCTTTCGCATATTCTTGAATACAAATCTTCAAAAGCCGTTTTAATGCGTCGATATCCTGTTTGGATACCACCTGTACCGGAGTCTTGCTATAACGCACCGGAATCCCCAGACAGATGGTACGGCGTATGGTTTTGCTCTTTAGCAGCGCCATTTCCTGCCCCTTTTCCTCTGCCACATAGACTTGCAAAGGCTTGGCCTGTTCTTTCATCGCTTTTGGCAGTTGTGTGGCTTCCCCTACGGGAATCACCCAAACACCGCCATTGCCGCATTTCGGAGTGTTTTCATCCTCATCGGCAGGTACGCCATCCAGAATGATTGCAGTATCTGCCTCACTTTGAAACGCAGCGGTTTGCAAGCCCCTGCCGCCCAATTCTCTTTGGGTTGTAAATACGACCTCCATATCCACCGGCAGTTCCTCTTGCAGTAAATCCATTGCCAGCATACACCCCACACGGCTTCCCCACGCTTTGCCTTTTTGCAAATCCTCTCCCATGGAAAAGGGTTCGCTTTCAATGGCTCCATAATCTCCAGCTGTAATATGCGCCTCCGCCTCTGCTTTGGTGGCTGCACCAATATCAATATAAAGGTTTTCTAATTTGATCGGGGTTTCCCGCTCCTCTTTCTTGGTCAGGTGCACTGCCTTTAAGGCAATCACGCCGGAAATTCCGTGAATGTCCACCCGCCGAAACGCCAACAGTTCCGGCTTCAGGCGACCCACAAGGTCAAATTTGAGATAACCCTTCTCTGTGATTTGGGTAACAATCACCCCCGGCTCGTCCATATGCACCGCAAGGAGCAATTTTTTGGAGCGATCTTTGCCACACTTTTTCACAATCAGATTACCCATGGCATCTTGGCAAAAGTCTGGCAAATTTTCTTTGACCAAGTCTGCCACCGGCGTTTCCAAACCGGTAACTCCATTTCTTTTTTCCAGTTCATTCAGCAAGGGCAATCCCTCCCATCAAAGCTTCATACAACAAATCGGACACCGCCTGCACATCCTTAAGAGCAAGGGTTTCCAGATTGCTGTGCATATAACGCAGAGGAATCGAAACCAGCATAGTTGGAATCCCTGTTCCTACTGTTTGAATCGCCCAAGCGGTGGTACCGCTATGTCCGGCCGCCACCTCGATTTCATAGGGGATTTGTTTTTCCTTTGCCAAGGCAATCAGTTGTTTGGTATACGAATAATGCAAATTGGGGCCCCTGCAGATGACTGCACCGCAGCCAAGGGGAAACACGCCAACCTCATCTTTGGCATCCGGCGTTGCGCCGTGGGTCACATCTATCACAATTGCTCCATCTGCCATTTTGGGTTCGGTGCCCGAATAACCGCCCTGCAACCCCAATTCCTCTCCTACGGAAAACAGAAGTTTGATACCATACGGAATCTTTTTGTCTTTGATTCTCTCTACGCAATCAAGGACCGCAGCAATTCCCGCCCTGTTATCCATAGCGGGGCCGGAAATTTTATCCCCCAACAGGAGTTTGGGACACGCCCGCATGGTAACCGTTGTACCAATCGGGATTTGCGCCTTTGCTTCTTCAAAGGAAAGACCCACATCCATACGCAAGTCTTCTATTTTGGGGACTTTTTCTTCCTTCTTGGCAGGCACAATCACGCCCGAATATCTTCCGTCCACCAACACCTCAAGACCGCAAAGCATCCTCTCATCAATCCCACCGACGCCCACAAATTTCAGGAATCCGTTTTCATCGATGCCTGACACCATCAACCCGATTTGGTCCATATGGGCTTCCAGAAGTATGGTTTTGCCCTGCGGATTTCCCAAAATTTCACTATGCAGATTCCCGCTTGCATCGAAATAAGAGGAAATTCCCATTGCGGAAAGTTCCTCCATCAGTTTGTGCGCCACCGATTGCTCTTTGGAGCTAACTCCGCAAACTGTGGCACACGCTAAAATTCTCTCTTTCAGTTCCATATCTTCCTCCATAACCTTTGATCAAGTCAGGGCGCTATGAAATAATCTTCCTTCGTTTGATAGGTTTCCTCTTTTCTGCTGACTGAGGATATGATATATTTGGGTCTTCCCTTGATTTCTTCATAAATACGTGCAATATAATAACCAATGATACCAAGGCTTATCATAATGATGCTTCCGATGAAAATGGTAATAATGATCACCGTAGTCATACCCTCAAGAGCTCTGCCGATGATTTTGTCAATCAGCGCCCAAACACCAAAAATAACGGAAATCATCAGCATCACAAAGCCAAGAGCCGTTACCGTTTGCATCGGTGCAGTAGAATATGACGAAATATTGGAAAGCGCATACTTGATAAGCCCGATGGTGGACCATTTAGACTCGCCGTCCGCACGTTCGCCCACATCAAATTCCACAGTTGCTTTACGATAGCCCACCCAATAAGAGATCGCCCGGAAAAAACCTCGTTCGGGCATTTGATTGAGCACATTGATAACCTTTCGGTCCAAAAGCTTAAAGTCTGATGAATTTGCCATATCAAACCCCGCCATACGGCTGATGACAGAATAGAAAAATTTTGCACCAACACTGTGCATTCTTTTTTCCTGTCCACGCGCTTTTTTGATTCCTTCTACAATCTCATATCCTTGTTCCCACAAACGATACAT
Organism: Clostridia bacterium; assembly: GCA_017397725.1. Lineage (GTDB taxonomy): Bacteria > Bacillota > Clostridia > Monoglobales > Monoglobaceae > Ructibacterium. Next base: position 59,777 of record JAFQIA010000028.1, read on the forward strand.
TTCAATGATTTTTTCCGGTGGGTGCTGCAGGTCGCAGTCAAGCACAACAGCGCAGTCACCGCTTGCCGCCGCAAGACCGGCAGAAATGGCAGCCTCTTTTCCGAAATTTCTCGAAAAATGGATGCCCACGATACTTTCCTCCATGGCAGAAAGCTCTCTTATGATATGGTATGTACCATCTGTGGAACCATCATTCACAAAAATAAACTCATGATCAATCTGATGCTCATCCAACAGCGCGTACACAGACGCATAAATCTTGTTGATACATTCTTGTTCATTATACGCAGGAATAATTACTGATAACATAAAAAATCACCTTGCTATTTCTCAAATAAAGTTTCCAGCTGGGTCACCGGCATCGGGCGATAACAATAATACCCTTGAAGCAAATCGCAGCCCGCCTCTGTCACAACCTTTTTGTGTTCTTCGGTTTCTATGCCTTCGCACAGAGTCCGAAAACCCAAATCATGGGCAGTTTGTATGATATTTTTCAGGATTAAGAAGCCCGTATGCTCAAGGGCGTTCTGGGTGATTGCCTTGTCTATTTTTACAATACTGATGTCAAATCCCGCCAAATCGCTGAACGAGGTGTAGCCTTTCCCAAAATCATCAAGGAGAATCAGAATTCCTTTCTCCTTTAATCGGGTTAAGTTTTGGGTCATTTGGATTTTTTCCTTTTCCGTCAGATTTTTATCCTCAAGAATTTCAATGGCAATACAGGAATAATCCAGCCCATATTTTTCTATCAGTTCCATTACGTTTTCTGCAAACGTTTCATTGCAAAGGGTACAGCGCGAAAAATTGATGGTGTATACATACTTGGTGCGATTTTCCTTGTCACTGGCAATCCATTTACAGTTTTTTTCTAAGATGTAATAATCAAACTTCTCGTTGAGTCCTACATTATTGACCGCAGAAAGGAACATATTGGGGGACAAAATACCATCCGACTGGGAATTCAGTCGAGAAAGCACCTCCGCGCCCATAATCCTGTTCGTTTTCGCATCAAGAATCGGCTGATATTCCAAGAAAAATCTGTTGTTGTCAATTTCATTTTGGATACTATTTTCTATCTTGATTTTTCTTTCAAATTCTTTTCCGTTGCTGCTGTCCCATTGACAATACAACACCCCTTGATTCTCTGCCATACTGCACGCCTGCTTGGCTCTTCCCAGCGCTGTCTTGAATGGCACATCGGTTGCACTGGTGCAGTAATAGCCAAAGCTGATTCCAACCATATTGACCGCTTCATGGTTGGTAAAAATCTCACTGATTTCTTCAAAGCACTTCTCGATAGAAAGAGGAATCGCCGTTGCATCCAATGTATTCAATGCAACAAAATTGCTGGTTCCGTAAAGGGAAATATCCCCATCGGCATTCAGGCAAAAATGTGTGAGCAAGGTCTTTCTGATCCGTTCAAGTATCCGCGTGGCTTTGGATTCTGAATAAAGCCGCTTCATACTGTCAAGGGACACAGAAATATAAACAAGACAACGGTTTTTCCGCATGTCCCCTGCTTTTTCAAACTCATTTTCAATTCTGCCTATCCCGCAAAAGCTTTTTTCCGCTGTGCCTTTTGCGGTTCTTACGGATTTGATGGTAAAATAAAGTCCAATGACGCCCATGATGAAAAAGCATATGACAAGAATGGTGATGATAACATAAGGGTATTCAAAAAATTTCATTTGGTTAACTCCCGTTTATTATTTTTCGAAAATTGGAAACGCTTTGTCTCCTGCAGTCTGCTTAAGCCCGATTGCGTTTGCCGCTTTGAGGCATTTTTCAATATCTTTTTTTGCGGCTGCCTTTCTCCGGATTCCTTCTTTTACCAAAAAGCACGGTCGGAATGTGAGCACGGCTTTGATCACACCGCTTTTTGAAACAGCGCGTCGCTTATACTCGGCCAATATTTCAAAGAGCGCATAGCAAATCGCATCCTTGTCAAACTGTTGGTCCGCCATTTGGGTAAGCCATTTTTTATATGCAAGGAATTGACCAATATCGGCATTTTCTTTGAAATAAATACCGCCGATATAAAACTTCTGCATGGGTTCATCCATTTCACAGAGAAGCGTTCCATAATACTTTTGTTGTATTTTCAGCACCTCGGTATGCTGCCTTTCAAGGGTGGTGCTGGTGATTTGTTTGTCATGGAGTCTGTATATCAAAAGACATTCGGGAAGAATCTGGATTTTCTGATTTTCCATCACCAGTCTTGTCCAGAGCTCCAAGTCCTCGGTGCAGGTAAGGGTGGTATCGTAAGGGTATTTTTTCATAACCTCCGCCTTGGCAAACACTCCGGGGTGCAATATGGGATTTGCCACAAGGAGCATTGCCTTTATCCCTTCAAAATCACATCTTCCGCCGCAACCGCCTGATGCATACACACCATTTTTCATGGTCATAAATCTGCAAGAAGACAATGCCACGTCCTCGTTCTCTTCCATAAACCGATACTGTTTTTCCAATCTCTCGGGCAAACAGATGTCGTCTGCATCCATTCTTGCGATATATTTGCCATTACATAAAGAAATCGCTTTGTTCAGGGACGCGGGTAGCCGCAAATTCACTTCGTTGGTGTATACCTTGATTCGCGCATCCTTTGCAGAGAAATCCGCAAGAATTTCCCCTGTGGCATCCGCAGAACAATCGTTGATGACAATCAACTCCCAGTTTTTGAAGGTCTGCTTTCTGACGCTTTCTATCGCCTCTTTGAGGTAAGTTTCGCCATTATACACACTCATAATCACTGATATATCAGGTTTCATAAACTGCTTCACCCCTTTTTCCATACCCTCTTTATTCTTTTACACAGGTTCAAAAAATAAAATGCTGCAGCATACCATTTTTTCTTCATAAGAACTATGGTTATGCGACTTTTCAAAGAAATATTTTCAAACTCGGCAGAAGGAATTTTTTCGTTATGCAAGGAGTTGGTGATATTCTCCTTGAGCTCCTTGATGCTTTGAAAGTGGTTTCCCTCTGCTGCTGCCGCGAAAATTGTAAAACACATAAAACAGGAGTAGCGGCAAAGCTGTTCTTCAAAATCAACCACTTTTTCCATATCATTGGTCATGATTTCACGAATGACATCCTGGACAAGATAAATTTGCTTCGCTTGAAATCCCTTGGACATAGAATCCTCTCTCACAGAGTATAAATACGCCGGCTTTTTGCTTATGTATACACTTTGTGTGTGGAGATAACACGGAACCACGCAACAAAAATCCTCACCCAAGGATATGGTTTCACTCACTCCCAGCTGATGCGGGGTCAAGAGTTCTCTTTTTACCGCTTTGCCGGACAAATAATAGGAAATATGGTTCATATGTTTGTCCATAAGCAGTCTGGGATAGATATGCTTTTCGATGGCTTCTCTATCATAAAAGCCCTCGTCTATCCCGTCGTCAGTGATATTGATGGTCTTTCCGTTTTTCACCCATCGGTATGAAAACGATACCATTTCACAGCTTGTATCCCTGATGATGTTATAGGCACATTCCAGCGTATCCTTTTCAATCAAATCATCAGAATCAAGGTTAAACACATAGTCGCCTTCTGCGACCTTGATACCCGCTCTTCTTGCACTGGCAAGTCCGCCATTGGGTTTATGGATTACCTTGATGCGGGCATCCTTTTTTTGATAATCATCACAAATTTCAGGGCAGGTATCCGGCGAACCGTCATCCACCAGAATCAGCTCAAAATCAGAAAAGGTTTGTCCCAGAACACTCTCTATGCAATCAGGAAGATATTCTTCCACCTTGTACACAGGTACTATTACAGAAAAAAACATATGTATCCCCTATCTGCTTCTTAATCCAACAAGTACTTTTAACAGCAAATACCATCGGTATTTTATCCCATAGGCAAACACCCTTTGCCTGAGCGGCAATTTGCCTATGGGATATCTTTTTAAGGTTTCCACCGTCAAATTATGGGTGCATACCGCCTTTAGATTTCTCTTTAAGTCTGCATATTTCATATGGTTGTCGGTGGCATACATAATCTCCTGCGCGCATAACACTCTGCAGATTGCCTGCCAGAATCGATCGATATAAATCTGATATTCTTCCGCTCCCATATCTTTTTGGAATCTTTTTTCCACTTCACCGACAAAAATAAGGCTTTTTTCCATTCTGTCCTTTTTATAGGATTTGGAAATAGAGTCTTCGTTTCTGCGGTAGCGGTAAAAGGCTTCGCGGATTCCTGTTGCCTTTTTGATGCAGGCTATGTAGTCAATCATAAACAAGGCATCCTCAGAAAGTATTTCCCGTTCGGACTGAAAGCTGAGCTGGTTCTGCTTGATGATTTCGTGCCGGAACAAATTTTTCCAGATGCTCATTCCATATTTACTGTCGTCCGGCTCATCGGGCAACGAACCCACAATTCCCATTCTGAGGTTTTTAAGGTCTTTTGTTGTTTCAAAATGGGTATCCTTATCAAAATACTCCTTGCGGATGCAGTCACCCTCTTGGCTGAACATCGTTCCGTCTACAAACACCACTCCTGACATAACAAGGTCGGATTCGTACTTTTCCGCTCTTTCCACAAGAGTCTGAAACATTTCTGCATCCACATCATCGTCAGAATCCACAAAGCCGATGTAGGTTCCTGTTGCAATTGCAAGTGCGGCATTTCTTGCCTTGCCCGCTCCTTCGTTTTGCTTGTGGATAACCTTGATGCGTGCGTCGTCTTCTGCGGCTTTTTCACAGATCTGTGGCGATGCATCGGTGGATGCATCATCAACAAGTATGATTTCTATATGATCAAGCGTCTGATTTCTTAAAGAACGGATGCATCGTTCCAGATACTTTTCTGCATTGTATACAGGAACAATGATGCTTACTTTTGGTTGCGTCACGGTTTCACCTCACAACGAAATCTTGGTATTTTTCGATTAATCGGTCACAGTATGTTTCCACACTGAGAATCCGGTCTTTTTCTTTTTTGCAATTTTCTTTCAATCGGTTGTAATATTCCTCATTTTCAAGTGTTTCTTTCAATTTCTCTGCAATTGCCTCAGGCGTTGGCATAGGAACGAGGGTTCCGTTGATACCATCTTGCACAAGTTCCGCCATGCCCCCGCTGTTCATGGTAACAACCGGCACACCCATTGCGTGGGCTTCGAGGATAGAAAGCGGGCAATTTTCATAGCATACAGACGGCAAAAGAATCACCTTTGCGTTTCCCATCAGGTGCGTGAGTTTTTCCCCTGTAAGAAATCCGACAAGCTTGATATTTGCAACATTTTTGAGGATATCCTCATCGGGTCCGCTTCCTGCCACCATAAAAGTATATTCCGGAAGGAGCATTGCCGCTTTTTTGAGGGCTTCCACACCTTTTTCCTTGGAGAGTCTTCCTACAAACACGATATACGGATCGCCCTGATTCTCCGACGGAGTAAATTGTTTTTTGTTGATAAAGTTATGGATTGTGTGCGTTTTGCCCTGATAAAAAGATTTTGCCGACAAAAGCTTATTTTCAAGAAAATGACTGGGGCAGATGAACAAATCCACCTTTTTGTAGGTCCCAAGCAAAGCATAAAACTTTGCCTCAATAACGCCTAAGATACTTTTGACCAAAGAACCGTGAATACATTTATTCTTAATACAATGTATGTGCGAGCCGTTTACACACTTTTCGCAGGGGTGGTTTTGGTCAAAGTTGTATAAAAGATGGTTGGGACAAATCATTTGATAGTCGTGCACCGTCTGGACAACAGGAATCTTTCTTTTCTTTGCCCCGTAGATGATAGACGGCGTAAGCTGAAAGTTGATATTGTTCATATGGATGATGTCCGGTTGGAACTTGTCGATGACCTCGATGATTTTTCTTTTGGCTTCCAGAGAATAGATAATCTTGAAAGGATATAAAAATCTCGCCAATCCCGTGGAATGAAAATCCATATTTTGTGTATATTTTCCGGCAGAATTTCCTACCGTGTTTTTTTCGTCATACATACCAAAATACTCAACCTGATGACCGAGCTTGGTAAGATGCGCACCAAGAGAAAGCATATAGCTTTCACTGCCGCCACGCGGGTAGAGAAATTTGTTTACCATCAGAATTTTCATAGCAAGGAATCCCTTTCTTCTCGGTTCTCTTTAGAAACACAGCCAAACATTTTGTTTTCGGCAACGCGTACATTTTCGTCAAAGCCGCTTCCAATCATCAGGATGGCAAGAACACCCGTAAGGAGCGGATAGTTCATCGTGTTGTCGGTGGTAGATACAATGATAAGATAAAGAATCAGTATAAACGCAATGATAGCATTTTCTACCCTTCCTTTTCTTCCAAAATACCATATCCTGACCAAGGTCATCGATACAAGCCACAGGATATAACCCCAAAAGCCCAAATCAATAAAGTGCTGAAGAAAATCATTATGAACCGAGGCAACCCCCACCTTCATAAAGGTATTTAACTGGTAGGTCAAAAAGCCAATACCGTTTCCTAAAAATCCCGGGTTGAAGTCATAGAATTTGTCTACCGCATTATAAATTTCAACACGACCGCTTGTGTTGATTCCTGCCTTTTCAAGAAGCTCAAACGCATCCCCTTTAATCAGCGCAATATAGCCGATCAGCAGAAGGATTACAACAATGGTAAAGAAGGTAACCAGTCGGCTTGCGGTTTTTTCATTATAGCGCGCAATCAACTTCAAAAGATACCCGAATGCCAGTGCTACGCCAATTGCGATAATACCGATTCTTTTGAATGCGGACAAAAAGCAAAAGAGGCTCAAAAAAAGCAACAGGAAATACAAGATGTTTTTCTGTGGTTTAAAGAGCATATAAATCAGATATGCGCCAAGGCAGAACGCCAGTTCATGGATTTCCGCCTGCACAATAATATCCCCCGTTACCCCTGCAAAGGTAGTGATCAGGGTGATAAATTCAGAAAAATAGTTTCCAAGTCCGTTCTGTGCAATAATGGTAACAATCATAAAAACGTTTGCGGTCAGGATTGCAATCAGGTTATACCATATGCCCTTTTCCCCAAAAATATAAAGCATCGCTCCGGCAGCAAGGGCAAAGGACAGCATATTGGCATAGATAAACGAGCTGGAAAGACCTCGGGACATCACGCCCACATCTACGGTTTCTACAAACCATATAAACAGCGAAACCACCGTGGTTACTGCAAGGGGAACGCTGTAAATACATGCTTCCTTAAACGCGGTAACTCCCCTTGCAATATTGGGCTTATACAAAAACAGAAGAATCGCAGAACAAGCAAGCACAAGGGCAAACGCGTGACGGTATGTAACATGCAAACCAATGTCAATGTATTCATTAAGAAAATAATACATCATAACTGCTACAACCATAAAATAAAAGGCTTTTGCTCTTTCAAGAATTTTATGTTCCACGCCTCTTGCCCTCCTTTCCTCTGCAATCAGTGATTACAATGTGCTTGTTTCTTTCCGGTCCGAACGATAGTTCTTTTTGTTTTCAATTGCCTCTGAAAGCAATTTTCTTGCGGTTTTGTTTTCTTTGAATGTTTCGGCAATACCGATTTTGTACTCAATCACAACCTCCCGCTGCGTTTCTCTTTCGTCCAGCTGCAGACGGAACAGGCGCATAATATCCTCCACGGTAATGTAATCAGAACCTTCTACGAGCATTACGAAGTTTCCGTTTCCGTTATAAATAAATTCCGCTTTTGTTTTTCCAAAGGATTCCTTGATATAGCAAGTAAACATCTTTATGATTGCATCGCCCACATCTCTGGAATATTCGCCATTGATTTGGATCAGGTTGGCAATGTCAACAAGACAGTATACCACACCGTCATCCAGAAGCTTTTTGTCCTTGGTTTTCAAATATTTATCAAGATACGCTCTGTTGTTAAACCCGGTAAGATGGTCTGTATAGAAGATGTAATGGATGATATCACCGGTTCTTCCAAGAACAATTGCACCGCCGCAGCAAAGAATCATCAGGAAGAAAAAGGCAATGGCGGTATAAAGCGGTACATTGACACTTTCCCTGATAGACGCAGAGGACAGTACCGAAATATAGCTGGCTCCAAGATATTTATTATATTCGTCGTTGGTTTTGGTGGTCGTGTCATAAAGCGCAGTAAGTTCTTCAAGAAGGGTATGGATTTCTTTTTCGATTTCCTCCCGTCTGCTTGCATATTCCGCATCACAGAGCTCTGTACAGGTTAAATGGGAGGACCTGCATTGGCCATTACACTTGCCTGTGCAATTCTGGAAGGTATCTATCACATACTTGCAGTACGCAGAATCTATGATTGCGTGCTCCTTGTTTTCCCGATGTTCCCGCCAGCTGTAAATCAATTCATCATAGGTTACCGTCTGGTCGCCAACATAATCCTGAACGTTGCGTTCATGCAGATTGTCAAGAATATACTCATAGCTGATGTTGGTGTTTCCCGATTCCCGCATTTTCTTGACATAGGCATCAATGACATCAACAATATCCTCCACCACGCTGTCTTCTTTGGTATTGGAAATATGGTTGTTATCAATTCTTGTAGTATAGTCAGAAATCAGTACGGCCTTATCTTTGGTAATCTGATACTTATAAATTTTTGAGAAAAGCGACGAAACCTTAACCTGTCTTAAATAGTTAAAGTTATCGGCAAGATCGCTGAAGGATGCACCGGTTTCGGTGGATCGGTAGTAGTTGTTCTGCTCGATTCTTTGATAAAGAGTACTCAGCGTATCATCCATGCTGGTATCAATCAATTCCATCATCTCGATATAATCGTAGTCGCCCTTGTTGATGTTTTTGATGGTGTTGTTTGCCGGTGCCACATTGACATACTTCTGGCTGAACTGCTCAAAATAGACATCCAGCGTTTCATCAAGAATGGTTCTTGCAAAGTCAGCACCCTCGCCGCTTGTTGCCGCAAAGGAAACAATAAAAGTACTCGGCTCATAGATGTACTCTTCGCCCTCTTCTAGCTTGGCATCCTTTTGCGCTAACTTGTCCTGATCCGCAATCGGTGTGATGTTGATTCTGGAAATCAGACTGTCCACTGAATAAATCCCCGTAAGACCCATCTTGTCCACTACCTTGGACATAACTGCAGAGGATTTGATTTCGTTTACATCAAGCTTGTCACCGGTGGGGGCAAGTCCTTTTTCCGCCTGCTCGTCATTGTAGTGAATCACTTCGGATGCAATATAGGTATTGGATGTGGAAAGCTTAAAATAGATGACATAAGTAGCCAAAAGGCAGAAAGCCATAATAAGCGGTAAGAGTTTTTTGAGATATCTTAAAATCTGAAAATTTTTCATGGTTATCACCCCTTAACCTTAAGCCTTTTTCGGGAATTTCTGGGATATCAGGTACAGCATCAACGCCAGATAAGTAAATCCTGCAAACAGCACCATGGTTTTCAGCTCACTCATAAGAGAAACACCGTAAATGCTTACTGCAATACACTGATTCATTCGATAATTGGAATATTCCCTGCCTGCATTGATGGCTTCCTTTTCAAAGCCCCTGATACTGTTGTAGATAGATTCAATCAGGGCATCCGCAGATTCCCGAAGCTGTAAGCCTCCATCCGCAGAATGAATCTTTGCCATCACCAGATTGTTGTCCATCATTTCCTTTTCGTTGGATGCCACATAATCGCTGTAATTGGTAGCCAGAACCGACAGTTCATCAATACCGACCTTGGTTCTGCCCATATAATACTTTCCTGACTGGTCCCATGTGGGAACAAGTACCACTCTGGTCATTTCCTCGCTGTACCGATCAATGGCCTGATTGCAGAGATCAAAGGATATCTGATTTTTTTGACGGTCAAAATCAACATTTTTATTTTGATAGGACAGTCGGTCAATATACCCCGCTTTGTCTCGTACAATTCCATTCTGCAGTATGAGCGATCTTAAATTCTGATTGATTTGTGTTTCCTTGAACTGATATACCTTCCCTGCGATGGCGTTGAAGGTGTTGTTGCTTTCTGTCACAAAGCTATTGTTTTTTTCCGCCATCCCATACAAATAGTTCAGAATCGCCGTCGTTTCCTTTTCAAAGTAAGATACGATGTCCATATATTCCATATTCGCAAACTCGGGTTTTTCGGTAGCAAGCATAAAATTGTCGGTGTACTTTTCAATATAGTATTCCTTGTATGCTGCAGTAATCAGCTTGATCACGTTTTCAGAATCAAGATGATCGGTATACTTGGACGCATGATATTCCACCGCAAACTCTGTGGAAATATGATATTTGGATTCATCATCCACGCCGCCCTGCACACACGGATACACAGAAAGACACTGCTTTAACTGTTTGACCGTCACATCTTTCAGCGCACCCTTTTTTATGGCTTTGTCCACAACCTCATCGCAGATGATTTCTGCCATGTTATATCTTGTGCCATTGGAGTTCTGCGCCTGAGATGCTTCGGAATAATTCAAGGATATAATTGCAGAAACGGATTTTTTCATTTCAAGATGATTGAAAATCCCGAATACCGCCGTAGCAGAAAAACATACAATGATTACCCATAAACTGAAATATTCCGCTGTCTTGAATATTTGGGTAAATTCGGTACGGTTTACATTTTTAGACCGTAAATATAAGATTACCCCTGATGCCAGAAACAGAACACCGACAATCAAAATCGGTAATTTTTGAAGTATTGCCGTAAACATTTTCCATCTTCCTCGCAAAATTAAAATTTGTTAATATCAATTACAACCAACTCCGGTTGATTGTTGATTCTGAAAATATTGGAATTTTCAAGTCCTCCGCTTACAATCAGCGGTTTCCCTGCTGCATCGTATCTCCCATACACAAAATAATCCTTTCGTTCGGGGAACAGTCCGCCCTCATGGGTAACCAGCGGGCCCAGCACCGGAACACGGATTACGCCGCCGTGGGTATGTCCGCAAACCATCAAATCCCCCCAGAAATCATGGTCAAATTCTTCAAAAATGAACGGCTCGTGGATGGCGGTAATTTTCAGGTTGTCGGTATCCTCATAAATATAATCCATAAAGTTTTCTTCGGAATACGACCAGAATGCAGACGGGTTTGAGGTCAGCACGCCGTAAACATCTACCGTCATGGTCTTTACCTGAATGGTGTCCTTCTCGTTTTTCAGGACCTTGATACCGGTTCTTTCCAGCTCCTTCTCAAATCCATCGCTGAGTTTGAGAAGCTTGGTCGGGTCACGGTTTTCCTTGTTGAACCCAAACTTTTCGTCAAGCGCCTTTTCATTCAAGGGAACATCATAAATATCTTCTACTTCGTTATTGCCGTATATGTAATACGAAGGGGCAATTTCCGCCAGTTTTTGTCCCAGATTCACCGCATAATCCGTATCATCTTTCACAGAATCCACAATGTCTCCCGAACAAATAATGATGTCAGGCTCCAGCATTTCAATCCGCGAAAGGAGCTTTGCGTTGTTTTTCCCGTAAGAGCAGCCATGTAGGTCGGAGAGCTGTATCACCCTGACGCGGCTGTCAACCTTGAGGCTGCTTACGCTGTAAAAGGTTTCCCGAAAATTCCTGTTGCCGATATAGTTGCACATAATAAGGATAATCGCAAACGCAACACAGGCAAACGCCATACCGATAACAAAAAATTTGGCAGCCCTCAGATTTTTTTTCATTTTCGGCGTTAAAAAGGGATAATCCCGCTTTTTTGAGATCCGCACTTTCTTTCCGTCACCTGTTATGGAACAAATGCAGGACTGCAAAACCTCTTTACACACCTTTTTAAACTCCTGAATGCTCGGCTCTCCGTGATAGGTAACCGTAATTTCCTTCTCATCGACTTCCGCAATCTCAAAGGTATCCGCCCAAAGATGGTAAACATCCTCGGTTACGGATTCACGAAAAAGCTCTTTCACCTGCTCCTGCAGGTTTTCCATTTCTTCAATCCATGTTTTCTTATCCATATTCATAACCCTTACTTTCCATTTTGATAAAGCGCACAGGTAGCATCTGCCACATCCTGCCAGCTGTATTTGTTCAAAACAAATGTATCTACACCGTCCCGCAGTTTCTCTACAAGACTGCTGTCATTACACAAAGCTTGAAGTTTCTCGGTCAAATCCTCCACGTTCCCCTTTTGGAAGTACATTGCCCTGTCCTCTGCAACCGCCGTATTTTCGGGAATATCCGAACACAAAAGCGCATTCCCGTATGCAAGTGATTCCAAAAGGCTCAAGGACATTCCTTCCAGATCTGACGGAAGTACCGTAAGATATGCATTGGAATATATTTCGCGGAGCATATCCCCTGAGATAAATCCCGTAAATATAATATCGGGATTTCCCTTTGCTTTTTCTTTCAGCATATTCACATAATCATCGGTGTCACTTGTGTCCCCTGCGATCACAAGTTTTTTGTCCGTGGTTATGTTGTTATAGGCATCAATCAAGTAGTGAATTCCCTTTTCTGCGGTCAGTCTGGAAACAATAGAAAGATACCCGTTTTTTTCAAGGCCATAGACGTTTGTGATAAGCTCCGCTACCTTTTTCTCAGGACGGCATATCCCATTGTGAATGATGGTGGTTTCCCGATGATAGGTTTCTTGAAAGTAATCGTGTGCCGCCTGACTTAGCACAATAATCTCATCTGCGTATTTTGCAAGAACCTTTTCGCCGAATTTGATATATTTGGAAGCAAAGCCCTTGCCCCACTTCTCTCTCTGCCAATCAAGCCCGTGCACTGTGGCAACGCATTTCTTGCCAAAGAGCTTGGGAATCCAGAGTGCCGCACAGGGTCCCTCCGCATGAAAATGTACCACATCATAATTCCCAAAAGAAGCGGCGATGGCTGCGGTGAACGAAGCAATCATTGCGGCAAAGCCACGCAGGTTCAGGGTATAGGCAGTTTTCAGTTTTACGCCCTTGTATCGATGGTTTTCCACCGTACCTATATATTCGTTTTCCACCTTATCCGACGAACGGTTATAACAGGTGACCTCCAGTCCTCGCTCAACCAATATGGGGCACAGCGTGGTAAGAACATTTTCTATTCCTCCCCGTCTGGATGGAACAACCTTATGGCCAATCATGGCAACTTTCATTTTCTTCACTCCAAATTTTTCTATCTTCCGGTAGCCGTCAGCATAACAATCGGCGTTTTCAGCATAATTTTCAAATCGTTGAGATAGGTTCTTGTTTGTATGTATTCAATATCCATTTCCACCCATTCTTCAAAGGGTACGTCATTTCTGTTTTTGTGAATCTGCCAAGTGCAGGTGATTCCCGGGGTAACCAAAAGACGCAGTTTCTGATAATCGGTATAATATTGAACCTCTCTGGGAAGCGGCGGTCTCGGGCCCACAAGGGTCATATCTCCCTTAAACACATTAAAAAACTGCATCAGTTCATCCAGAGAAAGCTTTCTTAAGAATTTACCGACTCTGGTAATGCGAGGGTCCTCCTTCATTTTGAACACCGGACCATCCATTTCATTCTGCTTTGCCAATTCTTCAATCATTTTATCTGCATTGGCTTTCATGGTTCTGAATTTATACATATAAAACTCTTTTCCGTGTCGGCCTACTCTTATCTGCTTGTAGAAAGGTCCTGCACTCGGATCGTCAAGGACAATGACAATGGCAATGATTGCCATCAAGGGTAGGAAAAATAATAAAATCAATGTGGCGAAAAAGATATCGAAAAGCCGTTTCTTTTTCCAGTACGAGGCATAAGACTTTTCAATGATTGCCTCTAATTTTACTCTTGTTCTTTCATCGACCTTGTCCTGTTCAATATAAGGCATTTCTTCACACTTCTTTCAAGAATATTTTCATCGCGGTATCAAACTCTGTCTTTCTGTTCTCTGACCGATAAAACTTTTCGAAAACGACTCCTTCATGCCGGAAATCAAGCGTTTCTTCCTGCAGATACCCCGGATGGAGCAAAACCTCTACATCCCTGTTGCTTCGTTCTGCCATTTTTATGTATTGAGGCAAAATTTTTCTGACCCTTTTTTCGTCCATCTTTCCGGAAAAAAGCACTCCGAAAAAATATGCCGTAGGTATCGCACAGGCCTTTGCCCGACCTTGGTTCATCATCCATAAGAATTTGAGCAACCATTGCTTTGCAAGATTGACACCGCAGTATGTACCATAAAGGGACGGTGTTTTCAGGTATGGTAACATGGGCTCTGCAGGAATTCTCAGGTATTCGATATGGATTTTTTCTTCATCCAAAACTTGGAGTAACGCGCGAAATACCGCGGGAATCATATGGGTATGCTGATGGCTGTCGACACAAAAAGGTGCATCCTTGGGCAAAATACTCTTCCAAAATAACACCTGCGCCTTGATTTCTTGATACACTTGCGTTTCAAACTCTTTGCGATGGAACATCTGGAGCTTCAAAAGCCCCACAAACGTGCACTTAAAAGTTCCGTTTTTTTCTGCAAGCAAAGGGATCGTTTCCGCATTTGACATACATTTGCCTTCCACAAGGTTGAGGTGAAGTGAAACCCGAACCTTTTTCTGTTTCCATATCTCACCAAAATCAATGGTATCGAAATTGGGAAACACACTCACCTTATTCAGTCCGCCTTTATCGATGCATTGTTGTATCCGCACAGACAATGGATGACACAATCCGTAATCATCAGCGCAAAAATAAACCACTTATTGTTCACCTTCTACTCCGAGTTTTATGACAATGATATGATCAATCACTGCAATACATTCTTGGGACGGCCACGGTTTCATGGCTTTGACCTCTTCACGCTGAGCAAGCAGTTGTTTCTCTGCTCCGCTCAGGAACGTATAATCCTTTTCACAATAATCATTCAGCGCACTGCAAAGGACACTCTGCCCCACGGTTTCATCATCGGCACGAATGATATAACCATCCGTGATCCCTGTCATATCAGGGGTCAAGTTTACACTATAATCATGGCTGTTTTCCAAGGCTCCCAATACAAGAATTTGATCGCAATCTTCTGCGCCTTGGGTCTGCTCAATTCTGTCTGCAATACGCACCAACACGCCATAGGATTTTTCATATGCCATTTGCGCCTTGTGATAGCTCACATTGGCAATGACGACCTGATTGGCTATGAGGATAAGTGCCACAACAAAAACCGTCCAACATTTCATACAGGCGTGCTTTTCGCCGGAATCTGCTCCCCGCTCATAAAGAATCAAGAAGAACAGGTAAAAAACAACATACCCCATAAGCATCAAGTTGTGGTAATCAATACTTGCATTGACAAACGCCAACGCTCCCGCTCCCGCAATCAGCATACAACCCAGAATGCCCAGAACAAAAAGTTCAGACGGCTTTTTGTAAAGCTGATTTTTGATGATATATTTCACGTAATGCGCAAAGGTAAACAACGACACAAAAATATTGATAGTAACATACAGGTTCCATCCCTCGGACACATCAAAGAAGCAATTGAAAAACGTTTCTTTGATCGAATACAAGGAACCCATCAAGTCGATGCCGGACAATGTCGCCGCAGAATTCATCCCCTGATACTCCAGCAGTTCCGCAGAAAAAATGCTGAGCAAGCCTTTCAGTATCAACGCGTACAGCACCACGCCCGCAATGCCCGTCAGAAGCATCGATACTCCTTTTTTGAAAATGTTACGGAAGGACGCTCCCTGGTAAATGGTTTCATCGATCAAGTGGAGGATCGTCAGCATAATAGTCACGGTAATATACGCCTGATAAATACCGCAGGAAAGTGCAATGAGCAATGCAGAAACTGCGTGCTTAGGCTTTTCTCCCGTCATAGATACAGCTGCAAGAGTCGAAAGAAAAAACGCAATGCTGTATCCGTCTGCCACATAGTTATACATCATCACCGAGGTGACCGTGGGAAAGGAAACAATAACTGCACCTATGAAAAATGCGGTCATTCTTTTTTGCACATGCAGGATATGACAGATGCAGACAGCACCAAGTGCATGGAACAGAATTGCGATCATACCATTGAAAAAGGGCAGATCGTAAAACGAACTAAAGGAACAAACAACAGGCAAAAACCATCTGCCCAAGGCAATCATATTCTGCGCATCATATCGGAAAACCAGAGAATCCCAATTAGGGAGCCAGTTGGTTATCTTGTATAAATGCGTAAGAAACCCCACCAGAAGCCCTGCAAAAAAGCAAATCTTCCTTTGAGGCAAAATATGCGCATTCAGTTTTTTAAATACTTTTTCAGGCATTGTTACCACTCCAACCATTTCAGCTTATGCAAAAACTTTCCATACAGCTTTTCGTACAGTTTGACTCCTATGATTCGTTTGATAAAGGTGGTTCTCTTGCTTGTAGCAGAGGTCCACGAAGCACAGAAGTGATGAATCGAATACGTGTTTTGGGTTATTTTTTTTCTCCCTGTGGCGTATTTCATAGGACAAAAATAATCCTCAGGATACATATGGATTCCCATAAAGACCTGATCACGAACCCCTGTATCTATACCGAGCTTTTTTAATGTTTCGGTATTTCTTTTGGGACAGGGAGTCAAATCCAAGGTTCCGTCCGGAAGCAAAAATGGTATCCCCTCATAATCCTTCAGCAAAGCACCCACAAGCTCGTTTCCCTTTTCACAGGCAAAGCCGAGACCTGTGGAAATCACCCCGTTATCATCAAATCCCATATACCCGTTTTCTTCAATCAGTTTGTCTAAGGGTTTGAGGAGCTCGACATCCGTATCAAGGTAAACTCCGCCTTCTTCATACAACACTTTCAATCTTGCATAATCGCTTACAAAAGCCCACTTGCCAGCCTCATATGCTTCCCTTGCGTACCGGTTTTCTTGGATATCAAAATTTTCTTCTGTCCAGCAAACGATTTTATAATCGGGGCAGTATGTTTTCCAGCTTTCGATACATTTCTCCGCAAGTTTGGGCATTTTTCCTTTGCCAAACCAGCAATAATGAATTACCTTTGGAATACTCATTGTTCTTTCTTCCCCCTGTATAATTCAAAAATTGTTTCAAACGCCGATCGGTTACACATCAAATTCGCCAATACATAAAAAGCTCCGATCCATACGGAATGGATGATTCCATTCCATAAAAGCTGCAAAAAAGACAGGTTGCTGAAGTGATCCACAAAGAAGATTGCCATTACCACAGCAAAAACTGCTCCGTTCACAATCCATATTTTGTATGTACGCATAGAAGTTCTTCCAAGAACATATTTGTTTGCATAGCGAATGGTCACCGCACAGCGGTATACCAGCGCGGCAATGGTTCCCAGAATTGCACCGCATATGCCCAGATACAGAATCGCAACAACCGAAACAGAAATGTTGATTACCATCTCCCATACTGCATGGAAACGGGTTTTTCCAAAGCTTCCCGAATATTCGATAACACTGTTTACCGGCAGCTTTCCGTTGGCCAACAGATTCATCAATACAAAGAGGAATACCAGATACCCATTGGTGTAATTGGCATCATTGATTCCGCCTGTGTAAATTTGTATCAGCGGCAGCAAGAACACCGCCATCAAGGTATAGATAAAAAAGGTGGCTGTGATATAAAACGTTTCATAAACCTCGAAAACTCTGTCAAACTTTTTTTTGTCGGTATAAAACATCTGTCCAAGCGCAAACTGAAAGCCCGAAACGATACTGGTGATAAAACTCTGCATTTGCGAAAAGAATATATTATATATGGCATAGATGCTTACCGCCTTAAAATCACAAAGTACGGAAATAAGAATGATATCCGTATTGTTAAAAATCATCCCCGAAAGCTGATGCACAAGAACAGAGTTTTTCTGAGAAATCGCATTAAAATCGGGAGTGGTTTTCAAATCAATCCATTGGTATCTGCGCTTTGCATAAAAATACAAAAACGCCAACTGCCCCAGAGCAATGATGCAATAAACCAGTTGTATCAGGATCAGACTGTCCGTGAGAATCAGAACAAGAACTTTTCCTGCATTGGACGCAATTTGAACGACGGTTTCCGCGTTGTTGATGACGTACTTTCTTCCATCCACTTCCATAAGTATTCTGTATTTTGCCTGAACAAAATAGCTGAACAGGGACGGAATCGCATTGAGTAAAATGATAAAAAACAGGATATTGCTATCGATGGCTGTGGGGATTGCATAGGCATATACCACCCCAATCACAAGCACAATTACAAGATATATGATTCCTGTTTTTCTGTAATACGCATGGGTGGCAGAAAGAACCGCGTTTGCACTCGGATAATTCTTCTCGCCGATTCGTTTGTACAAAGCCTGTGTTGTGGCAAGTCCTACACCCGCCTCAAGCAGACACATATAAGTGAAAATCTGCTTGATGGTGGAAAGAACGCCGTTGACCTCCGAACCGAAATTTTCGAGATACAGTCTGGGCAAGAGAAAACTTAACGATATAAGTACAACCTGATAAATAAATGATGATACCAGATTATGTTTGATTCTTGAATCCTTACCTGCCAAACTGCCACCTCCTGTTCTCGTATGAAACAAAAAGCAACCCGGATTTATCATCCAAGGTTGCAATAAGTCAATCACAGCATATCAAACCTTAGACGACCAATCTTTTTCCCCTGCTTTTTCGGTGCGGGGTTGCCAAAAAAATCTTATATTCCTCTAACTTTATATTGTATCATCAATATGTTGTTTTGTCAACGATTACAGGCGTTTTTCGTCGTTTTTTCAGGCATTTATACGCAGTTGCAAATATAATCTTCGGTGGCGTTTTCTCTGGGGATGATTTCCCCCGGATTTCCCATAACCAAACTATGGTCCGGAACATCAAAATTCACATAGGTAAGCGGTGCAATTAGCACGTCGCTACCGATCGTCACCTTTCCCACGATGACAGCATTGGTTCCTATCCAGCAGTTGTTACCGATAATCGGCGTCCCTTTTCTCTTTCCGCGGTTTTCCATCCCTATGGTAACCCCGGTTCCAACATTTACATTTTTGCCGAGTTTTGCATCGGGATGTATAATAACACGACCAAGATGACCGATGTAGAACCCCTCTCCTATGCTGGTCCTTGCCGGAATCTGTATTTGGGTTTTGTTGGATAAACGCATCAGTCTTAACATATAAAAAAGCTTAACGGGAAGAAACCTGCATTGGTTTGCCTTTCTGAATACAGACAGGTATTTGATTTCAAGAGGGCGGAACACCTTTTTCAAAAAGGGTTCCCCTTCTTTTCCGTAATATCGGAATAAATCTTTTTCAAAAAGCTTATTCATGGCTATTTCCACCTTTTTCTTTAGATTCCAGAACTATTTTTCTTGTCACAAAATTATAAATCGGCACAAGGATCATCGCAAAGATTTTGACTGCCAGATAGTGCACCGATGTATATTGAACCCCAATCCACAAAACCAGCTGGTTCAAGCATAGCCCACCGATGCTCAGGCATACAAATATCACAAATTCCTTGATTTTGCTTTGATTTTTGCTTGCAAATACAAAGGTCATACTCAACAGATAGTTCACCGTAACAGAAACAGAAAAAGAAATCGCTGAAGAAAGAAGCACGTCCATATGAAGCACCTCTTTCAGAATCAGGAGAAGTCCTACATCCACACAAGCGGCAATGCCTCCTACCATTGCAAACTTGAACAACTGCATTGCCAGCTTGCTGATTTTATCCGTCTTTGTATGCATCGTCCTCCCCCTTCCCGCTTCAACCATAAGATGGAATCCATTTTACCACACTTTCCCATTCTTGTCAAAAAAAGAAAACCCCGAGTAATCGGGGTTTTCTAAATTCTTTAGTTGTGATCGTGACCGCAATCGCAGTCGCATCCGCAATCACAGCCATCAAAATCCAATTCAATCACTTCACCGCAGTCGGGGCACTTGAATACGCCGTCTGCAATGTCGTCCAGATCGTCACCGGTCAGGTCAATCTCTGCACCGCAGTTTTCGCAAATCAGAGTATAGAACTCATCCTCGTCCTCTGCGCCAAAGGTTTCATCTGCAATCATCTCGATGACTTCATCCATCTCATCGATTTTGTCTTCCAGGAAAATCTGTTCCTGATCCAGCATTTCCAGTTCTTCTGCCATATCGCCCAAAAGTCCCAGAATACCATCAATCAGTTGACCCTCACTGGTGTTTTTATCCAGTTTTAATCCATCTGCCAGACCCTTCAGGTAAGCAGCGCGGTTAGAAATTTCAGACATGATAATCCTTCTTTCTATAAAATTATTGGTTATACTCTTTCCATATATTCGCCGGTACGGGTGTCGATACGAATCACATCACCCTCGTTAACGAACATGGGAACAGTAATCACTGCACCGGATTCTACGGTTGCAGGTTTGGTAACATTGGTTGCGGTGTTACCCTTAACGCCGGGTTCGGTTTCGGTAACCTTCATCTCAACAAAGGTGGGGGGTTCTACTGCGAACACATTGCCCTTGTAAGACAAAATTTTTACAACCATATTTTCCATTACAAACTTCAAAGCATCACCCAGCTGCTCTTCGCCCAAGGGAATCTGCTCGTAAGTTTCCTGATCCATAAAATAGTAAAGACCGCTGTCTTCGTAAAGGTATTCCATATCCTTTCTCTCAATACGCGCGGGTTCTACCTTTTCAGTCGGGTTAAAGGTACGCTCAACAACGCCGCCGGTCATCACGTTCTTCATCTTGGTTCTGACAAACGCTGCGCCCTTTCCCGGTTTTACATGCTGGAACTCAACAACCTGATATACATTACCGTCATATTCAAATGTAAGTCCGTTTCTGAAATCGCCTGCACTAATCATTGGTGCATCCTCCTTAAAGTTAGTATTACATTATTTTCTATATTTTATCGCATCATATGCAAAAAAGCAAGCCTTTTTGCGAAAAAGTTTTCCGGTTGCGGAAAATTTAGAGAATCAGCAGATCCTTGGGGACCTGTGTCAAATTTTCAATCCCGTCTTCGGTGACACAAACCATATCCTCAATCCGCACCCCGCCAAGCTTTGGAATGTAAATACCCGGCTCGCAGGTGACCACCATATTGGGTTTGAGTACCGTTTCACTGCGGGGCGAAAGGTTGGGGAGCTCGTGAATCAAAAGTCCCACACCGTGTCCCAAGGAATGTCCAAAATACGCACCATATCCTGCATCCTCAATGACCTTGCGTGCCGCAAAGTCCGCCTCTTTGCCCAAAACGCCTGCACGGATGGTTGAAAGCCCCTGCACTTGTGCCTCTTTGACGGTTTGATAAATCGTTTCCTGTTCCTTGGTAATACTTCCCACAGCTACCGTTCGGGTCATATCCGAACAATACCCCTGATAGACGCACCCAAAATCCATAGTAACAAAATCGCCGTTTTCGATCTTTTTGTAGTCAGGTTTTCCGTGGGGCATACTGGATTTATAACCCGACACCACAATAGTTTCAAAAGAGGTGCCGCTGCTGCCGCGCTTGCGCATTTGGTATTCTATCTCAGCGGCAATCTCATTTTCTGTCACCCCAATCTTGATTTGGGGCAGTACTGCCAAAAACGCCTCGGCGCCGATTGCCTCTGCTCGACGCAAACAATTTAGCTCCTCTTCGGTTTTGACCATTCGCAGCTCCTCTAAGTCTTGGGAAAGCTTTATCCAATCACTTTTGGGGGCAAATTTCAAAAATCCGTCAAACGCCCCAACGGTGAGCTGTCCCTCTTCGTAGCCGATACTTTTCAACGGACTCAAATGTTTTTGAAGAATCTCCTCCCGATTTTTAGCATGGATTTCTATGACCGTAACATCGGTGGTTTCTTCCAAGGCTTGAGTGGTATAACGGGAATCCACAAACAGATACCCGCCGTCCTCACACAAGAGTGCAACACCCTCCCCACCGGAAAATCCGGTAAAATAACGCAAATTATGCGGGGATGTCAGGAGTACTGCCTCTGCCTTTTGGGGCAAAATTGCGGTCAGCGTTTGCCGGCTCATTGGTTCTCCTTCTTTCTTTGATAAAGTTCCTGAATGGCAACCGAATCCTTGGTCTGGGTTCCCGCGGATTCACAGATAATTCTGGGGGCAAGTCCCCGCTCCGCCAAAAGCTCTGCCAAGGGTTCAAAGTCCGGCTCAAATTCCACCTCATCATAGGTATGATGTTTCTTTTCCCCTGCCTTGGTGTATTCAATCCGGCTGTAATGGGCATGAAATTCCCTTGCCTGATAGGGATTGAGCTTACTCTCAAGGGCATCCAAAAGCTTTGCAAAATCCTCTTTTTCTTTTAGTCCGCCGATGGTCTGCGCATTCACATGTCCAAAGTCAATGGTAGGGAGCAATCGGTCGCTGAGCTGACAGAGTTTGATGACCTCTTCGACATTTCCCAGCTGGTTGACCTTGCCCATGGTTTCGGGGCAGATATAGATATCCCCGTACCCCTCTTTTTCTGCTTGCTCGAGAGCGCGGGTCAAGGTGTCGCTTGCAAGGCTTAATGCCTCTTTGCGGGTAATTTTTCCACAGGAGCCGGAATGAACCACAATGCGGTCCGCCCCCATCGCCTTTGCCGCCCGCAAGGTTTGGAGAATATAGGTGATACTGTTATCCCTCTTTTCCGCCTCGGTAGAAGAAAGGCTGATATAATAGGGCGCGTGGACAGACAGCAAAATGCCGTGTTCTCTCGCTTTTTCACCCAGAAGTGCGGCGGCATCCTCCGAAATCCTGACACCGTGTCCGCACTGGTATTCATAACAATCCAATCCATGCTTGCGAATCCACGCCGGAGCCTCCAGCGCTGATTTGTTGCCTGCCTCAAAAAAATCGTCGGAGTTTCCTGCAGGGCCAAAGATTGCACAACCTTTTTCGTTTTTCATTGTAATTCCTCCTGTATAAAAGAAAAGGCGAGGGGACCCCTCGCCTAAAGATATGCCTTATCTGAACTTGCGTTTTCTTGCAGCCTCGGACTTCTTTTTCCGTTTTACACTTGGCTTTTCGTAATGCTCTCTTTTTCTAACCTCGGACAAAACGCCAGCCTTCGCACAAGAGCGCTTAAACCGACGCAGTGCACTATCTAAAGATTCATTATCCTTTACTCTGATTTCAGCCATGTTACAACCCTCCCTCCAAGTATGTTCCAACACTAAGATGTCAAGGTAAAATTTCTGTTTCTACTAATCTACTCGAATAATTATACAGATTTTTAGGGGTTCTGTCAAGCAAATTTTATGAAATTTTTCTATTTTTCGAAAAAATTTTTATTTTGTCATCCTTTCGATTTGCGCAATCGCCTCTGAAATCCCGCCCACCTCGTCGATGAGCCCACACTCTACCGCCTCTTCGCCAAAGAGGATGGTTCCCACATCGTTGGCAATCTTTTTGGTTTCCATCATCAGACTGCGAAAGGTTTCCTCTTTGATTTTGGAGTTGCGGGTTACAAAATCGGTCAGGCGGTCCTGCACCTTGGAAAAATAATGGAACATCTGAGGCACACCAATTACCGTCCCATTCATCCGGATGGGATGAATCGTCATGGTCGCCGAGGGCACAATCAAGGAATACTTTGCCGAAACCGCCAACGGAACGCCGATGCTATGTCCTCCGCCAAGCACCACCGACACGGTGGGCTTTTTCATGCTGGCAATCACTTCGGCAATGGCAAGACCCGCCTCTACATCCCCGCCCATGGTATTGAGCAGGAGCAAAAGTCCCTTAATAGAATCATCCTCTTCAATCCGCACAAGTTCCGGAATCACGTGCTCATACTTGGTGGTTTTGCTCTGGGGCGGCAGTACCATATGCCCCTCGATTTCCCCGATGATACTCATACAATAAATCTTGTGATTTTTGTCCCCTACCGAAATGGATGCCATATCGTGAATTTTATTTTCCTGATTCTGGTCTTCTTTCTTCGATTCGTCCTTACTCATCTTCTTCTCCTTTCGCATACACCTATGTTTACTATGCGCAACTTAAGAAAAATTATGAATTTTCCATTTTTTCGCAAAAAAGTCTTTGCAAATCGTGGTTTTTGTGCTATACTGTTTTATATGTTTTTTATAGGATGCAAGGAGGGTTTTGCGATGCTGCAAAGCATGACCGGATTTGGACGCTGTGATACCATCATGGACGGCTTTCATATCCAGATACAGATGAAGTCGGTAAACCATCGTTACAGTGACTTCACCATCAAAACACCACGGTATTATAATTTCTTGGAAGACAAGCTCCGCACCTTGGCAATGGAATCTATCGCCCGGGGCAAGGTGGAAATCGTGCTCAGTCTGGAACGGGAAGAAACCGACGATAAGGTGATTACCCTTGATAGACCCGTAGCAGAGGGTTACCTGAATGCACTCCGTCAGCTCACCGCAGACGGACTTAACGATGATTTGACCCTTTCCTCGATGACTGCCTTTCACGATATTTTCCGCGTGGAGCATCAGGAAATTGATGAGGAACAGATGCAAACCCTGGTTGCCAAGGCATTTGATCTGGCGCTTTCGGAATTTCTGGAAATGCGTCGCACCGAGGGCGCACGACTGGAGCTTAGCTTAAGAGAGCATCTGGATGCACTCCTTAACGAAGTACAGGCGGTGGAAACACTTTCCCCGCAAACCGTGGAGGCATACCGTGAGCGTCTGACCCGCAAGCTGGAAGAGGTTCTCTCCTCTACCACCATTGACGAGGGCAGAATCCTCACCGAGGCTGCCATTTTTGCAGACAAGGTTGCTGTGGATGAAGAAACTGTCCGTCTGCGCAGCCATGTCAAGGCATTTCTCTCTGCCATGGAAACCGACAAGCCTATCGGCAAAAAGCTGGACTTCATCGTTCAGGAGATGAATCGGGAAACCAATACCATTGGTTCCAAGGCGAACGATTTGGCTGTTTCTGCTCATGTTGTGGAGATGAAATCCATCATCGAAAAAATCAGAGAGCAGATTCAAAATATTGAGTAATCAGAAAGGCAGAATATTATGAAGCTTATCAATGTTGGATTTGGTAATATTATTGCAGGGGATCGGGTTGTGGCTATTGTCAGCCCCGATTCCGCGCCCATCAAGCGTATCATTCAGGAATCCAAAGAAAAAGGGTTGCTGATTGACGCCACCTGTGGTCGCCGTACCCGCGCGGTCATCATCACTGACAGCGACCATGTGATTCTTTCTGCAATCCAGACCGAGACCATTGCCGGTCGTGCAGAACCCCCCAGAGAGGATGCTGCTGAAAATGAGTAAAAAAGGAACTTTGTTTGTGATTTCGGGTCCGTCCGGCGTGGGCAAAGGCACCATTTGTCAGGAGATTTTAAAGGAAAAGGACGCCTTGTCTCTCTCCCTCTCGGTTTCCGCAACCACCCGCAAGCCTCGTAGCATTGACCAAGAGGGCGTGACTTACTACTTCAAGACCCTTGAAGAGTTTGAATCCATGATTGCAGATGGCGCATTTTTGGAATACGCTCGTTACAACGAGAACTATTACGGAACACCCCTCAAGCCGGTTCAGGAAAAACTGGAAAGCGGGCACAATGTGGTTCTGGAAATCGAAGTACAAGGTGCACTTCAGGTCAAGAAGAACTTTCCCGAGGGCGTTTGCATCTTTATTGCACCCCCCGACATCGAAACTCTGCGTACCCGTCTGAGAGGTCGGGAAACCGAAACCGAGCAGGAAATCGCAAAGCGGATTGCAGTTGCAGAATGGGAAATGCAACAGCAAGAGAAATATGATTACATTGTCATCAATGATGTACTGGAAGATGCAGTACAATCTGTCAAAGATATTATTCAAGCAAGGAGTGTTGTATTATGATGATTTATCCCCCTATTGCAAAATTGGTTGAAAAGACCGGAAGCCGCTATACTTTGGTTTTAGAGGCTGCAAAACGCGCGCGTCAGCTTTCCGCCGGTTCTGCACCGCTGGTAGAAAATGCTTCCGGTAAGGAAGTTTCTATTGCCACTGCTGAAATTTTTGAGAACAAGCTGAATGTTTTTCCCGTAGCAGGCATCGATGTTACCGAACCTGCAGTCGCTGAAGAGGAATAATCCATCAAACGCCGGCTCATGATTGAACCGGCGTTTTTCTAAAGGAACAGGAGATTGTTATGATTGCCAATGTGATGCTGACGGAATCTAAGCATTCCATCAACCAAAGCTTTGATTACCTGATCCCCAAAGAATGGGAATCGGTGATTCAGCCGGGACTTCGGGTTCTGGTTCCTTTTGGCGTGCATAATAATAGTGCCGAGGCTTTGGTTCTATCCGTCAAAGAAACCAGCGAGTTTTCTCGTTTAAAAACATTGTTGCGCCCCTTGGACCAAGAACCCATTTGCACACCGGAGCTATTGCAGCTCTGCGAATGGATGCAACATCGTTATTTCTGTTCCTTTCAGCAGGCATACCGCCAAATCAAGCCGCCCTATATGGGTGCGAAAATCCGCAAGTGGGTTATATTTCAGCAAACCACTGAGGACAAGCTGACACCCACCCAGCAACAGTTCTTGGATAAGCTCCGTGAACTGGACGGCATTGCGGAGTTGGAGGAACTGGAGGCAGTCTTAAACAAAAAAGGGCTTTCCCGCACCGCCTTTGCATTGCAAAACCTTGGCATCGTAGAGGTTCGGGAACAGCTGGACGAATCCATCTCCTTCCTCTATATCCGGAAAGCACGGCTGAATCCCGAAACGGAAGAAGGTTACGCCTTGGCAGAGGAATTGCGGCAAAGACGTGCGCCTGTGCAGGCAGATATGGTGCTTGCCCTTTGCGAAAACGGAGATATGCGCACCTCGGACCTGATTGCCGTTACCGACGGAAACTACCAATCTTTGAACGCCCTGCAAGATAAGGGCATTGTGACCATCTATCGGGAAAAGGCAGAACGACTTGCTTATGAAGAAGACAAGTATACGCCCACGAAAGCATATGTTCCCACCGAGGAGCAAAGGCCAGTCATTGACCATTTGAACAACCTGATTCGGCATCAAATGCACGAAAAAATTTTGCTCCACGGTATTACAGGAAGCGGAAAGACGGAAATTTTTTTACAAGCCATTGACACCTGTATTCAGGAGGGAAAGCAAGCCATTATGCTGGTGCCCGAAATTTCCCTCACCCCCCAGATGGTGGAACGCTTTGTCAGTCGGTTCGGCAGTTCGGTTGCGGTGATGCACAGCGGACTTTCCCAAGGAGAACGTTTTGACCAATGGCATAAAATCAAGCAAGGCAAAGTCCATGTGGTTGTTGGCGCAAGAAGTGCCGTCTTTGCACCCTTTGACAAACTTGGCATCATCATTCTGGATGAAGAACACGAGAGCAGCTACAAATCCGAAAACGCGCCTCGCTATCACGCCCGAGAGATTGCGATGTATCGGGGGCAAAAGTTTGGTGCACCTGTTCTTTTGGCATCTGCCACCCCCTCGATTTCTTCTTACTATTATGCCAAGGAGGGTCGCTATCGTCTGTTTGAGATGCAAAAGCGGTACAACAACCAGACCCTTCCTGAGGCGCAGATTTGTGATATGCGCAGTGAGCTTTTGGATTTGCATAATCTTTCTGCCATCAGTACCAAATTGCGGGCAGAAATTCAAAAAAATCTGGAACGAGGGGAAAAGAGCATCCTCTTCCTCAACCGCAGAGGCTACAACACCTTTGTTTCCTGTCGGGAATGCGGCTATGTGATGGAATGTGACCAATGCAGTATTGCCCTCACCTACCATCGCAAATCCAATCAGTTGGTTTGCCATTATTGCGGTCAGTCCCACCAGCCTGCAGAAACCTGTCCCCAATGTGGGTCAAAGTATATCAAGTTTTTCGGTACCGGCACCCAAAAGATTGAGGATGAACTCCATACCCTCTTTCCCGATGCAAAAATTCTACGGATGGATTTTGATACCACCTCCCAAAAGGGCGGACACGAATTGATTCTGAACCAGTTCCGCAATGGGGATGCTGATATCCTGTTGGGAACCCAGATGGTAACCAAGGGTTTGGATTTTCCCGATGTAACTTTGGTTGGTGTGCTTGCCGCAGACGCATCCCTCAATGTAGACGATTTTCGGGCGAGTGAACGATGTTTTTCCTTAATCACGCAGGTTTGCGGACGTGCTGGCAGAGGTGACCTCAGGGGGCGTGCCATCATTCAGACCTATCAGCCGGACAATAGCACCATCCAATTTGCAAAGATGCAAAACTACAAAGAATTTTACCAGAACGAAATTCTTTATCGCAAACGGATGCAATATCCACCATTCTGTGATATGCTTTATATTTTGGTTTCCGGAGAGAACGAGGAAACTGTGGCACAGGAGATTTTAAACATTGATGCTTTCATCAAAGCGCATGCACCGGAGGATTGTATTCACTCCGACCTTCCGCCAAGTCCTGCGCCCATTGCCAAAATCAAAAACAAATTCCGGTATCGGCTTTTAATCAAGGCGCAACCGGTACAAAAGCTGTTTCCTCTGCTCCATCAAATCAGTCTTTCCCACAACGAGAGCAGAACCGAGAACAGTCTGGTCATTGACATCAATCCAGTCAATATGCTATGATAAAAAAGATTTCGAACAATAAGGAGAGAAAACCCTATGGCTATTAGAAACATTGTTACGGTTGGCGATCCGGTTCTTACCAAAAAATGCAGAGCGGTAGAAACCATCGACCAACGGATTCTTGATTTGCTTGACGATATGGCAGACACCCTGTATGAATCCGGTGGAGTTGGTCTTGCGGCACCGCAGGTTGGGATTCTCAGACGAGTGGTGGTCATTGATATTGATGAGGGTTTGATTGAACTGATCAATCCCGAAATCATTCACGCTGAGGGCGAACAAACCGATGCAGAGGGGTGCCTCAGCAATCCCGGAAAATACGGAATGGTCACCCGCCCCAACAAGGTGACAATACGTGCCCTCAATCGAAACGGAGAAACCTTTGAGCTTACCGGCGAAGGACTGCTTGCCCGTGCATTCTGCCACGAACTGGACCATCTGGATGGAAAAATGTTTATGTCCTTGGTCAGCGAATGGATAGAAACCGAGTAAAACCGATAATTTTCTATTGCATTGCATCAAAATTTGTTGTATAATTTTTTAGGTATTTAGAATCTACTACAGGAGGATTACTATGGGAGGCTTTTTTGGAACAGTTTGCAAGCATGACGCCATCTCCGATGTGTTTTTCGGCACGGATTATCATTCACATCTTGGCACACGTCGGGGAGGAATCGCCGCTTACGATAAGGAAATAGGACTACAGCGAGAGATACACAACATCCAAAACTCTCCATTTCGAACAAAGTTTGAACGCGTTTTTGAAGAGATGCACGGTCAGGCTGCCATTGGTTGTATCAGTGACTTTGACCCGCAACCGCTCCTCTTTCATTCCCGTCTGGGGACGTATGCTATTTGTACAGTTGGTGTCATCAACAACGCCAAGGAGCTTACCGCGCAGTATTTGACCGGAAACAGCTTTTTCAATGCGATGACCGGCGGAACCATCAACTCAGTGGACCTGATTGCCGCCTTAATCAATCAAAAGGATAATTTTGCGGATGGCATCCGTTTTGCACAGGAATCCATCGACGGCACCGCATCCATTCTGGTGCTCACCGGATATGGTTCTTTGATTACTGCCCGTGACTTAAATGGCAGATTGCCGGTATTGATTGGAAAGAGTGATGACGGCTATTGTGTTTCCTTTGAATCTTTTGCTTTTCAAAAGCTTGGCTACGAAAATGAGCGGGAGCTTGGTCCCGGTGAGGTTGTGGAAATCACCACCGACGGGGTTTCGCAGCTCATTCCTCCCCGCAAGGAAATGAAGATTTGTTCCTTCCTCTGGTCTTATTACGGCTATCCCACCTCTACCTATGAAGGGGTCAATGTGGAAACTATGCGGAACCGGAACGGGGAACTGATGGCAGAGCACGACATTGCGATGAAGAATGCAGAAAACTTAGATTCTGTCAGCGGTATTCCGGATTCCGGAACCGCCCACGCAATCGGCTATGCCAACAAGAGCGATGCGCCCTTTGCAAGACCATTTATCAAATACACCCCTACTTGGGCAAGAAGCTTTACCCCTACCCATCAGCGCGACCGGAAAAAGATTGCAAAGATGAAGATGGTTCCCATTCACGATTTGATTCAGGACAAAAAGCTGTTGTTCATTGACGATTCCATTGTCCGTGGAACCCAGCTTCGG
Source organism: Clostridia bacterium (assembly GCA_017397725.1). Classification (GTDB taxonomy): domain Bacteria; phylum Bacillota; class Clostridia; order Monoglobales; family Monoglobaceae; genus Ructibacterium. The sequence continues at coordinate 89,823 of JAFQIA010000028.1, forward strand.
GAAACCGTAGAATTCTTGTACCAGAATGGTGCCAAAGAGGTGCATATGCGCTCTGCGTGTCCGCCCATTATGTATAGCTGTAAATACCTTAACTTCTCTCCTACCACCGATGATATGGAGCTGATTACCAGAAAAACCATTATGGAATTGGAGGGTGAAGAAGGGCTCAATCATCTGGAAGAGTACAGCGACTTCTCCACCGAACGCGGCAAGGCACTGCGCCAAACGATTTGTGATAAATTCAATTTTACTTCATTGGAATTCCAGTCCTTGGAAAACTTGATCAAAGCCATCGGTCTTGAACCTTGCAAATTATGTACTTACTGCTGGAACGGAAAAGAATAAAAAAATTCCCTTGGTCGTTGACCAAGGGAATTTTTTTATTTCATAAATTTGTCGTGGATCACTTGAACTGCTCTTTCCGCATTCTCAATGTTAATCAAAACAGAAACCTTGAGTTCAGAGGTGGCAATCATATGGATATTGATGCTTGCATCAAACAATGCTTCAAACATCTTTGCCGCAACACCGGGGTTGTTCACCATACCTGCACCAACGATAGAAACCTTGCTCAGGTTATCTCTGTGGCTAAGCTCCTGATAAGGAACAGTTTCTTTCAAGGATTCCAGGGTAGCAATGGTTTTATCCAGATTGCTCTTTGTTACAGTGAAAACGATATCCTTTTTGCCGTCGTGGCCGATGGACTGCAGAATCATATCCACATTGATACCATCCTTTGCCAGAGCGGAAAAGACCTTAAACGCAATTCCGGGAGTATCCTCCAAACCAATAATTGCAATACGCGCAACGTCATTGTCACGGGTTACGCCTCTGATTAACATTTTTTCCATAGGTATTACCTCCTTAACGATTGTGCCGGGCACTCTTTGAAAACTGGATTTTACTTCAAGCTGAACATTGTATTTCTTTGCCATTTCTACCGAGCGGTTGTGCAGTACATTGGCACCCAGACTTGCCAGTTCCAGCATCTCGTCATAGGTGATTTCCTCCAGCTTTACTGCATCGGGTACGATTCTCGGGTCGGTGGTATATACACCATCCACATCGGTATAAATCTCACACTTGTTGGCACGGAGCGCTGCTGCCAGAGCAACTGCAGAAGTATCGCTGCCGCCACGGCCAAGGGTAGTGATATTGTCATACTTATCAATTCCCTGAAAACCTGCTACAATCACAATTTTGTGTTTATCCAGCTCAGACTGAATCCGTTCTACATCAATCTTGTCAATGCGGGCATTGCCTGCACTGGAATTGGTTTTGAATCCTGCCTGCCAACCGGTCAGGGAAATCACCGGATATTCCAGATTTTCGATTGCCATTGCTAAAAGCGCAATGGAAATTTGTTCACCGCTGGAAAGGAGCATATCCATTTCCCGCTTAGATGCCTTGGGATTGATTTCTTGCGCTTTTTCAATCAAATCATCGGTGGTATCACCCTGTGCCGAAACAACAACCACCACTTGGTTATTGTCCCTGGCAGTTTCAACCACACGATTGGCAACATTCTTTACTTTTTCTGCGTCGGCGACAGAGCTTCCGCCGAACTTTTGTACGATAAGAGCCATTCTTATTCCTCCTTCTTCTATTTGAAAACGACAAATGTCGTATTGCTTTACTTAATCACCACAGCGCCTTGATTGTCCGCCCGAAGCATATGCAACTTCCAATGCCGCATAGACGAAGAAAGAAACTGGGTCATTTCCTGTTTGAATACTTCCTCGTCTTTTTGGTAGACCATTGCCACCACGGTGGGTCCTGCTCCGCTGAGATATACACCCAAGGCATTTTTTTCATAGCATACCCGGAACAAATCCTCCATATCCGGTATCAACCGTTTGCGGTAGCGTTGGTGCAGCTTATCCTCCACCGCAACCCGCAGGTTTTCGTAATTCCCACTCATAATACTGGTGGCAAGCAACGCGCTCCGTCCGGTATTATACACCGCATCACGCATAGAAACCATCTTGGGAAGTACATTGCGGGCTTTTTTTGTCTGGAGATAAAAATCCGGAACAAACGCCGCAAACCGCAGTTCATCCTGAACCGCAACACGGGTGTAGTGTACTTTATCCTTCCGCTTGACATTCACGGTAAAACCGCCGAAAATCGCCGGTGTCACATTGTCGCCGTGCCCCTCGATTTCTGCTGCCATCACAAGCAGCTCATCCTTGGAAAGAGTTTCCCCTGTCATCACATTGGCGGCAAGCAAACCGGATACAATGCCCGCACTACTGCTGCCCAGACCACGCGTCACCATAATATTGTTTTCCAAGGTCAAATGCAAGCCTTTGGGATGGTATCCCACCCTATCAAACACCGTCTGCATGGAGCGATAAACCAGATTTCGCTCATCTTTTGCAAGGAACTTGGAAGTTTCGTCCAGAATATCAATTTGGATTGTGTTTCCGGTTTCTTCTGCAGTCACATAGTTATAAAGATTCAACGCCACGCCAAGGCTGTCAAAGCCGGACCCCATATTGGCACTGGTTGCCGGCACACGTACCTTTACCATCAACCCTCCACCATCCTTAATGTACCAAGGATTGGGTTGGTTTTGGAAATCTCTTCTTTGAGTGCTGCAAATTCCCCCTCAGAAAGTTCCGGAGTCAGAATCGCAAACTCACCATCAAATGCCAAATCTTTCAAGGTAATGACCTGATAAGCATCTTTGGGGTAAGCCGCTGCATCACCGCTGAGGCGTACATAGTAACGGAACTTCTGTCCACTGCCATCTTTCAAATAGCCTGCTTCACCCTCGGTCCAGCCAAGCCCGATATGCTCCGTCTTGTGCTTGACCGCATCAATAATATCCGATACCACGGCGCTTGCGGTAGGCAAAGAGCCTGCACCACGACCGTAGAACATCACATCGCCAATGGCATCGCCTTTTACCATAATGCCGTTGAACACATCATCAATACCTGCAAGAGGATGGTCCTTTTTCAAAAGTGCAGGGCAAACCCTGGCATAGACACCCTCTTCCTCTTTGGAAGCCATACCCAACAACTTGATGACACAACCCATTGCATCGGCATATGCCACATCCTCAAGGGTAATCTTTGTGATACCCTCAGTAGGAATCTCTTCACTATCCACAAATTTTCCAAACGCCAGCGAGGAGAGAATCGCAATCTTGCGGCAGGTATCGTGACCCTCCACATCGGCGGTGGGGTCTTTTTCCGCATAGCCTTTTTCCTGTGCACTCTTGAGTGCATCGCTGAAGGTTGTATCCTCCTTAATCATCTGGGTCAGGATATAGTTGGTGGTTCCGTTCAGAATGCCCAGAACCTCGGTCAATTCATTGGCAGAAAGGCTGGAATAAAGGGGACGGATAATCGGGATACCACCGCCCACGCTTGCCTCAAAGAGGTAGCTGACATGATTCTCCCGTGCAATTTGCAAAAGCTCGGTACCGTGCTTTGCAACCAACTCCTTGTTGGAGGTAACCACGTGCTTACCTGCCATAAGAAGCTTTTTGGTAAAATCATAAGCCGGATTGGTTCCGCCCATCACCTCTGCAACGATGCCAATCTCTTGATCCTCAAGAATTTCGTTAAAATCCTTGGTGAAACAATCAAAAGGACTGTCCGGAAAATCCCGAAGATCCAAAATTTTGGCAATCTCAATTTTTTCACCGCTGCGGGAAGCAAGCCCGTCAGAAGAGTTGCGGATGATTTCTCCAACACCGCTTCCAACAACGCCAAATCCCATAATTCCTATTTTCATTCGTTTTTCATCCTTTCCGTCACGGAGCCTCAATCAAATTTGTTTATCACAATCCCTGTCACCATCTTAGGCCAGAAATATGTGGACTTTTGAGGCATTTTCTCATTAGCAAGTGCAATTTCCTTAATTTCTGATATCTTGGTGGGATTGATCAAGAAGGCACAATCAAAGGTACCATTTTGCACTTCCCGAATCGCCTTGTGGGCGTTGCGCGTGTAGACCAGATTCTTCTGGTCTTTCATATTCTCTTCATCAATGCCAAGATACTTCTCTAAAATCATCTTATGAAGGATGGTCACATCCAGATGCTTGTATGCATCGGATTTATCTTGAATTGCTTCGTCAATTCCCTGCGTGCTATTTAATTTAAGTAAGTAATAATAATTCTTGCCGGTATAGAGTGCAAACAGGGTTTCATCCACGGTATTGGCAAGTCTGTCAGTCATAATCTCCGCATAATCACCCTCAGTGAAATAAATGCGGGAAACAGAAAATTCCTCGGTCAACAGCCCTACAAACAGCAATTCGTCAAAGCGTTCCAAATCCTTTAGCATCCGATGTGTAGGGAACACAAAGAGTCCACCGTCACTGGCCGATACCAAGGTCATCATCACATAATCATAGGGCTGAGTGCCAACCTCGGTGCCGTCCTCCTGATGACGCAGATTGCGATACGCCAAAGCAGTTTCGTACCGATGATGGCCATCTGCAATCAAAATCTGCTTTTCCTCAAACATGGTACTGATGCGGTTGTTTAATTCCTCATCGGTCACAATCCAGATGTTTTGGGTGATATTTTCATCAGTCACAAAAGACAAATCAGGGTTTCTGTCGCTCTGTGCCTCAATCAAACGGGCAATCCTTTTATCGTCATCCCGATACAGAGAATAAATCTGACTGAGATTGGCATCGGTCGCCTGCATCAATTGAAGCCGATCCTCTTTGGATTTGGAAAGGGTCCCCTCGTGAGGAAGTACCACTCCATCCGCAAATTCCTGCAGCTGTACCAACCCAATAATTCCCTTTAAGGAATGGGAAGGCTTTTCCGAACCCAAGGAAAAAATTTGCTCATAAATATAAAAAGCGGGTTTGTCTTCACGGACCAGAACTTGTTCTTCGATCCATTTTTGGAATGCGTTTCCGCTTCTGGTATAGCGATTGTTGGTCGCATCATCGCTAACAAAATCCATCCCGTAATCCAGACGGACAATATTGTACTCATTTTTGTTGTATAATTCCTGTTGCTCAGCAGGAGAGATGATATCGTACGGAGGAGCTGTCACAGCATTCAGGTCTTGAAACTTTTCGGTATTGTAACGCAGACCTTGAAACGGGATTACTTTCGCCATATTAACATTCCTTTCCTACAATCTTGAATTCTTTTCTGCAAATATACAAAAAATAATCTCACCAGTATATTCCTATCCATCATACACCAAAATCCCCCATTCGTCAAGGGATTTTCACGGATTCATACAAATATTGTTAGGAAAAACCTTGTATTTTTTTCGTGGGTTCTGCAATACTATTCTTGAAACGCTAACAGAAACAAAAGGAGGCATTCTCATGGGAAAATTCACCACCGGCGTGGTTGCCGGAGCGATGCTTGGCATCGGGATGATGTTGGTTGACAAAAAGACCATCAAAAAAATGAAAAAAATGGCACACAAAATGCCCTGCTATCTTTCCTGGATGTAAAAGAATCCCGTAATACACGAAGTATTACGGGATTCTTTATAAAACCTTACGCAAAAATTCTTTGGTTCTTTCGTTCTGAGGGTTTTGGAAAATCTGTTCCGGATTCCCCTCCTCCATCACATAGCCCCCATCCATAAAGAGGACACGGTTGGAAACCTCACGGGCAAAGCCCATCTCGTGGGTTACCACCACCATGGTCATTCCTGCATCCGCAAGGTCGGTCATAACCTCCAGCACCTCGCCCACCATTTCGGGGTCAAGGGCAGAAGTCGGTTCATCAAACAGCATAATTTCCGGCTCCATGGCAAGGGCACGGGCGATTGCAATACGTTGTTTCTGACCGCCGGAAAGCTGTGCCGGATACGCCATCGCCTTGTCCAAAAGTCCCACACGGCGGAGCAGTTCTTCTGCTTTTGCCTCTGCTTCGTCCTTGCTCATTCTTTTCAAAGTCACAGGCGCCATGGTAATGTTTCCCATCACCGTCTTATGAGGGAACAGATTGAACTGCTGGAATACCATTCCCATCTTCTGGCGGATTTTGTTGATGTCACTGCCCGGTGCAGTAATCTCCTCACCGTCAATCAGGATTTTCCCATTGGTGGGAACCTCCAACATATTCAAGCAACGAAGAAAGGTACTCTTTCCGGAACCGGACGGCCCGATCACTGCCACCTTTTCCCCTTTTTTGATATGCTGGTTCACGCCCTTGAGCACCTGAAGGTCACCAAAGTATTTATGTAAATTCTCAACGTAAATCACTCTTACGCAACCTCCTCTCCAGACAGCCAAAAATCTTGGCAAGGGTAAATGTCATCAGAAAATACAACAATGCCGCCGTAAGCAGCGGGAACCACGCATTAAAGGTTCGGCTGGTAATCATACTTGCCACCTTGGTCAAATCCTCCATAGCAATATAGCCGGCAATGGAGGTTTCCTTGAGCAGAACAATAAACTCACTGGTATAGGTAGGCAGTGCAATCTTGATTGCCTGCGGAAGTACAATCTTCATAGTTGTCTGCAGATTGGAAAGTCCCAACGACCGTCCCGCCTCAATCTGTCCGTGGTCTACTGACTCTACACCTGCCCGAACGATTTCTGCCACATATGCCGCAGAGTTCATACCAAAAGCAATGGATGCCACAATCCATTTTGGCGCAGACACCGAAGCAAACACGCCCATATACATAATGAGCAGCTGTACGGTTGTGGGCGTGCCACGGATAATTTCAATATAAGTCTTTGCAATGCCGCGGAACAACTTGATTTTTGACATCTTCATAAATGCCAGAATCACGCCCAGAATCGTACCCATCACGATTGCTGCGCAGGTGATTTCAAGCGTGACTCCAAGTCCTTCCAGAAGGAGTTTCCATCGGTCTGCATGGATTAAGTTGTTATAAAAGCCTTCGCAAAAATTTGCCCATCCGGCTGCCAACCAATCAAACATAGATACACCACCTAATTTCCATACTTTCAAAAAAATAGCGGGAGGTCAGTTTCAGGCCTCCCGCCTTTTTGTAAAAAACTTATTCTTTTACAATGATAACCTGTGCTGCATTGTAATAGTTGTCAGAGAAATCAACTTCCTGTCTTCTCTCGTCATTGGCGGTCATACCGGCAATAACCATATCTACCTTGCCGCTGTTGAGCGCTGCGATCAAGCTATCAAATGCCATATTCTCAATGACCAGTTCACGACCCATCACTCTTGCAATTTCTTTTGCGATTTCGATGTCGTAACCAACGATTGCGCCGTTATCATCCTGGAACTCGAAAGGTGCAAACTCTGCATTAGTACCCATAATCAGCTTCTCGCTGCCTTTGGGAGCTTCCAGAGCTTCCAGTTCTGCCAGAGCAGCAGCATCCTTGTCGATGTACGCCTTGCGGATGGTTTCAATCAAGCCGCTCTCGGTTGCATTCTTGATGACATCATTGACAGCAGCAACAGTCTCGCTGTCGCCCTTGGGCATTGCGATTGCGTACTGCTCTTCGGTCAAGGATTCAGACAAAATCTTGAGGCCGTCAATCTCTGCAACCAAGTCTTTTGCAACCTGGTCATCGATAACAACAGCGTCAACCTTGCCATTCTTCAAATCCATAGCAGCATCAACAGCTCTCTTGAAACGAGAAACAATTGCGCCCTCTACTTCATCAGTTACATAAACGTCTCCGGTGGTACCTTCCTGAACGGCAATCTTAGCACCTGCCAAATCAGCAGCCCCTGCAATTACCTTTGCCTCAGTCTGGGTATCCCCGCCTGCACAGCCTGCCAGAGCACCTACAACCAGTACCAAAGCAGCTGCCAAAGCAATGATTCTTTTCATATTCATCATAAACCCCTCCTATAGAGTATTTTGGTAAACCTATTTTACAACAGTCGGCATAATTTGTCAATGGATTTTCACACAAATACGCCCTTTGTCCTTTAGCGATGTTTAACAAACGCCTCAATGCGATTGAGTGCCTCCTGAATATTCTGCACCGAGTACGCATAAGAGCATCGGACAAACCCCTCGCCGCTTTCACCAAAGGCTGTTCCGGGAACCACGGCTACCTTTTTGTCATACAGCAGCTTTTCGCAGAAATCATTGGAATTAAGCCCTGTACTTTGAATGCTTGGGAACGCGTAAAACGCCCCTTCAGGCTCAAAACATTCCAGTCCCATATCATTAAACCCGCTCACAATGGTGTGGCGTCGGCGGTCATATTCCTCCCGCATCATGGCAATATCTGCATCGCCGTTCTTCAGCGCCTCAATTGCCGCATACTGCGCCAACGTAGGTGCCGACATAATGGCAAATTGATGCACCTTGGTCATAGCAGCAATCAAATCAGGATGCCCGCAAGCATACCCCAGACGCCATCCTGTCATGGCATAGGCTTTGGAAAAACCGCTGATTAACACGGTGCGTTCATACATCTCCGGAATAGATGCAATAGAGATATGTGCTTCATTTCCATAGGTCAGTTCCGCATAGATTTCATCTGCCAGAACCAGAATATCGGTGCCGGAAAGCACCTCAGCAATCGCGTCCAGATGTTCCTTTCGCATAACTGCTCCGGTTGGATTGTTAGGAAACGGCAGAACCAACACCTTGGTTTTGGGCGTAATTGCCGCCTTTAACTCATCCGGTGTCAAACGGAACTCGTTTTCTGCCTTGGTTACAATAGAAACCGGTACGCCCCCTGCCAAAGAGGTGATAGGACGGTAACAAACAAAGCAAGGCTCGGGAATCAAAACCTCATCCCCCGGCTCCAATACCGCCCGCAAAAACAAATCGATTGCCTCACTGCCGCCCACCGTAACCACAACCTGACTCAACGGGTCATAGCGCAAGGAAAACCGACGGTTTAAGTAATTACAAATTTCTGTCCGCAGTTCTTTCAATCCTGCATTGGAGGTATAGTGGGTCTTTCCCTTTTCCAGAGAATAGATACCCTCATCACGGATATGCCACGGAGTGACAAAATCCGGTTCTCCAACGCCCAAAGAAATGGCATCCTCCATTTCTGCCGCAATATCGAAAAAGCGACGGATGCCGGAAGGTGGAATCGCCTGAACTGCAGAATTTAACAATTCTTTCATATTCCTCATAAGGAAATAACCTGCCTCTCGTCCTTGGAGGGCGGAGCACAAATCACTCCATCATACTTATAACGCTTGAGCACAAAGTGGGTTGCAGTACCAATGACAGATTCCATCGCAGCCAGATGCTCCGATACAAACTGTGCCACCTCACGGATGTTTCTCCCCTCCACCGTAATACCAAAATCATAGCTTCCGCTCATCAAATTGATTGCCTTTACCTCGGGGTACTGATAAATCCGCTCTGCAATCCGGTCATATCCCAAATCCCGTTGCGGAGTAACCCGAAGCTCAATATAGGCAGTCACCGCATCGGCGCCATTTGCCTCATCCCAGTTGATGCGGGCACCATAGCCCAAAATTACATGGTTCTTTTCAAGCGCATCAATGATGCCTGCCACTTCATCCACGGGCAGGTTGGTCATGGTAGCAATCTGTTCCAAAGAGCAACGGCAATCCCGATGCAAAAGTTCCAGAATTACCGAAGCTTTGTCATCATAATGTTCCATTTCTGTTGCCTCCCTTATAAAATTTCAGCAAAAAATTCGGCTGAAATATCCTCCTGATCGGGCAATCCCTCATGCCCAAAATCAGGATAAATTTTCATATCCTTCTCAGCAGTAATTTTGTTGTAAATCGCAAACTGTGTAGACGGCGGACACACATTGTCCATTAAGCCGCTAAAGAACAGCATTTTTGCTGTAATTCTGTTTGCCAAATGTTGCAAATCAATATATCCAAGCTTGGTGAAAACCTCATCTTCTTTTTCGTGTCTTGGGTCAAATCGGCGGAAGTATTCTTTCAACTCCACATAGGCACGCTCTGCCATATCCATTTCCCAAACTCTCTTGTAATCTGACAAGAAAGGATAGACCGGCGCTGCCATTTTAATATAGGGCGAAAGTGCAGCACAGGCAACGGTAAGGGCACCACCTTGAGAACCACCTCTTGCTCCTATGCGGGTTTCATCCACTTCATCGAGTCCTGCAACGATTTTCGCAAGCAAAGCGGTATCTAAGAATACCTGCCGATAATAGAGATTGTCCGGGTCCTTATCGTCCAAGCCACGGATGATATGTCCGTGCAGAGTGTTTCCGTCTACCGGCGTTCGGTCAGAGGATTTTCCACCCTGACCACGGCAATCCATAGCCGCAACCACAAAACCCATTTGTGCATATCCGGCATAATACATCCAATCGCCGCTGCTTCCTGTGTATCCATGGAAGTTAAGGATAGCGGGAGCTTGGCCCTGTATGGTTTCCGGCATCAAGAGCTTTGCATAAACTCTGCCGCCGCGGGTTCCGTTAAAATACATATCGTAGCAACGAACATGCGGGATTTTCACCGCCGCCTCAGTAATCTCTACCTGAGGGTCAAGAGCATTCATCTCATTCAGCGCCCGCTCCCAATAGGCATCAAAATCTGCTGGCTTGGGATTGGTTCCTTGATACTGTTTTAATTCGCTCAAAGGCATATCTATCATTGGCATAACAAAATCCTCCTAAAATCAATCTTTGTGGGTAACATAAAAGGTTACCAGTTCTTCTAAAATTTCATCCCGTTGGAGCTTTCTTATCATACTTCTGGCTCCATCGTGAGAAGTGATATACGAGGGGTCCCCTGACAGAATATATCCAACCAGTTGGTTGATGGGGTTATACCCTTTCTCGGTCAGCGCATTATGCACATGAAGCAAAATATCCCGAGGCTGCATCGGCTTTTCCGCCTTGACATCAAATTTCATTGTATGCATCATATTCTTTTCTTCCATGGAAACCACCCTTTCTCTTGTTTTAACGAAGTTCTGCTTGAAGTTCTGCTTTCAAATCTGCAAGAATCTTATCCATCACTGCATTGACTTCTTCATCGGTAAGCGTACGGTCCTCCGCTCTGAAAGAAAGTGCATAGGCAACACTCTTCTTTCCGCTTTCTACCTGCTCACCCTGATATACGTCAAAGAGCTTGTAGCTTTCTAAGATATTGCTATTCTGTTTTTTGATAATTCTCTCGATTTCACCAACCGGAATACTTGCATCCAACAGCACCGCAATATCACGGCTCATTGCCGGGAACTTGGGGAGCTGCTTAAAGGTTCTGTCGGTGGTATAGCCCGCAAGCAATGCTTCAAAATCAATCAATGCCGCATACACATCGGTGCCGATTTTGAAGTTGGCAGAAACCTTGGGATGTACCTGTCCAAACACACCGATTGCCTTTCCGCCTACCAACAAGGAGGCGCAACGACCGGGATGGAAGGACGGATTCTCGCTGCACGGCGCAAAACCATAGCTGGTGATACCGATGGTTTCTAACATCTGCTCCAGCTTGCCCTTGAGGTCATAGAAATCGCCCATACCATACATTCCCATTGCAACGCACTGGGTTTCTCTGGGAAGCGTTTCGCCCTCCGGCAGATAGATGGCACCGATTTCAAAGATGCCAGCCTCCGTATTGCGTCGATTGTAGTTGGTTCTGAGCACCTTGAGGATGGACGAGAGCATATCGGTCCGCATCACGCTGTTTTCTTCACCCAAGGGATTGGAAATCACAACCATATTGCGACGACTGTCCTCTTTGGGAATCAAGACCATATCGTTTTCCTTAGGGTCAATGAAGGAATAGGTCATCGACTCAAACAAACCGCAATCGGTCAGGACGTTGCGCAACAAGTCCTCCAACTTCTGTTTGGGAGTCTTACCGCCAACGGTAACACCACCCTGCATCATGGTGGTGGGAATCTTGTTATAGCCATAGATTCTTGCTACTTCTTCCGCTACATCCGCCATACCCTCAACATCGGCACGGAAAGTAGGCACATAAGCCTTGCCGTCCTTGACTGTAAATTCCAGACGCTCCAAAATGTTAATCATTTCTTCTTCTGAAATAGAGAGTCCCAGGAACCGATTCATCTTTTCCGGTTCAAAGGGGAGTACCCGCTGTTCTTTTTTGCCGGGGTACAAATCAATCACACCACCGACAACCTCACCGGCACCCAGTTCACAAATCAGCTGGCAAGCACGGTTGATGGCATTCAGACAATTCTCTGCATCCAGACCCTTTTCAAACAAAGCCGATGCCTCGGTACGCATACCCAATGCCTTGGCTCCACGGCGAACCGCAACCGGATGGAAGGTTGCCGCCTCAAACATTACCAGCGTGGTAGCTTCCGATACCTCAGAATTGGCACCACCCATCACACCGGCAACGCCAATGGCGCGTTTTTCATCGCTGATGGCAATCATGGAGCTACTCAGCACGCGGGGTTGGTCATCCAGAGTTTCCAGCATCTCGCCTTCTTTAGCGTTGCGCACAATGATTTTTCCGCCTTCTACATGTTCCAAATCATATGCGTGCATCGGTTGACCATATTCCAGCATAATATAGTTGGTAATATCCACAATGTTGTTGATGGCACGAATGCCGCAAGCTTTCAGGCGGCGTTGCATCCACTCCGGTGACGGCGCGATTTTTACATTCTTGACCACCCGTCCTACGAATCTGGAACAAAGCTCCGGATTCTGGATTTCTACACTTGCATAGTCGGTAACCGATTCGTTGTTTTCCTGAACAGTAACTGCGGGAATGGCAAATTCTCTGTTAAAGGTTGCCGCAGATTCTCTGGCAAGACCGATGATGCTCATACAATCCGGTCTGTTGGAGGTAATTTCAAACTCTGCCACACTTTCATCCAGACCCAGAACATCCACAATGTTGGCACCAACGGGAGTTTCCTCTGGCAAAATCAAGACGCCGGTAGCACGTTCATCGGAGATGCCCAACTCATCGGTAGAGCACATCATACCATAGCTCTCCACCCCTCGCAATTTACCCTTGGTGATTTTGATACCGCCGGGCAGGTTGCTCTTATGCTTTGCGATAGGAAGTACCGCACCCTCAAAAACATTGGGGGCACCGGTTACAATCTGGATGGGTGCATCTTCTCCCACATCTACCTGACAAACCACCAGTTTGTCTGCATCGGGATGGCGGTCAATCTTGAGAATCTTTCCCACCACTACATTTTTAATCTCTTTTGCAGAATTTTCGATACCCTCTACAATGGAGCCTGACATGGTCATCTCATACGCATAGGTTGCATCGTCAATCCCGTCTGTATTCATATAATCTTTCAGCCATGACAATGGTAATTTCATAATTTATCTATCCTTTCCTGTCTTTTCTGTTAGAACTGCTCCAAGAACCTGATATCGTTTTCAAAATACAAACGCAGGTCATCAATACCGTACCGGAACATGGTGGTTCTTTCCAGTCCGATACCAAAGGCAAAACCGGAATATTCTTCCGGATCAATGCCGCAGCCCGACAGGACTTTGGGATGTACCATACCACAGCCCAAAATTTCAATCCAGCCCTCACCCTTACAGATCCGGCAACCCTCGCCGCCACAGTTGAAACAGGAGATATCTACCTCTGCACTGGGCTCGGTAAAGGGGAAGTGATGGGGTCTGAAACGCATCCGTGTGTTTTCACCATAAAGCTTTTTCACAAAAACTTCCAGCGTACCCTTCAGGTCCGCCATGGTGATGCCCTTATCCACTACCAGACCTTCAATCTGGTGAAATACAGGAGAGTGGGTCGCATCCACCGCATCGCTACGATACACCCGACCAGGGGCAATGATACGAATGGGCGGTTTTTGCTGTTCCATAACCCGCACCTGTACCGGTGAGGTCTGGGAACGAAGCACCACATTTTCATCGATATAAAACGTATCCTGAGTATCTCTTGCAGGATGGTCTTTCGGGATATTGAGTGCCTCAAAGTTATAATAATCCAATTCTACCTCGGGACCCTCGGCAATGGTAAAGCCCATCCCGATAAAGATGTCCTTCAAATCGTCCAGCACAGTAGTCAAGGGATGCTTTTTCCCCTTGGTGCTGCGACGGCCGGGCATGGTAACATCGATAGTCTCGCTGAGAATCTTGGCATCTGCGGCCGCAGTTTCCAGCGCAGCCTTCTTTTCTTCCAACGCACCTTCGATTTCTGCACGCACCTCATTGGCCAGTTGACCGATGATGGGACGCTCCTCCGCCGAGAGCTTGCCCATTCCTTTCATCACTGCGGTCAATTCACCTTTTTTGCCCAGATATTGAATCCGCAATTCTTCCAAAGCTGCCAAAGTGTCTGCTTGGTTCAACGCATCTGTTGCAGTGGCACGAATTGCAGTCAGTTGTTCACGCATTGTTCAAAACCTCCATCTATCCTCTTACAATTGGTTATTTGATATTAACTATATCACACTTTTTGGTTTATGACAAGCAGTTTCAAGGAAAAAAATGAATTTATTTTACAAAAAAAGACGCCCGCAGGCGTCTTTTTTGTTTTCTTATTTTCCGTTCATTCTGTCATATGCACCCTTGTAGATTTCAATCAAACGATCAATCTTCAAATCTTTCAAGGTTGCCTCATACTTGTCATAGTTATCCAGAGATTCCTGACCGGTGATGAACTTCTGGTTCATTTCCGCGCAGTAAGTCTGAACGGTGGATGCAAGCTTCATATATTCTTCGCTTTCTTCTGCGTTCAGTGCGAAAGACTGCGGATTGAGCAGACTGGGATCGCCGGAGGACCAGAGTGCAGCAGCTTCCTGCATTTCCGGATACGGCAGGGTCAGCTCACGAATTGCAACCGGATCGGATACACGGGGATACCAACCAATGCTGGGGATTGCATAAGGTGCCAATGCCGCAATGGGGCCCTTACCCTCTGCATTATGCAAAATCTCGTCCTTAAACTTGTTGCCATCGGCAGTCTTTTCGTAGGTTTCACCTTCGATACCCCAGTTGAGCAGTTCGGTGTTCTCTTCGCTATAGAAGCTGTCCAGCAACTTGAGGGCTGCATCGATGTTCTTGCTCTTTGCAGAAATCGCTGCAACTGCGGTACGCAGAACCCGTCTAAAGCCAAGTGCAGGAATCCAAGCAACACCTTCTTCACCCTTGGGCCAAGGAGTACCAACCAGCTTGAATTCGGGGTCATCCTTTTTCGCTGCGATGTAGTTGCCGTACTGGCTACCGGTATAGCCTACATATGCGCCTGCAATGTCGCCGGTGATATAGGAGTCACGGGTCTTGGTGTCCATAGTCGGGTACTCAGGGTTAATCAAACCCATCTCATACCAACGATTCATGGTTTCCAGAAACGCCTTGTAACGGGGTCCCATATTGGTAAAGGTGAACTCACCCTCAGGACTCACATAAAAGTTCTCATAAACCAGACCAAATGCGCCATAGAAGTTGGGAACAGCAGTCAAAGGCATCTCGTCTTTTTTGCCATTGCCGTTGGGGTCACCATCACGGAATGCCACCAGAACCTTTTCCCACTCGTCAATGGTGGTGGGAACTTCCATCCCCAGTTTATCCAGCCAGTCCTTACGGATGGTAGGACCAAAGGATGCGTTCATGCTCAGGTCACCCTTAATGCCATGGAATCCTGCAATATGACCGTTGGGAGTCTTTACCAAATCCATGACACCGTTTTCTTCCAGTGCCTTTTTGTAGTTGGGAAGCTTGCCCTGTGCGATGTACTCATCCAGAGCGATGATCACGCCGTCTGCAATCGCTCTGTCAGCACCACCCTGATAGCCTGCCCACTCGTAGCAAACGATATCAGGAAGATCGCCGGATGCAATCATAACGTTGAACTGGTTGTTCTGCTCGCCCTGCATGGGATGCATAAACTCAAGTTCTATGCCATTCTGCTCTGCAATCATCTGGAACGCCTTAATGTCGTTGTTGCCATTGGGAAGATATGCAGATACGTCATTTCTCTCCCACCAAGTAATCTTGGTTCCATCGCCGCCACCGTTGTTGCCGCAACCAACACAGCATACTGCCATTGCGATGCAAGCAACCATTGCTACTACTCTCAGCCCTTTTTTCATACAAAGACCTCCTTGATATAAATAATTTTATTGATTTTCAAATTTATAGATGTAGATGTTGTTGATTGCGGTAAGTTTCATATCAAAATAGGCACGGGTAGCATCTTCTGTCGCCTCCTGATAAGACACGATATCCTCTACCGTTCCCACCTTTACCGAATCGGTTTCTTCATCATAAATCATAATCTTTCCCGTCAAGGGAAGTGCATAAAGTTTGGATGGCAAATCATTTGCAAGGAAAATATCCCCAAGATAGGGTTTGCAATCTCTGGAAATCATTGCATATCCATCTTCTATGGAATAGAATGCACCGGCAAATCCCCAATGCTCCGCTTTACCCCAGTTACTCTCATTCATTGCACCAAGTTTGGGATTGTCATTGAGTTTTTGATTGACATCCACCCGCAAACGTACACGAGTTACTATTCCCTCATCATTTCGGGAAAGTGCAATCAAGTCACCACACCGCAGCTGCCGTCCGATATTCTGAACAATCAACGGCTCTTCGGTATGATACTCGGTGTAAACACCATTGACGTATCCGTAAAGGCTTTCGTTGGGAGAACCGTCTTCATTCATTCCGGTTACCGTTTCATCAATCAGCATCATCTGGCTGCTTTCACTGATGGAGTCGCTCACATCCTTCCAGCAAACAACTGCACCTGCCAAGCCGCCACCATTTGCGTTGTATGTAGCAAAATTGTACGCTTTGCTATTTTCCAATTCCGAATAAGAAGAGCATCGGTATAACTCCTCGTCCTCCTTATTGTCGGGAGACACGAAAAAGATTGGGGTTTCCGCAGAAATCACAAAGCGCCCGCCTATCGTCTTGTTTTGGCTCCGGTATATATATTCTTCACCGGTATTGGCAACCGAGCAGTAAAAATCCACATCGTGCTTTCCAAGTGGCAAAGCCGTTGTTGCATCTGCCAGGCATAAGACTGCAATTTTCCCTTCGTCATTCAATTGGTAACGCACCAACTGCTTTTTCCATGCGCCACCGGTCTGCAATGCCGCAACAACCTGAGAGGCGTTGGTCGCCTTTGTTTCGGTTCCGTCCTGATATTTCAAGGTGCTATGCTTTGCCACATCATAGTCTGCAATGGTGTTCTTCTCCGTCAAAACACGGAGTGTCAGGACGGTGTTAAAGGTTCCGTCCATGGCGCCTTTTAAGAAGTAACCATACTGCAACCCCTCGGTACCGCTCCAATCCACCCAAATGATTTTGTCATCTACGGTCAGGTAAAAAGTTCCGGTTTTGCCGAGATTTCTCTGCAAATCTGCGCCGATTGCGCTATCAAAGGTATAGGCATTCCCTGCTACGGTCACCGTATCTCTGTTTGTCTGTTCCAGAATACCGGTGACAAGGTCGCTGCGGACTTCAATGGTAATACGAGTTTGGGAGGCATTTTCGTATACATGAAGAATCTGATCCTCTTGCAAATCTGCAACATCCAATTCCTCACCATTTTTTACGATGGTACAGGTTTCGTTATCCACAAATGCATCCAAATCCAGAGAGCCGCCACGCAAATCATAAACAATGTTTCTGTCGGCGTTTACCGATTTGACAATCACATTGGTGTATTGGTCAACCACCACCAAATCAAAGTTACTGCCACTACCGCTATGTTGCAACAGAATGGAACCCTGTCCTGTAGCCGGCTGAATCAAGGCAGGATTGTATGCCAGAATTTCACCATTGTAAATCATATTGGCATCCGTCGCAATCTTGGCAATTCGCTGATTACCCTTTGCATCATAATAGCTGATTTCATAGCCGTTGAGCTGAAGCTCCGGATGGATGTTCAGCTTTTGCGCACCTTGGTCATAGGTCGGAGCAATATGGAGAATTCTCCGTGAACCATCCCGATTGCTCTTGAAATATACATCCACCAACTTACCCAGATATTGTGCCGCCTCTCCATTGTCCAGATAGAGAACGCCGCCAATTTCCACATACCCCTCATTCACACCTTCACCGCCGGAAAGGGCAGTCTTATCGGTTGCGGTCACCATTTCTGCTCTCACTCGGGAGAGGTTCATAATGTTGGTCAGCAGATTCTCCCCCTGCACAACGGTATAACTGATTTCCGCTGCATAGTACACCGGCTGCATAATATCTGCGAATAACGCCTGATACAGCATAGAAATAAAGTCGTTCCAAGATAACGCCACATTTCCACCAAAGGAAATTCCATCAAACAAACCAAGTCTGGAGGCTCTTGCTACATAGCCTGCGGGATATCCGCCCTCCTGCTCCGCCACAAAGCCGTGGCCGAGAACGCTGACCAGAATTTTGGCAGCCTGCTCTTGGGTGATGGTTTCTTCCGGGGAGAAGGTACGATATCCGGTTCCGGATACCAGACCTCTGTCTGCCAGAATTTTGACTGCATAAATCTCCTCTGCACTATAATCCGTCATATCGTCAAAAGCTATATCGGATATGGTTGCATCCTCATTGACCTGAATCCCGTAAACACGGGCAACTGCTGTGGCAAAGTTCACACGGGTAACTGCCTCAGCGGGATCCACGTCTTCCAAGGTATTGGTAATCAATCCCAAACGATTCAGGGTGCCCAATTGGTAAGAGAGGGTATGCTCTACTGCGTCAGAATCGGTTGCAAACACACCGCCTGCCGGAATCAAAAGGGTCAGGCAGAGCAGAAGTGCGCCAATTCTTTTCAGATAGTTTCTCATCAATATCCTCCTTTCAGCGCCAAGAGTCCGGAAACAATCTTCGCAGCTTCCGCCCTTGTTGCGTTGCGGGCAGGATTGAATGCACCGCTTTCGTCGCCGTTAATCACACCTGCTGCATAGAAGCTTTCTACTGCAGCCTTTGCATAGTCTGCCACACTTGCCAAGTCCGTGGGTGTATTCAGGTTGGTCTTACCCAAAATCATAGATGCATTTTGAGATGCACGATAGCAGAGCACTGCCAAATCCTGACGGGTAATCTTGTCGTTTGCACCAAAGTAGGTGTCGCTGATACCCTTGACCAAACCGTTTGCCACGCCGGTTGCAACATAGGGTGCGTACCAGTCGCTTGCCTTTACATCGCCAAAGCCGGTGGTAGAACCGGTTTCTGCAAGCTTGAATGCAGTCACAATCATCTTGACAAACTCTGCACGGGTAACGGTATCGTTGGGACGGAAGCTTCCGCTACCATCACCGCTGAGCACGCCGTAGCGGGTCAGGTAATTGATGTGGTCAACAGCCCAGGGGACACTGCTCAAGTCGCTGTAATATTGTTCCTTGTCTACCGACGGATTCTCTACCGGAGGCTGATACGCACTGACTCCGCCGCCGCCACCGCCGCCTCCGCCGAGGCCACCACCAAGACCGCCGCCGCCTTGCTCTGCGTTATACGCCGCAAGGGCTGCTGCTGCAAACTTGGTTTCTGCATCGGTATAGCCGTCCACTCTGGGAGCAGGAAGCGCCAACAGGTTGGAAAACACGGTGGTCTTATTGGTTACATTGTTATAGTTAGTTTTATTCAAAGTTAACTGAGAGGCATATTCGGTCATAAACAGGCTTTGCAATGCAGACGCGGTGGTTGCCGCATTTACCTTGCCTGCAAAAATGGCTTCGGGAAGAGAGGCAATCAGACTTGCCGCATCGGTAAAGGTCTTGTTCTTAAAGTAAGTGCCTGCCGCTGTTTCTTCCGCATCCGTACAAGCAAAGAAGGCATCAGTCACACCTTGTCCCAAGGTATCACCATACTTTGCAAGCAAGCTTGCCGGATTTCCCACATAAGGGATTCCGCCCAAAAGCAATGCCAGCTTAAAGTCTTCATGCAAATCCAGAATATCCGCAAAGGATGCCCCACGCAAATCAAAGAGTCGGTCTGCGATTACCTGCTGGGCAATGGGGGTCGCCTGATATTCTGTCATATCCAGAAGTGCCGCCACGCCATAGGTGTCTAAAGCGGTTTTCATCGCCGCTTTGGTGGTTGCATTCTCATTGAAATGCACCAATACATCCGCAAAATCTGCGGCGCTCTGATACAAAAAGTCCGCGGTGGTGACCGCACCGGTTGCACTTTCAATCGCGTAAACTGTATACCATCCCATCAGGGAACCGGCTTTCAATTCCGGATTGATCACAAAGGCACCGGTAGAATCGATAATCGGCTGATCACTGTATGCAAACTGGTTGTATTCAACCACTCGCTGAAGAGGAATATCCTTAGGAGCAATCACAACAAATACACTATCCAGCGCAGAAAAACCGCTACCGGAAACTTCAACCGTAAAGGTATCCTGATTGAGGGATGCCCGAAGGGACGGGGTTTGCGCAGCAAACACGAATCCAGACTGGAGCAACAAGCATACAGTCAAAAGAATGGTCAATATTTTTTTCATATGCGTTCCTCCTTATCCCTCTGTTCCAAGCATCAATGGGTCGGTAAGGGGTACCAAGCCATCTGCATTCAGAACAAAAACTTTCATAAAATCATTGCTTTCTACATTCTCTGCCAACGTCAAGGTTGCAGAAACCGGTGTCAAAGTATTGGCAGTCAACACACCCTTGCCAACGGCGCTTTGCTTTAACGCCACCGAACCATTGGAGTTCTTGGTATAAACACAAAGAATCAACTGTGCAGCAGTTGCACTACTGTTGACATTGCAGGTAAAGGTAATCGTTTGTCCTGCCGTCAGTCCGCTTAAGGATGTGATGTTTTGTCCATCTGCCCCAAACTGAATACCGGTGATATTTCCTGACTGTCCGGCACTGCGCACAGTAAAGGTTGCACCTCTTTCCAAGGAGGACCCGTCTTCTGCTTTTAATGCAGGGTCAATGACAACGGTATATGCAGAAGAAAGATTGCCAACTTGAGATGCGGGCAGTTTCAAATCCAGATATTTGTCACCCTTTTCAAAAGTGACCGGAATGGTGGTTCCCCCGCGGGAAACCAGAATCAAATTCTCTAAATTCCGGATACTTACCGTCTTGCTGAAGTTAACACGAATGGTATCATTCC
This sequence comes from Clostridia bacterium, assembly GCA_017397725.1. Classification (GTDB taxonomy): domain Bacteria; phylum Bacillota; class Clostridia; order Monoglobales; family Monoglobaceae; genus Ructibacterium. Next base: position 110,739 of record JAFQIA010000028.1, read on the forward strand.
CAACCATTGCCGCACTTCGCGCAAACATGGGGGCTGCGGCAGTGCTGATACGCAGATTGTCTACGCAAAGGGCATCGTTTGCCGTCCAGTTGGAACCCAACAAGAATGACAATCCGCCAAAGGTGGTATGCTTTTCCTGCAATGTAGGACCGGAATATTGTTCTACGCCATTGATGTAGATGGCACGAGTTCCCTCGTCAATATTTTCAATATATTTGAGGGTTACCCAAGTGTCTGCCGGAATCTTTTCGGTGGTAAACCAAGTTTTGGTTCCATCTACCACCTCGTGATAGCCACAGCTCTTGGTTCCAACATAAAACATTTCATTGATGCCAAGGGAATCGTGGCGATTTTCCAGCGTCACAGAAGCCATATTGGCCGGCATTTTGATATTCATTTCTACCATATAGATGCCGGAACTTTTCGGTGCCGGACAGTGGAATAGCAGGCGCTTATTGCTGCCTTTGCCGACCATCACACCGTATTTTCCGCCATCGGCACCGCCGTCCTCATACCGATCAAAGTTCTGAGAACCATTCCATGTGCTGATATTATCATTTTCAATAATCTCCGGTCCGTTGAAGCTGTCAAAGTAGTACGCTGTGGTTGCCACCACCTCAACAGAGACAGTATCGGTTACACCACCTGCAATCGCTTTGAGCTCTATGGTTCCCTCGGTATCAGGAGTCCAAGAAAGACTTGCAACGCCTTCTGCTACCGGAGCAGTACCAATCAAGGTGTTTTCTGCATAGAACTCTACACTTTCCGCACCGGTCACATTGGTCTTTAATGTCACAGGATGTCCTTTTTCGAGGAAGTTGTCTCTGCTGGGGCTGACAAATGCCACACTGCTTTCCACCGTGCCGCCGCCCTCAGGCGAGAATGTAACCTCTTTCGTGGTATAGATATTCAAATTGTCGATATAGCAGCCTACACCGCCCTCAGTTGACTTTTTATTTGAGAAAATCAACATCTTTGCAGCATTTTTCTCTGCCAGGAAAGGACAAGACTGTTTAGAAAGCTTGATGTTTCCATCAAGATAATAATCAATGGTTTTGTTATCCAAATCCAGAACTATCTTGTGTTTATTCCAACCGTTGTGGGTGTAAGAAGCGTTAGGAATGTTGCTGCTTAAAAGCGCGCTCCAAATATCACCGTTGCTGTTTGCCGTATATTCCAGAATATTTGAGTACGTGGTGGTATTTTTCATCAATCGAATGATGACTTTTCCTTCAAAACGCGCATCGAATTCATAGACAACTCTTCCGCTTTGGGGGATGGTCACATAGTCAAAGGTAAGACCCTTTCCATAGGTATCAGTGGCATCCCCACCGGGAGCTGCATTGTAAGCCGCCAAACCTTCTCCCGTTTTGCCTGCCTTATAGGCAAAGCTTGTGGTATATCGCTTACTTTCATAAAGATAGAAGTAAGTGTCATCCAAGGTGCCGGTAGCATTTTCCGTTCCTTCATTAAAGTTCATTCCGGTTAACAACGCATCCTCAAACAGGGTCAGTGAAACGGGAGCAGACTCCAGTCTCAAAGACGCAATGGTGGCTTTCAGGGTTTGCATCCCTGCGGTAACACCGGAAATAGTTGCCGCATATTCATCGGTCGTGCCCGAAACCTGTGTTGCCGGATACTCCGTGCCATCCTGCGCAACAATTTTCACAGCCTGACCGGAAGGCAAACCTGTGGTTTTTGCTTTCACAGTTACGGTATCTCCCACAAACGCCTTGGTCCCACCAGCCGGAGATGTAATGGTCAAGGTTGGAGTGGCAATCTGACGCATAGTAACATTGCTTACCGAAACGCCCGAAAGAGTAAATGCTTCCAAATTCTCGGTTGTCATTGCGGTTTGGGCAATCTGTCTGTCATTCAAAAAAACATTTTGTTTTCCTGCTGTTTTGTCAAAGACCAGCTTGATCTTATCAGCCCCTGCTACATCCGTTGCAGTAAGGGTAACTATCACATTTCCATTCGGATCCGCTACGGTCAAGGTGTCTGTTTCTGCTACAAAGACAGCATCAAAGGCAAGAACAACCACATCGGTTGTTTCATCCAAGTCTGTTGCCTGCACCAAGGTTGCACCATTTTGAGGTGTGCTTTCCACCGAAACCTCACTGGTGATTCCCGCAAAGACATTCACATCTGCAGTATTGGTTCCATCGGTTGCCCGAAGGATTACCGTACCGCCTTCGGTGGGAGTCCAGGAGAAATCCCAGATTCCATTTGCTGCTTCCACCGGAGATAAAACCTCGGTACCATTGGCAGTCAAGGTAGGCTCCAAAGCAGATGCCACACGGATAATGACCGGTTGGTTCACCTCCAGAAAGCTCCCCGTCGCAGGAGCGGTGATTGCCACCTCTCCCGCCGCAGAAACAATGAGCATCGGCACCAAAGTCAGTAACATACTTATGGTTACCATAAGACACAGCAATCGGTTTGCTGTTGATATTGTTTTCATGCTATCTTTCCTCCTTAATCTTTCCCGTAGAACTTGATATCGATATACGAACACTCCGGTCCGTTGGAATGACCGCGGCCCACCAAACGCACATAACGGGCTTGCTGGTCACCGATGTCAATATTCTCATAGTCCGCAACCTTGCCGGAGGTACCATCTGCAAAGACGGTCTTCCAGTTCTTGGCATCGGTAGACACTTGAATATCAAAGAAGTTGCGGCGCTCGCCACCGTGATAGGTATTGACTGACACAACATCCACATGCTGCACCGAACCCAAATCCGCCATCACCCAAACACCACTCGGTCCGTTGGAGAAGAAGGTAGTATTCAGGCCGTCAAAGGCGTTGGCAATACCATTCTTGTTGGGGTTTGCCTGATAGCTTGCCTCGTAGCCCACCGGTTTGCGCTCTACACGTCCCTCCGGAATGCCACACCAAGGCATTACCGTCATGGAAACCTTATAGGTTCGACTCTTGGTGGTATCTTTGGTACTGGTGACCGAAATCACCGCCATTCCCTCCAGACTATCCGCCTGTGTGACTGCAACCACCGCATCCTCATTTTGGGTAACGGCTTCCACCTTGGGAAGATAGTTGGGGTCTATATCATAGGGATATTCAATCAAATATTCATTCACACGCTTAGAGAAGTTTGCGATAGGTTTTCCATCGATAGTGATGCTATCCACAAAGGGGCGAACTACATATTCACCCTCCTCCGCCTTCCAGTCACGGATGGGCTGCATCTTGGCAACCGGAATATCCGAAAGGTTTTCCGGTACATCCTGGTCTACCATAGGAATAAAGCGAACCGCAATGGTCGCCTTGCCCTTTGCCTTGGGGGCGTGAATCTGCAAACGACCTGCATTGCTGCCCAAGGACCAATAGGACGGTTTGACACCGGAACCCTCCAAGGGAACCTCTTCTGCCGCGCTAAATTTTGCGTTCTTCAAATTGGTCTGCAAAACTGCATACAAGGTCTTTCCATCCTGTTTCAGGATGGCAGACTTGCCGTCCTTGGAAACCTCCATATCCGCTTGGGTATGCATAAACCAATAAAGGTCATTTTCACCCTTCAAATCCATTTCATCCTGTACCACAATCTGGCTGCGGTCGGTATCCAGCTTGATGCCTCGTTGGGCACTATTGACACGGGTGCCGTATGCCTCAGTCAAATCCACCACTGCAAAGCCGCCACGGGAGGCAGTTTCAAACTGCGTAAAGTCCGCTTTTGCATTCCAGACCTGACCCAACTCAATGGTGGGGTTGAGTGCAATGATGTTCTGTCCCTGCGGGCCAAGCTTGTAAAGATATCCTCTTTGTCTAAAATCCCAATAAAGGGTTTGCTGATAATAGTCGTGGCCAAGCTCTCTTGCCCAACGCACACCCAATGCATCCAACAGGAAGGTGCCCGCATCCACATTACCGTGGGTGGAATCGTTTTTACCCGAATGCATGGAAACATAAATGGAATCCTGGGTGTGATATTCATTGTGGAGCAATGCCTGATCGCCGTAAATCAAATCCAGCGGCAAATCCGCCTGTTCCTTGGTAAACTCCGGATCATAGAACAACAAATCCAGCGCATAAATGTCCATCTGGTTACATTCCCGCTCGTCAATGATAGCACGCGCCAAATCTCTGTCATCAAAGACCTTAGCAAGCCAGAATACTTCCGAAGACTGCTGATTCTCACTTCCCGCATCGGCCACATTGTTGACACCCTGTCTTGACTGCATATAAGTATAGTAACGAGAACCCCGCTTAAGGAACGGATTTTCAGTAATATACCCAAAGTCGGTTCCCAAGGTGCAGAGCATGGTCTTCATCATCCAGCACAGATAGGTGGTCTGATAATCCCAGTAACTGGGTCCCTCCAGAGTAGCACCGGAGGGCACATACGTAATCAATCCGTTTTCGATGGCAAGAACTGCGTTTTCCAGAATCTTTGCCGCCCGCTCCGGATAAATATCCAGAAGTGCCAACGCGGTCACTCCTGCACCGCCGTTGACAACCAGATTGATGTTGTTTTCATTATTCATCCAACTGGAGGTAAAGGAGATGGAATAATCGTAACCGCTCTCAAACATCCAGAAGGCTTCCTCGCAGAGTGCCGAGGTCATAATATCTCTTTGTTCCTGTGTCCAGTAATCATAGCACCAGTCATAGGCAATGGAGATACCTGGACCAATTTCACCGGTTGCAAGGTGGGTGCCGCCTGTAAATCCGTACCACATCTTAAAATCTGTCCATGTCTTGACTTCGCGCCACATCCATTCAGGGTACTTGGTATCCCCGGTCAGCTGATAGAGGAGCGACATCAAAATAATACGATGCAAGGAGTTTCTGGCATCGCCCAGATAGTGGTCCTCAGCATATTTCAGGTCATCAATTGCAAACACCGGCGGTTTGGAGTTTGCCATCATATCCTCTGCCTGTGCCAAGAGTTCCTCAAACCACCGCTTGGCGGTTGGGTCTGTCTTGATTGCCTCCCGTACGATATCAAATTCTTCTTTGGTGGCAAGCACCCGGGGATGCACGCCGGACATTCCGGAGTTTTTGAACACCTCTAAAAAGTTTGCCGCTTTCGGGCGTTCATACATGGTATAGTCAAAAATATCTTCTAACTGTTCATAGGTAAAGTTCTGCTTGGCAGCATCAAAAACCACCAGACAGAATTGTTCCGAGAAGGTCATGGTTACATCCAGTGCCGCAGCAAGTTCTTCTGCATTGACCAACGCAACGCCTTCTACCATACGGGCAGGAAATACTGCCGTCTTTCCGTTTGCAGTAACTGTAACGGTACCGTCCGGATTTGTTGTTGCAGTTGAACCAAAGGCTTCTGCCACGAAAGCTACCGGTGCATAAACCATGCCGTCGATCTCCTGTGCGCTGACAGGCAGTTTCAACCGCTCAGTATGAGAGGTCACCTTGTCGGACAAGGTAACCATACTTACGGCTTTCTCAAGCCAAGGCTTGACCACCCCTTCCGGTGTAATCAACCGGCTGAATTCTACATTTGCCGTCGCTTCATTCAGTTCTGCGGCATCTCTTCGTTCCTTGCCGGCATAAACACGGAAATCATCAATATAAAGGCTTGCCGCAATCTCGCCCAGTTTTTCCGTCGTCATACGCACCACGCTGGGGGATACTGCTGTTCTGTCGGGATAGGGCAGATTCTCTGCCACAACCTCGCCGTCCAGTTCGATCTTTTCGTAGCGCATTTCTCTGCAGTTGAGCAAGAAATGCATTTCATGCCATTGATCTACGGTAAAATCCTTCTCCACCGTATCGGCAATAACCATTTTGCCGCTGTTTTGAATTTTTACCAGATTGTTCCACGCCGGATTCTCACTACGGAGAAGGATGGTGTGCGCCGCATTGCTGCTGACCTTTTCTTCTTTGAATTTGAATTCAATATGCGCATAGTGGGCATTGCTGATATCAATTTCAAAGTCTAAACCAGCAGGAGTGGTAACTTTTTCGGATTTATAAATATGTAAGCTACGATTGGTTTCATCGGGGACTGCCGCAATTTCTACCTTGCTTCCCGGATTGTTCTCCCCGATGTTCATCGCCTGGAACATACTTCCTGGAAGTGCACCAATCTCCTCATTGTCAAATTCCGCATTCTGGCTGATAGAGGTTTCATCCACCGCCGCAGATTCTTCTGCAGCCGCCTCCATCACCTCGGCATTGAATGAACTCTTTAATCCCTCGTTGCCCAGAATCTTTTTGCCCTTGTAAATATGAATATTATCAATACAAATTTTACTGTCATAGCCACCGCCATTTGCCCAGAACCGCAACCGCTTTGCCGCATCAAACTTTTGGTAATTGGGCATCAGACAATCGGATTGCAGACATTTGCCATCCATATAAATGTCATAGCGATTGGCAGAAAACCGATACATCAAATCAAAGCTGTACCACTTTCCCATTTTCAGGGTACGCAAAACCCGTCCATCAGAGGAAACCAATGTTCCGTCAGGCTGAATGGTAAAGGCAACCGTTTCATTATCCAGTTGATCAACCACCTTGATCTGGCGGTCAATGGTTGCAGCATCCAGCATCAAATCAAAGGAAAAGCCCATCTTGTCACTGCTTTCCATCAAGCCGATGTCCATATAGCCCACCGGTGCTTTTTTCACCGCCTCCACCACTTTGTTTTTCACCTTTAAATCCGGTTGCTTGATGGTGGGAATCATCTCGCTGGTGGAAATTCCGTATGGACTGTTGTTGGTGGAAACATCATCAAAGGTCATGGCAACAATCGTCGGTTCAGTCTTATTGACAGCCGGAAGGGCATACGCCGACAACATGGATGTCAAAACACAAGCCGCTGCACAAACGGAACACAGTTTTTTCATGGTGCTTCATTCCTTTCTCTCTAACATCTACACAATGTGGATTCGCTCACAAGTTTTTTCAACCTATGTTTTAGTGCATTTTTACTATTTCTATTTCATTAAAAACCCAAAACCCTCGTTATATTAAAGCAAAACAAATCATCTTTTGCAATGTATATTCTGCTTTTTTTGCACTTTTTGCGCTTTTGTTTTGCCTTATCAAGCATTCTTTATGTGCAAATTGACCAATCACTTGCTTGCATACTCCAAAGAACTGGAGCTGATCGCCTTGATATATTCATTTTGACTGGCAATTCGCATCAGCTGCACATCCTCAAAGTCATGGGGAACAATGATATGGAGATTGATTCTCACCGATACATTCTCCAATTTCTTATAGGTAATGCTGACAACCTGAATTTGATGTTCCTCCAACAGGCGTTGCAGCCGCACCAAATCCCCCTCGTTCTCGTCCACAACCAAGGTAATTCTCTTTTCTTTTGTGGTTTGTAAAATTCTTAGGTTCTTATGCAACACCAGCTGTGCCACATAAATCAAACCGGTCGCCAAAAAGCCCATCAGGTACATTCCTGCCCCGATTGCCATACCAATTCCGGAGGTTGCCCAGATTCCCGCCGCGGTAGTCAGGCCGTGGGGGGTTCTGCCGTGCATATAAATCATTCCGGCGCCCAAAAAACCGATGCCGGACACAATTTGCGCCGCAAGTCTTGAGGGGTCTAAGCGATATTCTGCCACATTGCCTACAATGATTTTGGAAAAGTCCGAAAATCCGTATTTGGAAATAATCATCATCAGGGCAGATGCCGCCGCCACCACCAAGTGGGTCCGGACACCGGCACCTTTTCCTCGGTGGGTTCTCTCATATCCAATCAGTACACCACACAATGCTGCCAGAACCAATCGTAAAAACAGCTCTGCCTGCATCCATAAATATTCTTGCATTTTTTACTCCTTTCCTCAGTCTAACAACAACTGAAAGGCATCGATACTTTTTTGATAATTCTCACAGCCCCGCACTTCTAAAAATACAGGGCAATGATTGATGATATTCGCCTCCCAGCTATAAAAGAACGCCGCATACGAAATCACCGGTGCAAGCCATTGTTCAATGGCATTGTGATTGCTGAGTCCATATTCGTTGGGCACAATCTGGTGGATGTGATACGCCACCGTTTTACTTCCCATCAGCTCATACCAACGGCTGCAAGGAAACTTCTGTGCCAGAGGTCCGTTGTTTCGGGCATGGCCCACATCCAAGGTGTGACCCACCCGCTCTCTGCCAAAATGGTCATTGATGGCAGCAATCCAGGAGAGCACCTCGTCCGGACAATAGCCAAACCCTCGTTTATCATCATCGGTTTCATCTGCCTCCATATGCAGATTCTCGATGCCGACTTTCACCCTTTCGGGCATTGCCTCAACCGCATATAGGTAAAGCTGCAAAAATTCCTGCCAAGCTTTTCCGCCTTGCTGCATATCCGGTTTTTTCACTCTGGGAGGATGGATGGTCAAGCCATCTGCGCCCACCTTTTTGGCATAGTCCACCGCCTGATACCAAGTATCCTTGCCGGTAATTTCTCCATCCCGAAAGCGAAGATTGGGCATATGCACCGAAAGATAGCCGTGGGTTTTCTCCCTCCACGCATCAATCAGGGGAATCAGGGTATCATCCGGCTCCCAACCCGCACCATTGCACCGAAGCTCTACGCCGTAAACATTCTTCTCAAGGGCATAGGCAACATCCCGATGATTGTCGACACAGGAAATCCCAAAATGTCCCTCAATATCTTTGAGCACGCTTTGGGGCGCTTTTCGCAACACTTCTTCATAGGAAACACCGTCTTTGGTCATTTCCACATAAGTGACGCAAGGGTAATCGCCGATAGATTTGTCGGGGTCTGCAGCACGGAATCCCAACACACGGGATTTTCCTAAAACAAAATCAAAGGTTTTGTGGGAATGTCCGTGGAGAATGGTAAGTGCTTTTTCCTCTGCAACCTTTGTGATAAAGGCTCTGCTATCCTCATCCAGCATATGGATGCTATGATGCATCGCCAACACTTCACCGTCCTGCATCCCTAAAATGGCAGGGCGGTCTTTTTCTTCAATCTTTCCAAAAGGGGTATTGATTCCTAAGATACGGATTCCGTCCAAAGAGATATCAAATCCGGTTGCTTCACCCAAAAACGCAGCTTGGGTCTTTTCAGAACGCACATCGGAGTTTCCAATCACATAGTGGTGATTGAACCGGCTCATCTCTTTGACGTAAGCATCAAACACTTCTTTTTCGCCATAGGCGGTGATATCACCCAGACACAAAATGCAAGGGATGTTATCCTCCTCCATTTTGTTTGCAAAGTACTGAAAAAACGCGTATTGCGGAGAATGCACGCTTCCCATATGCATATCGCAAAGGACTGCAAGTTTCATTTCCATCCATCCTTTCTTATAATTCCACAGTCAAAGTATCTTCGCAGATGGTTCCTCTTCCTTCAAACAGGCGCGCCACTTTTGCAAGCGAGCCTTCCCTGTCATTGATGATTTCTCTGCCGTTATGGGTAAAGAATACCCGTTTTACATTCTTATCCTTGATGTAATCATACGCAATATCAATGCCAAAATGACCGGTTTCAATCAAAAGGGCATCACAGCCGTCCCCAATCACCGGATCCAAATCGGTATACAAGCCTACATCTCCGGAATATACCACGCTTTTCCCCTCCGCCTCAATGCGATAGGAATAGGACAGCGGTTTGTCGGTTTCCCAGCGGACAAGATGGGTGTTATGATACGCCGTCACTTTGACCTTGCCATCATCCAAAAGCACACCATCCTGAACCCCGTAAAACCGATTCTCGTAATCACAACAAAAGTTTTCCTCAGTATGGCTGAGTAGCTTCAGCAAGCCATCCTTGGAATCCTCATTGGGGATGAACACATCCACCCCGTCAAAATGAGGAAGTTCCGAGCGCATCTGAGTCAATTTGCGGATGTTCCACAAAAGATTTCCCAATCCGCCGATATGGTCCATATGGGTATGAGAAATGATGATATTTTTCACATCCAACAAATCCAGTCCCATATTATGACCGGTATACGAACACCCCTCACCGGCATCAAACCAGTAGAGCTTTTTGTCGCACTCTACCGCAACTGATGCGTGCTTTCTGTCCAGCATTGGCTCTGTCCCTGCACAAGTTCCCAAAAAATGAAGTTTCATAGAATTTCCTCCTTTAGACAAAATGAACGAGTCCAAAAATCATAATTATACATATTACCACAAAAATTACCGAGAGTCAATAAAAAAATGATCACTTTTCTTGGTTAAAATGTCCAAGTTCTATTGGCATAATTGAACAAAAAAGGCGAAACGGCAGCTTTTTACCGTTTCGCCTTGTTCTTCATTAAAATATATCTTTCTTGTTCTTCCAATACCGGCGAATCAAAATCCCCACCGAAAGCAGAATACAAATCGCCATAAAGATGGGAACCACCCATTGGTTTACAGATTCTGTCTCCGCGCTCTTCATCTCGGTCCAGAGCTCCTGCATTTTCAGGTTTGCTTCATCGGACAGATTGCGGTAAATGGTAGTTTTTTCTGTGATATACGCATCATCCGGATAGGCAATCTCGTCCTGTTGCATCTCCTCATCCAATAAATCAAAGGCGCCTTGATTGGGGGTGGAATATCCGATATAATCGGTGACCGCATAGGCAACCTCCGGCTCGCACAGGAAGTTGATATACATCTCTGCCGCCTCTTTTTGCTTGGCACCCTTAGGGATACAAGCCGCATCGATGAACAGATTGGTTCCGCTTTTGGGAATCACAAAACTCAAATGGTCATATTCATCCATCAATGTCGCCGCATCTCCGGCATAGTAGGGTGCCAAAATTGCTTCTCCTGCACCCATCTTGTCAAAAATTTCGTCCATCACATATGCCTGTACCACCGGTTTTTGCTCAATTAGCTTTTCTGCCGCGCGAGTCAGTTCTTGTTCATTCTCCGTATTTAAGGAATATCCCAAAAGCAGCTCTGCCACCGCAAAGGCATCTCTGGGATTGTCGAACATCAGAATCGAATCCTTATACGTTTCATCCCAAAGAATATCCCAGTCCATCTCGCTCTCGTCCATATCAATGGCGGTGTTGTCATAGATGATTCCCACCGTGCCCCAAGTGTAAGGAACCGAGTAACGGTTCTCCGGATCGTATTCCGGATTGACAAACTTCTCCATAATATATTGAAAGTTGGGGATGTTCTCAAAAGAAATCTCTTCCAGCATATCCTCGTGAATCATACGGGAAATCATATAATCCGACGGAATAATGATGTCATAGCTTGCGCCGCCGCCCTTGAGCTTTGCATAAAGCTCTTCATTGGTGGCATAGGTGGTGTAATTCACCTTGATACCGGTCAGCTTGGTAAACTCTGCATTGAGGTTGAGCACCCCTTCCTCGCTGCCGTCGGGAATATATTCCCCCCAGTTATAGACATTGATAGAAATATCTTTGCCCTGAAACTTTTGGTAGTACCCTTCATCCACAACGGTAAGGGGTTCTTCCGCCACGGTTTCCTCTTCTTCTGACTGACAGCCACAGCAAAGACCCATACAAAGTACAAGGAGCATTAAAATTGCAACGATACGTTTCATCAAACCGCCCCTTTCTTTTCTGCACGCCGTTCAATCATATTCTTCACAATCAAAATCACCACAACCACCACAAAGATAATGGTAGAAAGTGCGTTGATTTCCGGACTGACCTTACGACGGGTCATGGCATAGATGGTAATAGGGAGTGTCTGTGCCGTGGAACCGCTGGTGAAGTAGCTGACAATAAAATCATCCAACGAAAAGGTGAACGCCATCAAAAATCCCGAAATCACGCCGGGCATAATTTCCGGAAACACCACCTTAAAAAAGGCACGCACCGGTCCGCACCCCAAATCCTGTGCCGCCTCATAGAGGTTGGCATCCATCTGCCGGAACTTGGGCATGACATTGAGCACCACATAGGGCACATCAAAGGTAATATGTGCGATAATCAGGGTCACAAACCCGAACTCCAGATGCATCCGTGCCGCAAAGAACACAAACAATAGCATCAAGGACACACCGGTAACAATCTCCGGATTCATAATCGGGATGTTGGTCACCTGCATAATCACCGCCTTGGGCGCCTTGCGCATCCGACTGATGCCGATACAGGCAACGGTGCCAAGCACTGTCGCAATCAAGGATGCAACCACCGCCACAATCAGGGTGTTACCCAAAGAGGTCATAATCAATTCATTATGAAACAGCTTTTCGTACCATTCCAGCGTAAAGCCGGAAAATACCGAACGGCTTTTTGAGGTGTTGAAAGAGAATATAATCAACACCAGAATCGGAAGGTACAAAAATGCCAAAATCAAGCCTACATAAAGTTTGGATAATTTTTTCATCTTTCCCCTCCCTTTCTACATCAGTACACGGTCATCATCCACATCAAACTGATTCATCAAGGTCATAATCAGCAGAATAATCACCATCAGCACCAGAGAAATGCTTGCACCCAGATTGGGGTTGTAGGAGTTTCCTAAGAACTGCATCTCAATCAGGTCACCAATCAACAGATTGGAGCCACCGCCCAGCATTCGGGAAATAATAAAGGTACTGATTGCGGGGACAAATACCATAGTAATCCCCGACATAATTCCGGGCAGACTGAGGGGCAACACCACCTTAATCAAGGTTTTGAAGCTGTTGCAACCCAAATCGTTGGCTGCCTCCAGTACGCTTTTGTCGATTTTTGTCATCACCGTATAAAGGGGCAGAATCATATAGGGGATATAGTCATAGACCATTCCCAGAACCACTGCGCCTTGGGTGTTGAGCATCTTAAAGGGTCCAAGTCCGATATAGCCGAGCAGGGTGTTGATGATCCCTTCATTCCCCAGCAGGGTCATCCAAGCATAGGTGCGCAGAAGAAAGTTCATCCACATAGGCAGAATCACAATCATCAGCATGGTGCTTTGCACCTTGGTATCCATCTTTGCCAGTATGTATGCAAGGGGATAGGAAAGCACCAGACAAATCACCGTTGCCAATGCTGCCAGCCAGACGGAGCGGACAAAGATATTGCTGTACTGTGCCACATCTGCCACATATTGCAGGGTGAAATTTCCGTCGCTGTCAAAAAACGCAAAGTATGCCACCATAATCAGCGGCACAATCACAAAGACCGCCATCCATACAAGATAGGGAGCGGCAAGAAGCTTTTGTTTCATCTTCTTCACCTATCCTTTCATCTTGTGCATAATATGAATGTCATCCGGTCCAAAGCTGATACCAACTGCAGAACCCAATTCTGCAGAGCGGGTGGACTGAATCAGCCATTGATAATCATATGCCTCTACCACCATTTCGTAGTGTACGCCCTTAAAGGTAACCGAGGTCACCACGCCACTCAGCTTTGCATCTTCGGTGGGAACCAAGGTAATATCCTCGGGACGAATCACCACATCTACCGGAGTATTGTTGCCAAAGCCTTTGTCCACACAGACAAACTCTCTGCCGCTGATTTCTACCAGACAGTCTTTGAGCATAATACCGGGAATGATATTACTCTCCCCGATAAAGTCTGCCACAAATGCATTTTCCGGCTCATTATAAATATCCACAGGAGTACCGATTTGTTGGATGTTACCCTGATTCATCACCACAACCGTATCGCTCATAGTCAGCGCCTCTTCCTGATCGTGGGTCACATAGATAAAGGTGATTTCCAAACTCTGCTGAATCCGCTTCAGCTCAATCTGCATCTCCTTGCGGAGCTTTAAGTCCAATGCACCAAGAGGCTCATCCAAAAGGAGCACCTTGGGTCGGTTGACCAACGCTCTTGCAATGGCAACACGCTGTTGCTGACCGCCGGAGAGCCGGGAGATGTTCCGCTTTTCATAACCGCGCAGATTCACCAAATCCAGCATCTCGCCTACACGTTTTCTGATCTCCCGCTCCGGAAGCTTTTTCACATGCAGACCAAAGGCGATATTTTCATACACATTCAAATGGGGAAACAACGCATAGCGCTGAAACACCGTGTTGACGTTTCTTTTATAGGCAGGCAGTCCGTTAATCTTTTTGCCCTCAAAGGTAATCACACCGCTGTCCGGCTCTAAAAAACCGCCGATAATCCGCAGTGTGGTTGTCTTTCCGCAGCCGGATGGGCCAAGCAGAGTCACGAACTCCTTGTCCTTGATATCCAGATTGATATGATTCAGAATTTGCTCACCGTCAAAGTTGACGACGATATCTTTCAGGCTAACAATATGCTCCAATACAAATCCCCCTTTTTACAGAAAAAAGTAATGCATTTAATATATACGATTTTGCGGAAAATGTCAATAAAAATCCTTGAATTGCAGTCGATAAAGTTCCTCATACATTCCGCCTTGTTCAAGCAGTTCCTGATGGGTGCCCTTTTCAATGATTCTGCCCTCGTCCACCACCGCAATTTCGTCAGCGTTTTTGATGGTAGAAAGTCGATGGGCAACAATCAGGGTGGTTCTGCCTTTGCAAAGTTCGTCCAAGGCTTGCTGAATCAGGATTTCGGTGGTGTTGTCCAGTGCCGATGTCGCCTCATCCAGAATCAGGATTGCGGGATTCTTCAAAAAGACTCTGGCGATGCTGATTCTTTGTTTTTGTCCGCCGGAGAGGCGTACCCCACGCTCGCCAATGACCGTGTCATAGCCATCCTCCATCTCCATAATGGCATCGTGAATATTGGCACGTTTTGCCGCCGCAATCACCTCTTCCTCCGTGGCATCCGGTTTTCCGTAAAGAATGTTCTCGCGAATGCTGGCATTAAAGAGATAAATATCCTGTTGCACGATACCGATATGCTTGCGCAAGGAATCCATAGTAATGGTATGCAGTTCTCTGCCGTCAATCAGGATTTCTCCCTCCTTGACATCATAAAAATGCGGAATCAAATGACAGATGGTGGTCTTCCCGCCGCCGCTGGGACCTACCAAAGCAAACTTTTTGCCTTGTTCGATGGTCAGATTCACCCGATGGAGCACATGCTTGTCCCCTGCATAGCCATAGGACACATCCTTAAACTGAATATGCCCGTTGACATTCTCAATGGGGGTTGCCCCCACAGAATCCTGTTCAGGTTCTTCCTCCATCAAATTCACAAAGCGCTCAAAGCCGGCAAAACCGTTCTGGAACTGCTCTGCAAAGCGAATCATGGTATTGATGGGATTTAAGAAAAGATTCACCGAAACAATAAAAGCGGAATAGTCACCGAAATCAATTCTTCCGTGATACATAAACAATCCGCCTGCAATCAGGACAATCACATTAAAGACATCGGTCAAAAAGGTGGTAAAGGAATGAAACTGTCCCATCGCCTTGTAAGAATCCCGACTTGCCTCTTTGAACTCCTCATTACCAAGCTCAAATTTTTCGGTTTCCTTTTGGGCGTTGGTAAACGCCTTGGTCACACGGATGCCTGCAATACTGCTTTGGAGCGACCCGTTAATCTGGGCAACTGCCGCCTTGCTTCTGCGAAAGGCAGAGCGCATCTTGTTCCGCATCACAACCGCAATCAATACCAAAAAAGGAACACAAACAAAGATAATGCCGGTGAGTGCCCAGTCGATGCTCCCCAGATAGAAAAAGGAAATCACCACCGAAATGGCAGAAATCAACACCTGCTCCGGTCCGTGATGGGCAAGCTCGCTCACATCAAACAGGTCGGTAGTCATGCGGGACATAATCTTGCCGGTTTCGTTTTTATCATAAAAGCCGTAGGGCAGACGTTCCAGATGCTGAAACAAATCACTCCGCATCTGCGCCTGCATCCGGACCCCCATCATATGTCCCTGATACTGAATGAAATAGTTGAGCAGCATCCGCAGCAGATACAGCAAAAGCAATCCCACACCGCAAAAAACGATCATCTGATAGTTGCGGTTGGGAATCAAATCGTTCAGCATCAATCTGGTCATAATGGGATATAGAATAGCAATGAGTGCAACCAGTAACGCTGCACCCATATCCATACCAAAAATCAATTTGTGAGGTTTGTAATAAGACACAAACCGTTTAATCATCTTCATTTTGCTTCAGTCCTTTGACTTTGTCCCAGTATTCCTTGGCAGCCCGTTCCTGTCGGTTATTTCCCGGGACATAGTATGTTTTATCCTTAATCTTGTCCGGCAGATACTGCTGAACCACATAATGATTGGGATAATCGTGGGGATAGAGATAATGCTGACCCTTGACCCCTTTTCCCTCACCATCATAATGCTTGTTTTGCAGCTGTCTTGGGATGGTTCCCGTATCCATATGCTCCAAATCATAAAGCGCCGCATCCAAAGCAAGATGCGCCGTATTGGATTTGGGAAGGGTTGCCAGATACACCGTCGCGTGGCCAAGAGGAATCCGCGCCTCCGGAAAGCCCAGCATCAAGGCGCTGTCTACACAGGCTTTGACCACCGTAATGGCATTGGGCTGTGCAAGCCCGATATCCTCACAGGCAATTACCATCAGCCGGCGGCAAATGGACTGGATATCGTCCGCCGCCACCAGTCTTGCCAAATAGTGCACCGCCGCATCGGGGTCACTGCCCCGAATGGATTTTTGAAAGGCGCTCAGGATGTCATAATGACTGTCACCCTTTTGGTCATACTGAATCACCTTTTTCTGGGTGCATTGCTCTGCCACATCCAAGGTCAGGTGAATGATTCCCTTTTTGTCGGGCGAGGTATAATTGAGAGCAAGCTCCAAGGCGTTGAGCGCCTTGCGCACATCCCCGCCGGATTTTTCCGCCAGATGCAAAAGCACACCCTCCTCTGCCTCAATGGGATTGTGGGCAAAGTCCTCTTTTTGCAAAATCTCTACTGCACGGCTGAGGGCATCTGCAATATCCTCCGGCATCAATGCCTTGAACTCAAAGACAGTACTTCGGCTCAGGATGGCATTGTATACATAAAAATAAGGGTTCTCAGTGGTGCTGGCAATCAGGGTGATTTTTCCGTTTTCGGTATATTCCAGCAAAGACTGTTGCTGCTTTTTATTAAAATTCTGAATCTCGTCCAGATAAAGCAACACTCCATCCTGTCCCAAAAGTCCCTCGCTCTCTTTGACGATATTTTTAATATCGGAAACCGAGGCATTGGTGGCATTGAGCCGATAGAGTGTTTTTCCTGCCGCCTTGGCAGCAATATTGGCAACGGTGGTTTTTCCCGTGCCGGACAGTCCGTAGAATATCATATTCGGGATATTCCCGCTCTCAATGATATTGCGAAGAATCTGTCCTTTCCCCAATATATGTTTCTGTCCCACAACCTGGTCTAAGGTTGTGGGACGGATTCTGTCTGCAAGTGGCTTATTCATAAAGCGGATATTTTTTGCAAAGTGCATCCACACGCTTTTGAACGGCTTCCTTGTTGCCCTCAAAGTCGTTGATGACCATGCAAATCAGTTCAGCGATTTCATCCATATCTTCTTCCTTGAAACCACGGCTAGTTACAGCAGGGGTTCCCAGACGGATACCGCTGGTTACAAACGGGCTCTTGGGATCGTTGGGGATGGTGTTCTTGTTACAGGTGATACCAACCTCATCCAAGTTATGCTCTACTTCCTTACCGGTCTTATCCTGCTTAATCAGGCTGACCAGCATCAGGTGGTTGTCAGTTCCGCCGGAAACGATTTCGATACCGCGGTTCATCAAACCTTGCGCCAATGCTGCTGCATTCTTCTTTACCTGCAGCTGATATTCCTTAAACGCAGGAGAAAGTGCTTCCTTTAAGCAGACTGCTTTGCCGGCAATCACGTGCATCAAGGGACCGCCCTGATTACCCGGGAAAACCGCCTTGTTGATCATCGGACCATATTCTTCTTTGCAAAGAATCATACCGCCTCTGGGACCGCGCAGGGTCTTGTGGGTGGTAGTAGTTACAAAGTCCGCATAGGGAACAGGACTGGTATGAAGGCCTGCCGCAACCAGACCGGCAATGTGTGCCATATCTACCATCAGGTATGCGCCAACCTCGTCTGCGATTTCACGGAATTTTGCAAAATCAATCTCACGGGCATAGGCAGAGGCACCTGCCAGAATCAGCTTGGGTTTGTGCTCCAGCGCCAGCGCACGAACCTCATCATAATTGATGCGATGGGTCACATCGTCCACACCATAGGGAACCACATTGAAATATTTACCGGAAATATTCACAGGAGAACCATGGCTCAGATGTCCGCCGTGGGCAAGATTCATACCCAGGAAGGTGTCGCCCGGCTCCATAGTTGCAAAAAAGACTGCCAGATTCGCAGAAGCACCGGAGTGGGGCTGCACATTGGCAAACTCTGCGCCAAACAGTTCCTTTGCTCTTTCCCGTGCCAAATCCTCAACGATGTCCACATACTCACAACCGCCGTAGTAGCGCTTGCCGGGATAGCCCTCTGCATATTTGTTGGTCAGCGGAGTGCCCATTGCCTCAATCACAGCGGAGCTGACAAAGTTTTCAGACGCAATCAGCTCAATCTTATTTCTCTGGCGGTTAATCTCCGAAGTAATGGCAGAAGCAACCTCGGGGTCTACCTTTTTAATCTGTTCCAATTCAAACATCTTTTTTCCTCCTGTATTTCCATAATCTCATTTGTCAAATTGCGATATAAAATGATTGCATTGACCTATCTTTTATATTATAATCATTATAGCGACATTTTGCAAGGGGGAATTTTATATGCGTGAAAGTTTATCTGCAAAAAAACAACGTGTCTTAGATATTATCTCCGTTTTTGACCAAGTTTATGAGGATGCAGAGTGCACCCTTGATTATACCAATCCGCTTGAGCTCTTGATTGCCACCCAGCTTGCGGCACAATGCACCGATGCCAGAGTGAATCTGGTAACGCCCCATCTGTTTCAAAAATATCCCGATGTGCACGCCTTTGCCTACGCCGATGAATTGGAGCTGCAAGAGGATATCCGCTCCACCGGATTCTTCCGCAACAAAGCAAAAAATATCATCGGTTGCTGCCAAATGCTGATTGCTGATTTTGACGGGGAGGTGCCCGGCAGGATGGAGGATTTATTAAAGCTGCCCGGGGTTGGCAGAAAGACCGCCAATCTGGTTTTGGGGGATTATTTCGGGATTCCCGGTGTGGTGGTGGACACCCACGCCACCCGCCTTTCCAACCGGATGGGATTGACCACCGGCAAAGACCCTTATAAAATCGAACTGGATTTACAAAAGGTGGTTCCTAAGACCCATTGGGCAAGCTTTTGCCATCAGCTGGTCTACCACGGCAGAGCCTATTGTATGGCACGCAAACCCAACTGTGACGAATGCCCCATCCGTCATCTCTGCCCGCAAAAATTGTAAAAGAGAAGCTCCCGAAAGGGAGCTTTTTAACAATTCGGTTACTTGTATTGACAAAGAAATCAAACGATGTATAATGCAAGAAAAAAAGCAATTTTTCTTTTTTGAGGTGATGCTTTTATGCAGGAACAAACCACAGAAAAACCCAAACCCTTATCCAAAACCCAAAAACGCCACCACATTCCCGACTACGAACAGCTTTTTCAGGAAAACGCCTCCACCGAAAAGGACGGCAAGCCGTCGGGAATCTACAAATTGATATTAAAACAAAACCGTTGGAAGATGCTCCTATCCACCTTGTTGGGGCTGATCAAACATTCGCCGGTATTGGTAATTCCGCTGTTCACCGCAGAAATCATTAACGCAATGGTTGCAGGGGGACCGGATACAGGAAAAAAGATTGCCCTTTACTGTATCATTCTTTCGATTTTCATTGTGCAGAACATTCCCAGCCACATCCTTCGGGAATGGTACAACAACTCCATGCTCCGCACCATCGAGGCAGGACTTCGCAATACTCTGATTCGCAAGCTGCAGCATCTTTCCCTTACCTATCACAAGGAATTGGAAAGCGGAAAAATCCAAGCCAAGTTTTTGCGTGATATTGCCGCCATTGAAGTTTTGAATCGGCAGTTTACCAACATTCTGCTCCCTGAAATTGTCAACATTCTGGTCTATGTTGTGATTGCCGCAAGCAAGAGCTGGATTGTCACCCTGTTCTTTGCCGCGGTCATTCCGGTCAATCTGTTGGTTATCACCTTTTTCAAAAAGACCATTTCCAACGCAAATCGTACCTTCCGCAAGGAAAACGAAGAGGTTTCTGCCAAGGTTTCCAATATGATTGATATGATTCCCATTACCAAGGCGCACGGCTTAGAGCACAAGGAAATCAATGCGTTGGAACAAAAAATCAGGCAACTCCGCGAACAAGGCTTGCTGGTTGACAAAACCAACGCCCGTTTTGGTTCGGTTTCCTGGGTCATCAGCCAGATCATGAGCCTGTTATGCTTGATTTTTACCGTTTCTATGGCTTATCGGGGCGTGATTGAAATCGGTGATGTGGTGATGTTCCAATCCTACTTCAATGCCATTTCCAATGCGTTGCGTGGTTTGATTGCCATCTATCCCGAGCTTTCCAAGGGCATTGAGTCAGTGGATTCTCTGTCCGAAATCATCTTATCCAAGGAAATCGAGGACAATCGAGGCAAAATCCCCCTCCGCTATGTGCATGGCACGGTGCAGTTCCAAAATGTGACGTATTGCTATCCCAAAGCGGATGAGCCGACCATCAAGGATTTCTCCCTTTCGGTAGAGCCTGGGGAATGCATCGCCTTTGTAGGAAGCTCCGGTTCCGGAAAATCCACCCTGATGAATATGATTATCGGCTTTATGTACCCCACTGAGGGGCAGCTGCTCATTGACGGCAAGCCCATCGAGATGTTGAACCTGAGCAAGTACCGGCACTTCCTTTCGGTAGTCCCCCAGAACAGTGTTTTGTTCACCGGTTCGATTCGGGAAAACATCACCTACGGAATGCCAAAAATCTCCGAAGAGCAACTCCATAACATCGTTCATCTTGCCAATATCGATGAATTCTTGGGCCAACTTCCAAACGGTCTTAATACCCAAGTTGGGGAAAATGGTGCCAATCTGTCCGGCGGACAAAAGCAGAGAATCTCCATTGCAAGGGCTTTGATTCGGGACCCGAAAATCCTGATTCTGGATGAGGCAACCTCCGCCCTTGACAATATCTCGGAATACCACGTCCAGCAAGCCATCAATCACCTGACCAAGGGCAGAACCACCTTTATTGTCGCCCATCGTCTTTCCACCATTCGCAATGCGGACCGGATTGTGGTGATGGACCACGGCCGCTGTGTAGAGATGGGAACGTATGATGAATTGGTGGCAAAGAAAGGCTCCTTTTATCAACTGAAATCCCTGAACGATACCCTTTCAGAAACTGAATAAAAAGAGGACCTATCACAGGTCCTCTTTTATTTCCTCGGTAATATCAAACAATCGGTTTGTCTGATAATCCATCATAAACGCTCTCCCGTTCATCCGTTCAAAGCGCAGTCTGGTAAGGTCAGGGGTGATGGCATATTTTTTGCAAAAGTCTGCATCCTTCATCAGCCGATACGCTTTATCTTTGAACCCCCGCTCCCGCTTTGGACGCACAAACTCCGGAAGAGGGATACTTTTGTTGTTGCGAATAAAATCCTCCGAAAGCTCCGCGCGCACTGATTCTCCATAGGTATCATATAAAATCTCATACCAAGCCTTGCGTGGTTTTTTCCCGTTTTGCTGTTCCTGTTTGAGGAGTCTTCCAAGGGATTCAAATACCGCAAAGGGATGGGTCTTGGTTAACTTTTCGATGGTTTTGGCAAAGGCTCCGCTGTTGTAAAACAACTCCACCGCCTCTTCTACCTCTTTGAGATAACAAAGCTCCTGTGCGGAAATCCAATCGGTGGCGACCACCTCATAAGGTGGAAAACTCACCGCACGGATTCTTGATTCTCTCTCCAAGACGGTTCCGGGCAAGACCTTCAAAAAACCAAGCTGGAGCATATGGGGTTTTAAGTCATAGACATCGTCAAAGGATTTTCCAAAGCCCTCATAATCCTCATAAGGGAGCCCCGCAATCAAATCCAGATGGATATGCATATTGCCAAAAGAACGGAGCGTCAGAATATTTTCCTTCATCCGCTCCCAGTCAAAGGCTCTGCCTACCGCCTTTAAGGTTTGAGGATTGGTGGACTGTACCCCCATTTCCACCTGAAATTTCCCCTTGGGGGCAGACTTTAATACTTCCAAAAGCTCCGGCGTTAAGATTCTCGGTTCCAACTCCATATGCACACAGGTGTTTTTGCTGTGTTTCAGGATGAAAGTGAGAATCTCTATTGCCCGCTTACTGTCATAGTTAAAGGTGCGGTCAATCAGCTTGACAAGGGGGACATTCTGGGCAAAAAACCGCGAAAGCCCCTCCTTGACATAGCCCATCGGGAAAGGACGCACCTTGTCTTCTGCCGAGGACAGGCAGTAGGAGCAATGAAAAGGGCAACCCCGTGAAGTTTCAAAATAGAGAATTTTGTCTTTATTTTCTGTGATATCTTCTTGGGTATACGGTTGGGGCATCTTGGTTAAATCCAGCAGAGGTCGTGGAATCAAAGGCTCTCCCCTGCGTGCCAATCCACGAATTCCTGAAAGGGGGTTCTTTTTTTCTAAGGATTCCAAAACATCCTTTAGGGTTTCTTCCCCCTCACCCACAATCACCATATCCACAAACGGGTATTGAAAAAGCACCCTGTCTGCCCGATGGCCAGCCTCCGGACCACCGAAAAGGATTTGTGCCTCCGGCAAAGCAGTCTTTAGCATTTCTGCAAGACGTAAGGTCAGTTCCATATTCCAGATATAACAAGAAAACGCATACACCGATGCGTTTTCAAAAAGTAGTGCGGCATACATATGTTCCAAGGAATCATTGATACTGAACTCCCGCACAAGAATCTCCTGTTTTTCCTGATATGCCCTTAAGTAACGAAGTGCCAATGAGGAATGGGCAAACTTCGCATTCAGGGCAACAAGAACGGTTTTCATAGCTGTTTTCCTTTCAGGTTTTCTCTGGTTCCGTCAGGGCGAACCACCTCAATATTATCCAGCTGTTGTTTCAGGTTTCCGCGGAATGCCTGAATATACGCCTCACGGAGTTTTTGTTGCTCCGCTTTTTCTTCTTCACTTAACCCCTCTTCTCTGGACTTTCTCGCCAGAGCATTGATGCGGTCTATCATCTTTTGATCCATTTCTGTCACCTTTCCTGTGTAATCTCAGCAAGCAAACCTTGACAACCTTTCAACACATCCCGATAGGTTGCATCAAAGTCCCCTGTATACCAAGGGTCTGCAATATCTCCACTTTCCCCTGCAAAGGCAAGGAGCTTTTTCACCTTTCCTTCGGGGTCATTTCCTATGATGCGCAGGATGTTACGGATATTCATTCCGTCCATCCCGATGATATCGTCATAAGCATCATAATCCGCTTTGGTCATCTGCACCGCCTGTTTTCCGGCAGTGGAAATCCCATACTCTAAGAGCTTGGTTCTGGTTCCGTAGTGCACCGGATTGCCGATTTCCTCCCGACTGGTTGCCGCCGAGGCAATGTGCGCCTCAACCCCTGCCTTTTTGACCAAATCCTTCATCACAAATTCTGCCATAGGCGAACGGCAGATGTTGCCGTGGCAGACAAACAGTATTTTTCTCATTTGATTTTCCTGACCTCGGTATAAAATCTCTTGTCGCACGCCTCACCCATAGAGAAAGTCTTTCTGGGAAGTGCACCGTCCAGAATCACCGACTTATACAAATCCGACTTGTCCATCGCCTCCAGAATAATACCAAAATTGGACTTGTCCTCACATAGCTTTTCCACCACATCAGCGCCGTGGATATAATCCACCTCTCCTCCCACTTCGGGAAGGTAGCTGTCCAAAAACTTCTGGATGGTTCCCACGGTCAGGTATTCCTTGGGATTGGTGATGGTCACCTGTTTCTTTGCTCCGTGATGAACAAAGATAAAGCTTTGCCCCTTTGCATCTGCATCAAAACTGAGCGTATATTCCTTACCAAGGGCAGCAAGGAAGGCATCGCCGCCTGCACCAAATACCACCCGATGGATGGCCTCAAATTCCAAGGAGCGGTCATGGAGGTTGACCAATTCACAAAGGGCATATCTTGCAAGGGATTGCTTGGCCGCATCCTCACCGATTTCCTTTTTCAGATTTTCGTAATGGGTTTTTGCAGTTGCCAGAGAATGGTTTCCGTCTCCCATGGCGTAAACCAAAGGTGCATCCTTTTCTACCCCATATTTTTGGTTAAAGCTTGCCAAATCCCCAAGGGACTTCAGCTTTTTTTCTAAAGTAACACAAGCCTCTTCTGACATCCGATAACCGGTCAGGTGTCCCGAATTCTGCATCAAGTCAAAATCATAAAGCTTTTCAAAGCTGTCGGTCAAATTTTCGTTGGACTCAATGATTTCCTGCTTGGCATCATCAATCAAAAGCATAATATGGGGCAGCTCAATCAATGCCTCGCAACGGACCTTAAGTCTGGGAGGAATACGGGAAATTACTGTCCCCTCGGTCGCTCTGATTTTGGTTTGGGAATCGGATGCATAGTCATAATCCTCAAGGTCCACCATTCCCACAATACCCAAACGCTTGACGCCATTTTGGAGGGTTCTTTCCACAAAAACATAAGTGTTTTTGTATTCCTCAAACACCTCTGCCTCCATATATTCTGCCATAGTGGCATTGGTCCGCTTGATTCTTTCCTCAATATCCGCATCGTTGAGATAAATCTCCGGCACGGTCAGGTTCAGCGTGGATTTGTTTTCCCCAATGAACTGAGAAATCGCCGCCCAATACTCTGGTTCAGAGGTATACTGGTCACAGGCAACCACGCTCCACGCTTTCATTTTTTCGCTGTCTGCCGCAAACTTGGGCAGAAGAATATCTGCTCTTTGAAATGTCATCGTCCTCATCCTTCTCTTTCTATATTGGCTTTAAATACATCTGCAACTTCGGTAATGGTAATGAACGCACCCGCATCCACGCTGTGCACAATATCCCGCATTTTGGAGATCTGGAATCTGTCCAGAATGAAGTAAACCATGGTCTTGTCAGCGTTGGAATATCCACCCTTAACTGAGATTTTTGTAGTTCCGCTCTCAAAGGTACGCATCAGTGCCTCGCAAAGTTCCTCTGGTTTGGAGGTAATAATCATTGCCGCCTTGGAACGGTCAATACCCTCAACAATAAAGTCAATGGTCTTAAGTCCCGCTCCGTAGGTCACAATGGAATATAGCGGTAAAATCCAACTTCCAAATATGATGCCGCAAATCACATAGAGAATCACATTGTAAATCATCACAAAGGTACCAACGGTCATCCCAAAGCGTTTGGCAAACACCACCGACATAACCTCAATTCCGTCAATGGCACCGCCAAAGCGGATGGTCAGACCGCTGCCCACACCGGAAATCAGCCCGCCAAACAGGGCACAAAGCAGCAAATCGTTTCCCGCAAGGGGAGATGCCAAGGACACATCGATAGGCAAAACATCGTTAATCAACCATGCTCCCAACGAATACATCGCCACCGTATACAACGAATAGATGGTAAACACTCTTCCTTGCTTTTTGTATCCAAAGATAAACAGAGGGATGTTCAGCACCAAAAGAAAAAAGGACAGGGTAAACTGTTCCGGCGTGATTTGGGACAAGAGCATGGATGTTCCGGATATTCCGCTGTCATAGAGCCGGACCGGATTCAAAAATACCGTGATACCAAAAGCGTTGATAAAACCCGCAATGGTAAGCATCAGGAGGGTTTTTATTTCAATCCCTTTCAGGCACCTCTTCATTTTCTTCATCCCATCACTCCCTTAGATCATTCTTATTTTATGATATAAAATTTTCGTATTTTTGTCAATATAAAAAGCACACTCTCGTGTGCTTTTTTCTTATAATGCTTTGACATATTCCACAAGGGGATGAATGGCGTTTCTGTCGGTAAAATCTCCATCTGCATCACAGAGGTCAACCAGCAGTTTTTCCATCTCGGTTGGGTTTTCCTTGGACGCCATCAGTTTTTTCAATGCCTTGATGGCGGTGCGATGTACCACAGAAAGCTCGCTAAGTATCATTTTCCCTAAGAAATAAAAGGTCTTGATGGACGTACGCATTTCCGGTTTGAAGTTCTTCTCTACGACCATTTTGTCGTAGTACTCACTGCAATCCAGCGGGGTGATACCGGTAGAAAAAACAATCAGGTTTTTCTCTTTTAGCCGGTCGAAGTTTTTGGTAATCAGTCGAACCCCATCAATCACTTCCGCATAAAGTCCACCGCCATAAATAATGGTATCATACGTTAGCAAATCTTCCACCGATACCAGCTTGGCATCGGTCACCTGGCAATCCAGTTCTTTCCCGATCCATTGGGCGTACTCTTTTGTTGCGCCATATTTTGATTTGTAAACGACGATGGTTTTCATGCAAGCACTCCTTTTATGATTCTTATTCCATATAAAACTTCTTCTTGTACGCCTGATACATTTCGTCAAATTCCGGGCCGCCGGCCTTTACTTGATTCAGGTATTCGTGCACTTCAAAAGAATCATTGGCAATTTCGATGACACAGGCTGCAATATTGGAACAATGGTCAGAAATTCTTCCATAGTTTGTCAAGAGGTCAGACAGCATAAAGCCAAGCTCCATCGTACAATCTCCGTGACGAAGTCTGGAAATATGTCCACTTTTGATTTTTCTTTTCAGTCTGTCAATAACCTGTTCCAAAGGCTCCACGGTCTTGGCAATCTCCACATCGTCATTGACAAGTGCCTTGATAGAAATATCCAGAATTTCCTGCGCCGCACTGGCAATAATCGCGATATCCGCTTTTGCTTTGTCAGAGAAAGCAACCTGCTTGTCGTAAACCTCTTTTGCCACCTCGGCAATGTTCAGAGCATGGTCGGAAATACGCTCAATATCCCCAATACAATGAAGAATCTCGGTGACTGCCTTGCTGTCCTTTGCGGACATTTGATGCTCGGCGATTTTTACCAGATAGGTGCTGGTTTTATCCTCATACTTATCTGTGTTTTCTTCCAGTCTTTGAACCTCTTCAAACAACGCTTCGTCGAAATGGTCCAGCAAACCTGCCGCCTTTTTCAGGGCATCTGCCGAGAGGTATGCCATGTCACACACAAGTTCCTTACATTTTTCTACCGCAAAGGAAGGCATTGCAAGGAATCGGTCATCAAGGGTAGCAAAAACATCGATTTCCTCTTTTTCTTGCTTCCCTTTGATACTCTTAACCGTAATCTTTTCAATGGCATTGCAGAAGGGGAACAGAATCACTGTAGAGAAAATATTAAACAAGGTATGTACAACCGCAACGCCAAGAGCACCGGCTCTTTGTTCCATAAAATCAAATCCAATTGCCGCGTGGAGTAGATAGAATGCAACCGTAACAACGATAACCCCAATCATCTTGATATACACACAAGCCAATGCCACACGCTTAGAATCAGTGTTACCACTGATGGACGAAATCACCGGGGTGATGGTGGTTCCTATGTTTTGTCCAAGGATAACCGGAATTGCGGTGGAATAGGGAATGATACAGGACAAAGACAACGCCTGAAGGACACCCACCGATGCCGAAGATGACTGAATAACTGCCGTAAATATGGTTCCCACCAAAATACCCATAATGGGATTGGAGAACATGGTAAGCAAGCCAGTGAAGGTTTCATTGTCACGCAGGCCTTCCACCGCACCGCTCATAGCCTCCATACCAAACATCAGGATTGCAAATCCCATCAGTATGGTACCGGTGTTTCTCTTTTTCTCATTTTTTGCCATCATGGTCATAAGAAGACCAACTCCGGCAAGAACGGGCGTAAAGGACTCCGGCTTGAGCAGTCTGAGCAGAATTGCCGTACCTTTGATATCCGCAGTACTCAGCAGCCATGCGGTAACGGTGGTACCGATATTGGCACCCATGATAATACTGATGGTCTGGCCAAGCTTCATAATACCTGAGTTTACAAAACCTACAAGCATCACTGTGGTCGCAGACGAAGATTGAATCACTGCAGTTACAACCAGACCAAGAAGAAAACCTTTCCATTTCTTCTCAGTAAGCCGTGCAAGAATCGACTCCATCTTGCCTCCTGCAAGTTTTTTTAGCCCGTCTCCCATAAGGTCCATACCATAAAGAAACAGAGTCAATCCGCCAATCAAAGCCAAAATTGTAAAAATATCCACCTTGTTTCCCCTTTTCTTCTGCAAAATTTTTCTAATGCTTGAATGAAATTCTACCACAAAATATTCTTTTTTACAATATTTTATGCAAAAAAAATCAGGAAGAAAACTTCCTGATTTTCGCTCTACAGTTTCTTCTCTTGTTTTTCCTGAATATCAGGTAAGACTGAAAGCATCGGTTTGATATCCTCTCCCTTTAAGCGTCTGTCTATATAATTTTTCGTAATCTTAACCACCAAGCCCGAAAGCGCAAGCACACCAATCAGGTTAGGTACCATCATCAATCCGTTGAAGGTATCCGAGATATCCCAAGCCAACGAGGAGGTCAGAAGAGCACCGCAGAGAATGGTAATCAAATGAATCACCTTGTATATCACCAGGGTCTTGGTGCCAAACAGGTATTCCCAAGCCTTGGAGCCGTAGTGATCCCAACCAAGCACAGTAGTAAACGCAAACAACAAAATGGCAATCGCAATAAATCGTTCGCCCCAGATACCAAAGATACCAGCATATGCTTTTGCGACCAGAGTTGCATCCCCTGCTCCCTCCATCAACAAAGCACCAGTATTCAGATCAATCAAGCCGGAGGTAAGTACCAGCAATGCGGTCATAGTACAAACCACCATGGTATCCGCAAACACTTCAAAAATACCCCACAAACCCTGACGAACCGGCTCTACTACGTTAGAATTGGAATGCACCATGACCGAAGACCCAAGCCCTGCCTCATTGGAGAATACACCACGCTTACATCCTTGGGTTACAATGTCCTTAACCACAATACCACCTACACCGCCAAGCGCAGCCGGAACCGTAAAGGCATATTTGAAAATAGAAGCAAAGGCTGCACCAATGTTGGCATAGTTTGTTCCGATGATGATCAAACTTCCCAGTACAAACAGTACCACCATAGCCGGAACGATTTTTTCTGCAAAGTTTGCGATTCTTTTTAATCCACCAAGGATAATCAGCGCTGCAATCACCAATAATACGACACCGATAACCAGATGGTACACCGATACCCCCTCATAGAGCATATTGCTGGACAACGCCGGAATATCAAAGGCAGAAACCATGTTCACGACAATCTTGTTGATCTGTCCCATTGCGCCGATACCAAAGGATGCCAGAATACAGAAAATGGAGAAAAGCACAGCAAGAATCTTACCGATGTGCTTGCAGCCTTTCATCTTTCCAAGACCTTCCTGCAGGTAGTACATAGCACCGCCGGACCATTCTCCATTTTCATTTTTGCGTCTGTAATAGATACCAAGAACATTTTCCGAATAGTTGGTCATCATTCCAAAAAATGCCGCAACCCACATCCAGAAGACTGCACCCGGCCCACCGCCTACAATCGCTGCTGCAACACCGGCAATATTACCAACGCCAATGGTTGCCGCAAGGGCAGTACAAAGCGCCTGAAACTGAGAAATTGATTTTCCTTTCACGTGTCCCGAAACATCTTTTTTGAAAAGACTCCCCAGAGTCTCTGCAAACCAATGCCGGATGTGCGTAATTTGGAAAACGCCGGTAAGCACCGTCATCAGGATCCCCGTCGCAAGCAACAGATAAAGTCCCTTTCCCCAGACAAACCCATTGACATTGTTGTTAAAGTCTGTCAGCCACGCAAAAAATTGTTCCATAAATAAAAACCCCTTCCTCGCTAAACAAAGAAAAAGCGGAGTTTTTGACACACAAAAACTCCGCATACCAACAAAGCCGTTTACGACCTGTATCTCCGTCCTTTTGCCTGAGAGATTAACCCCATCGGGGTTTTACACCTTCGGCATCCTTTGATTCTTCACAAGAATCGGACTTCTCCGGAGTGCTATCCGTTTGCAGTCACTGCTCAAAAGCACCTGAGAGTATTACTCCTTCGGTAGGCGTCACGCCTTCTCCTGCATCCTTCATTTAGCGCAAATATTTAATTTTTCTCATTATACGACATTTTCCATACTCTGTCAAGGCATTTTGATGGAAAATTTGCTTTTTTGCGCATTTTATTCAAACCACAGAATCAGCTTGAGTAACCGCTTGGCGCTGAGCGCAAGCTGATCTCTGACATCCTGGGTTTGAATAAAGTCCAGACACTTGGGCATCTGTCTTTCCTCGATATACGGCATACGAATATCATTTCCAGCTTGAATCTCGGCAACCTTGTCTGCAAAATTGGCCCAGTCGGTCATCACGAGTCCTTGATATCCCCATTCTTCTCTCAAAATACCTTGAAGCATTTCTGCGTTTTCCGATGCCCGCACTTCATTGATGATATTATATGCGGTCATAATCGTCGCGGGATTGCTCTCTTTTACACAAATCTCAAACCCCTTGAGATAAATCTCGCGCAATGCTCTTTCCGATACAATGGAATTGGAATTGACACGATTGGTTTCTTTGTTATTACAAGCAAAGTGCTTGGGGGTCGCCGCAATGTTCTGGGATTGGATACCACGCACCATTGCCGCCGCCATCTTGCCTGCCACAAAGGGGTCCTCGGAATAGTATTCAAAGTTTCTTCCGCAAAGGGGACTTCTGTGAATATTGAGCGCCGGGGTCAGCCAGATGGAAAGGTTGTTCTCCTTTGCCTCTAAGGCACCTGCAACGCCCACCTGTTCCAAAAGCTCGGTATTCCAACTGCAAGCCAGCATCGTTGCCACAGGGAATGCGGTAGTCAAAACACCGGTCTGCATATTGATTCTCACACCGGCAGGACCATCGGTAGTCATGGGATTGGGGATTCCGTAGGCAGGCAATGCCCCCATACCAAGGGTATTGGCAACACCGGTGTTGTTATGTCCACCCAGCAGATGCAAAAGCTCTTCATCGGTAAGCTGGGCAATAAACTCGTCCAAGGTAATGGTTCCGTTTGCCACATCAATCAGTTTCTTGCGGGATTCCTCATCCTTTGGGATATTGGTTTCCGCTTTGTAGGTACAAGAAAAGCTTTTGGGTGTATACGCCTCATCCGGAACATCAAGATATGCACCGGTTGCGGTCAGTCGCTTGCCCAGTTGGGTAGGCTTGCAGTACTCGGTCAGCTTTTGACAAATCCGATTTTCTGAAAGCTGATACCGGAATCCAAGTTCTTCAGCATCACGGACATTGCCGCCCACAAAGAATTTGTAGGTTCCTTTTTCCAATACATACGCAGACTTCTCCACTGCCCCCATATCATCATAGGATGCCATATCATTGATGGCAAAGCGCAGTACCAGGGTTTCGCTTTCGCCCGGACAGAGCAGCTTTGTTTTTGCAAAGGCGCAAAGCTCCCGTGCCGGTTTGGTGATTTTTCCCTCCGGTGCACTGTAGTAAACCTGAACAACCTCTTTGCCCGAAAAAGCACCCACATTTTTCACGGTAAGACTGATGAGAATCTCCTCACCAAGTATCGTTGCAGTCTGCTTTTCCAGTACAAAATCGGTGTAAGAAAGTCCGTAACCAAAGGGATAGGTTACCCGTTCTTTCATTCCGGGAATGGTTTCAAAATAACGATAACCAACAAAAATATCTTCGGTATACTTCACATAATCCTCGGACTCGTGGAATCCCTCCGAGGACGGATAATCCGCAAAGGATTTGGCGCAGGTATCCACCAGTTTTCCTGACGGCGTTACTTCACCGGTCAGGATGTCCGCAACCGCAAGACCACCCTCCATACCACCCTGCCAAATCATCAGGGCAGCATCAATCCGTCTGTTGTCTGCAAACCAGGATGTATCAATCATCGCTCCGGTGTTAAGAAGAACAATCACCTTTGCAAAGTTCTCGCACACGGTCTTAACCATCGTTTTCTCTTCTGTGCTAAGTTCAAAATAGACATCCTGCCCGTCATTTTTCCTGTCTTCTCCCTCACCGGAATGGCGATTGATGGTAATGATTGCCGTATCGGTAAACGCCGCCGCTTCTTTGAGCAGGTTTT
Organism: Clostridia bacterium; assembly: GCA_017397725.1. GTDB lineage: Bacteria > Bacillota > Clostridia > Monoglobales > Monoglobaceae > Ructibacterium. Next base: position 142,694 of record JAFQIA010000028.1, read on the forward strand.
CCGGAATGTCGGCTTCCACAAGTCTGCCATTATCCTCTCTTCCTTGGTAGACACGGGATACGTAATCCTGATAATAAAGAGAAAGCGGGTCAAACACCTGAATACTGGTTTTCTGTTTCAAGCCATCATAAATATTTCTCACATATTCGCAAAACACATCACCGGAACCACCGCCGCCTTTGACATAGTCAATCTGTGCTTTGCCGAAGATGGCAACCTTTGCACCCTCCTTCAGCGGCAAAACCTGATTGTTGTTTTTCAAAAGCACCGTGCCCTCACACGCAGCTTCACGAGATAATTGAATATGTTTTTGACACCCTGTGATTCTGGAGCGATTGTCCCCCAGCGGCAAACACGGTTGATATTTGATTCTTGCCCATTTTTCCATAAAAATCTCCCCCTTTTTTCTTCCATTATAAAGGGTGTCTATTCCCTATGCAAGCAACTTTCTATAAAATATTCACCAAAATATGCTTTCCATTTCCCAAAACTTATGCTATACTTTTGTTATGGAGGTGGTATGTGTATGTATCCTTATTTTGAAAATCCACACAAGCATATTTTTATTTCCTATAACAGAAAGACCTATCATTTTCCTGCCCATTTTCATAATAATTTAGAGATTGTTTATTGTTTCTCCGGTGCACAATCCATCAAGGTAGGCGACCGGCTCTATACCTTGAAAAAGGGCGATGCGTTGGTCCTTTTCCCCAACACCGCCCACGAGTATCTGGAATATCAAGGAGCCATTGATGAGCCAACCGAGGTACTCTCCGTCATCTGTAACAACAAATTGCTGGCAGAGAGTATCCCCGATGTTGTTACCAAGTACGCCAAGGACCCGTTTTTGAATTCTGCACAAGTTTCTGAAAATGCCGCCTTTGCATTTGAAAAAATTCTGTCTGCCGATAACGATGTTGCACTCCTTGGTTGGACCTTTGTTGCCCTTTCCGACCTTTTGAAGGAATTGGCGCTCTCTCCTCTTGACCAAAATATGGAACTTCCTTCTAAGGTGATTGCCTATATTGATACAAACTTTAAGGAGGATTTAACCATCCATCATCTTGCCAAGGTGTTTGGCTATCACCCCTCCTATATAGCGCATCTGTTTTGCAATCAGTTAAAGATTCCTTTCCGCACCTATCTGGGGGCGGTCCGTTCCGAATATGCGGCATCGCAAATCCGCACCACCCAGAAAAGTCTTACCGAAATCGCCTATGAATCAGGGTATCGGTCGCTGAATACCTTTTGCCGATGCTTTAAAAAGCATTTTTCCCAAACCCCGTCCCAGTATAAAAAAGACTTGCTATTGCGAAGATAGCAGGAACCCCGCTGGCTCGTTGGTTCGATAATGGTTTAGACGCCATATATAAAAATAAGCTTTGCGAAAGCAAAGCAACCACAATCTCTTCTCTATTCTCTCTTATCTCTTCTCTGGAAACGACAATTTTTAGAGAAGAGTGAAGAGAGAAAAGTGAATCGATAAGAGTACAAAAAGAAACGACAACTTCCTGGCGAAAATTGTCGTTTCTTTTTGGGAAAACCGAATGGTTTAGATGCTGTAATTTTCGATTTGCTCTTTGCCTTTCGCGACAAAACGGACATTCGTTTTACCTCAGAAACTGTCCTCCTCAAGTTGTTCTTGGATTATATGTTCTATATGATTGAAAAAATTAGCGGAATCGTTATACAAGAAAGCAAATGAGAAATTACTGCCATACCTGCTGCAACCGTTGTATCCTTGCCAAACGCGCTTGGAATAACAATTGTATTAAGTCCAAGAGGCATTGCAAGGGAACAAAGGGCACAGATATAGGTTGTTTCAGGAATTTTGAAAAAAGATGCCACTGATATGAAAAGGATAGGCATAATAATAAGCCTTATAATCGAAACAATATAAATTCGTACATTTAAAAAAGTTTTTTTCAGGGATATAGATGATACCACCACTCCGGTAAGAATCATGGCAATCGGTGACATGCAATCTCCCGATACATTTATCAGTGACATAGTCCACTCAGGAAGATGAATTCTTGATAGACCAATTAACATACCTATCAGCATCGCTATAAACATAGGATTAACAAAAGATTTCATAGATTCCGTAAATGTATGTTTTTTACCTGAATCTGCAATAAGAAGCTTTGGTACTCCCCAGGTATATATAAAAATCCACAAAGGCAGCGTAAAAATCAGGTATTCAAAAAAGATATCCGGGAACAAGCTGCACACCACTGCATTTCCCATGAACCCAAAATTCGAAAATGACAACCCATAAGTATAAATTCTTCGAATATACTTATCTTTTGTAACCGATTTGGAAACCAAAATCGCAAACGGGATTGCAATACACGCTATTACAAAACTTACGGACAATAGTTTCCATGTGGCACCAATTCTCTCTATGGTAAAGTTTTCGATAAATGTTCCCATAACAAGTGCAGGTATAAAAACTGTGTTTTCCAGTTTTGATAAAACCATAGCAGAATTTTCGGGCAATACTTTAAGCTTAACAAGAATGTACCCTATAACGATAAACCCAAAAAGAAAAGATATTTGACTTAATGTGGTTATAAAAACACTCATTCTTCCACATCGCTTATAAGCGATTTTCCCTCCCATTCTTTTGCCGGGGCAACCCCTATAATGTCTGCTATTGTCGGTGCTATATCAAGAATACTTACCCCTATATACTCTCTTCCGGGTACAAATTGAGGATCATAAAAAATCATTGGTATTGTCATATCCTCATCCATATCGCTTCCATGTGATCTGTCATTTCCACCATGGTCGGCTGTCACAATTACTGTATATTCTCCGTTTGTTTCTTCAATCACTCTTTTTACATTGCTGATTGGTCGTACCTGCGGCGTATATGCATTAGTGGTCGTGCCGTGTCTTTCCGGCAAAACACTATGAAACATTGACATATGGCAAGGAAGTGTAGCAGACGGAAATACTGTTCTTGCATCAAAAGTATAGGATGCCATTTTCTTTAGCTCATCAACATAAGGATTTTTACATTTCATAAGTCCATCCGGACGCATACCATCAATCGAAATTAAAATAACCTTGTTATTCATTTAATTGTATCTCTTTTCTGTTTTAATATCTTATGCCATCAAGGGCAGCATTTCTTAAAGAAATATGTTTTGAATAATCTTCGTAATTAAGAGAAGCTATTGAAAGCATAAGCGCATCAATTACACACATATGTGCTATGCGGGCAGATACAGCTTCCACAGGATAATTTTTTTCATCAGCATACACTGAAATTGAATAATCACTCTCTGTATATAAAAGACTTTTCGTAAAACTGGTTAATGCTATCGTTGTCGCACCAACTTGCTTTGCAGAGCGCATTGCATCAACAACTGCTTTTGTTCTTCCGCTGTGCGAAATTCCAAATGCAACATCACCGTTTTTCATATTCTTTGCCATAACATTCATCTGTAAAATGTCTGTGTAAGCATACGCCTGAACATCCAGTTGAGAAAACCTATAAGCTGCATCAACTGCAACCACAGAAGATGTACCAACGCCGAATATAAAAATGCGTTGCGCTGATGCAAATCTTTTTGATATTTCATCTATTCTTGAAAAATCAATCATTTGATAGGTGCTTTTAAGTGTATTTATACCTGAATTAAAAACCTTATTGAAAATCATCTTCAAATTATCTTCTTTATCAAATGGAATGTTATTTTCATTGTGACCTTCCTGTCCAACTCTGGTAGCCAAAGAAATTTTCAGTTTTGCAAAGCCTTCCACTCCAATAGATTTACACATGCGATTAACCGCTGACGGAACTGTACCGCAAGCACTTGCAAGTTCTTTTGATGTCATATTGACAATCTTTTCGGGAAATTCTAAAATATAAGATGCAATCTTTTGCTCAGTTTCTGTAAGATTTTTAAATACATTATGTATTTTTGCAATAACCATATTAGTCTCCTTGTCTAGAACTTAATTCTACTTAAATTCTTTTGTGTGGAACATATTTCTATCGTATCATAATTATTTCTGTTTGTCAAGATAAAATCATGTCTATAATAACTATTCTCTCTGGTTCAAAACCGCATGGCATCTACCCTTTTGTTTTCAAAACTGATTTTCCCCAAAAAGCCTCAAGCCATAGAAAAAAGCGAACAATTCAGATGACATCTAAATTGTTCGCTTCTTTTGGCTCCTCCAGTTGGACTCGAACCACGTCCGTTTGCAACATCAATTCAATTGCGCCGTCAAGCGGCTTATTTCATTGTGTTGCGGCACCACCTCCGCGCTCCCTGTTTCGTCCACCGGACGCCGTCGCTGCTCGGTCCCCTGCGTCCGCAAGCGGCTCGCAGGTTCGTTGGTTCGGTTTCACCGAAAAGAAAATCACAAAGGGATACACATTTGTGTATCCTTTTGTGATTGGAAGAGCCGAATGGTTTAGATGCCACCTCTGAAAGTCTTATTTTATCAAGCTTTTTAAGGTTCGATCCAATATGTTCAAAACAAGCGAATGAGACGGAGGATTTAGATGCATTTCGCTAAACTTCAGTCGAATCAAAAATTTGTGGGGGCAATATTCAAATGAAAAACAATCTCCAAGGAGTCTAGATACCATAATTGGATTTATACGAATCAAGACTGTTCGTTAGAATTTCCATTCCTTCTCACTTGCTCCGTCATATCCAATCAGCCACGCCGGCTTCAAATCTACCAAAGAGTGTCCTGAGCTTGTACTGTTTGAACCTACCATAATGAGAGCAGCAATATCTGCAGTTCCTTCTTGTTCATTTCACGGTCTACAGAATCCCTTACAACATCAGACAGAGAATGATGAAACTGTGTTCCGTGATATCTGATTGCCGCGTCAATCTCGCGTTTTCCTACTTCAAAAACTATCCCTTCATCAAAAGTTCCATAACATACATTTCAAGCGCTTCGTAGTCTCGTTCTTTTACACACTTTTCTTGGAAATCATAGTCAAATCTTGCAGCTTTTTCTTCAAGCATTTTTGCAATCTTAAGACTGTTCTCAAGGTGCTTATAACTTCCCTCTTGTTTCTCGGTTCTCATAACCTTAACATCAAGGCCTATGTATTCTCCATTTTCGCCAAAGCCATTCTCCATAAGAACCTTCATCTGATTGAATGCTGTACGAAGATTTTCAACACCAAAGCTCTTATCCTGGTCAAATTTCATTCCGTTCTGGTCATTCAAATGCACACCCCAAAGTTTGCCCATAGCCATTGCAAAACCTATTTCACTTGCCGGATCAAGTCCTGCAAGCATCGCATGAGCTGATTCTAAAAGTCCGCCTACTCTTGACGGATCATCAGAAGCTGCTGAAATTGCCATTGCATGTCCCAAAGTAGGACAAACGCTTCTGTCAACAGGCTCGTTTGGTTTAGTCTCAATCATAATTTTTATGTTTTTATCATAAGCAAGCATTTTATTAATTGCATCTATTAATAGTTTTGTAGATTCAACCGGACTTTTGCTTTCATAACAAATAGTTCCTTCTCTTGCAAGCCACAAAACAAGCTTGTCACAACCTAATGCATTTGCAATATCAATACTTCTGTATGCACGCCACATAGCAAAATCGCGGTCTTCCTTGCTGTTTGAAGTAAATCCACCATCTATTGTATGTGGATCCATCCAAAGTCTTGGAGCAACAAACTCAGCTTTTAAATCATACTTATCCAAAAGTGCCTTTACCTTTTTTGCCTCTGCGATGATTTCTGCTTCTGTCATGTTATTCATATTAGGCACAGCGTCGTCATCGTGGAACTGGATTGCATCAAATCCCATTTCTTTAAATGTCTTGATCTTTTCCTCAAACGAAATTGTTTCTCTTGTTGCAGGACCGTATGCGTCTGCTCCCTCGTGAACATTCCATGGTCCTACTGAATACTTAAATCTACTCATTTTTTTACTTCCTTTCTTTATGTTAATTTAAATAGATTTCGTAAAGAATGGTTTATCCGCTTCTTTTACTTCTTTTGCATTGCCGCAATTTACATTATTAAGTACAATCTTTCCATCTGACCATTTTTTGATAATACAGTCACCTTTATAGTTCGAAACAGAAAGATTTTCAAAAACAACGCTATCATAGTTGCAAATATGAACCAAGTCAATATCTTCATAACCTTCTCGCATTGTGATTTCAACATTTTTTAGCTTTAATGTAACAGGAACATTTTTGTCTCCATAAGCAGTAATAGGCATACTTACGCTTTCTGCTTTTATATTACGAAATTCAATACTTTCAAGTGGTCTGTTTTTCTGCCATGTTTCATTACCGGAATAATTATAGTGCAAAAATCTGTCTGCCATATCTATCGTACAATCCGAAATAATAATATTCCCCGGCTGAGTATTTATCGGCATACTGTAATCAGCATAATAAGTAAATGCACTGAGCATATTATTTCTTGCTCCCTTTGTAGGTGACGGTGCCGAATTTTTCTTATCTTCAAGAGATATACTTCCTCTGAAGCAAAATTTGCCCGGACCGTATATATGGCACTTCTCAACCAACATATTTGTTCCGCCAAATCTCATCGCACTACAACTTGAATTCAAAACGCAATCTGAGATGTATACGTTAACATTCCCAAAGCCTGCAATACAATCATCGCCTGTATAAAACTCTGAATTTGTAATCTTCAGGTTACGGCACGCAAAAGCATCAAATCCGTCATGACCTGCAAGAGCAGTTATTCCATCTACATCTATGTTGTCACAGAATAATAATTCATGCGCCCAATTACCCGTATTCTGAATTGTATAGCCTTTAAGCTCAATATTTCGACAGTTAAAAAATGTTATTCCATGAGGTCCGCGATAGTTTTCTTCAGAACCAACATCATCAAAACAGTTACATCCGTCAATCACAGATCCTACCTCTCCGATAATTTTTATGTTTTCTGCATCTATTGCGCGGATAACCGCATTATTCCAGCGACTTCCCGGGATCCTTCTAAATCTGTATTCAGGTTTATTTTCTACATATTCAGTTTCCCCGTGTATTGTTGAAAGATGAACATAAGGGGCATCTGTTATCTGGTCTTCCCTCAGTGGCTCAACTTTATCATTTTTATAATTGAAATAATCTTCAGGATTAGTACTTCCTAAAAGCTTCGCCCCCTCAAGAAGATGAAGCGTTATGTTGCTTCTTATTCTGATATCACCAATATGGTATTCTCCCTCAGGGATTTCCACCACTCCACCGCCTTTTTCAAAGCAGTAATCAATAGCATCCTGAACAGCTTTGGTTTGTAGGGCTTCACTTTCTGCCTTCAAGCCAAAATCTTTTGCACTGACTGTTATCTTCATATTAAATTCACCCCTTGAAAAATATATTGTATTATTATATAATATAATATATCACAATATTATAGGTTATTCTAACACCATACAAGCCAAAAATATAAATATATTGAACAAGGCGAGGTTTTTATGAATAAGACAAGTTTAAAAGAAACTTATGCACAACATAAAATTGGCAAGTTGCAGATGAATATATATGAATCAAGCAACGACATTCCATATCATTGGCACGATGAATACGAATTCCTTTATGTAACAAGTGGCGAATGCGAGTGTATCATAAACGGAAAAAGCATTATTGTGCAAAAAGGTCAGGCAATCCTTATAAGCGGTGGTGAGCTTCACACCCTTAATCAAAACACTTCCGGACAATTTTTTGCTGTGGTTTTTCATCCATATATTATTTTTGGAACAGAATTCAACAATTTTTTCTCAAAAAAAATATCATATAACAGAATTTTTGAAGAAACTTCCTCATCCGGTAAACAAATAACTCAACTTCTTAATCTTATTCACTCATACTTTTACAACCAGTTTTACGGCTTTGAGTTAACATTAAAAGCTTTGATTATCGAAATTTTCGGAATAATATATGAACACCGGCTTTATTCATTTAAGGAGAAAAAAGATATAAACGACTTTGATAAATTTGCCGATATTATCGAATACATTCACGACAATTTTGCAGAAAAGATGTCCCTTGATGATGTCGCAAATTATGCTCATTTCAGCAAATCTTATTTAATCAGATTATTAAAGAAAAATACAGGTAAAACCTTTAGTACATATCTAAACTGTTATAGAATATACAGAGCAATTGATATGCTTGAAAATACAGACAAAAATATCTTGGAAATTTCCGAGGAATGTGGATTCGGTAATGTTGCATATTTCATCAAAATTTTTAAACAGAATACAGGAATTACTCCTCACAAATACCGTAAGAATTAACAGTCTAATTTTTATGATAACGAATCTTAATGGATGCCTAAAATACCAAAAATCCAGTAATATTAGTAAAACTTTTCAGAAAAAAATAAGTGCAGGTAATCAACTATATAAATACCCAAATTACCTACACTTATATTGTACCCCGGGCTGTCTTACCAAACAAGTGATGCAACCCATTATTTATTTTATCAATTTATTTGGACGTTTAACAAATAAAATAACAATTATATAATCATAAAAAATTAATATTGTTACAATCTACAAGTCTAAAAATTTCATATAATCCTTTAATAATCCACATATAAACCGCTTATCATACATTCATCAGACAATAATAACTTACCGTGTTCTTTCTTATCTTGAAAATCTACTTAAAAAATGCAGTGCCGTTAGTTCAAGTCTGGTTCAAAACCACTTATCTTCTCCCATTTATTTCAAAGTTGATTTTTGCAAGAAGCCCTTAAAACCACGGAAAAGCGAACAATTTAGATGCAAGTTAAACAAGTTTAGCGTTATGATGAAACCTTACGGTTTTAGTTATGATATATTTGCCCAAAAAAGCATTGACGAAGTCAATTCATAACTTGCGAAGCAATCTAAACTGATAACTTGCCGTAGGCAAATATAACTGAAAAAGCACTTGCAAATTGCAAGTGCTTTTTCTGGCTCCTCCAGTTGGACTCGAACCACGTCCGTTTGCAACATCAATTCAATTGCGCCGTCAAGCGGCTTATTTCATTGTGTTGCGGCACCACCTCCGCGCTCCCTGTTTCGTCCACCGGACGCGGTCGCTGCTCGGTCCCCTGCGTCCGCAAGCGGCTCGCAGGTTCGTTGGTTCGGTTTCACCGAAAAGAAAATCACAAAGGGATACACATTTGTGTATCCCTTTGTGATTGGCTCCTCCAGTTGGACTCGAACAAAAGACCCTGAGGTTAACAGCCGCATGCTCTACCGACTGAGCTATAGAGGAATATGTATTTTAGCATATGTAAGTTACGAAAAAATATACCAGCTTCGCAACAAAAAATATATTATACCAAATTCTTCAAAATGTCAACCCCTTTTTGAAAGAAAAAACGAACTTTTCAAAAGTTCGTTTCTATGAGTGCCTTATTTAATTTTTCCTGCCACTGGGCAACCTTTTTTCTGTCCATTGCCGGAACCCCCTCCAACGGATAAGGCATCCCCATTGCCTCGTATTTCTTCACACCCATGGTGTGATAAGGCAAAAGCTCAATCTTTTTCACATTGGGGATTTGCTTTGCAGCCTCCCACAAATCCTGAATATACCCATCGTTATCATTGATTCCGGGGATAATCACCGCCCGCAGCCAGACATCCACCGGATGCTCTTTCAGCTGAGAAACAAAAAATTCATATCTTCCTATGGAAATTCCGGTTAATTCCCGATACTTTTCTTCATTGGTATGCTTGATATCCAGAAGCAGTAAATCCGCCAGATCCAAAATCTCACCGAAATCTCCCATACCACCGCCGGCAGTATCAATCGCCGTATGGATTCCCTCTGCCTTGCACAGCTGCAGCATTTCGGTCAAAAATTCTTTCTGCAACAAGGGTTCACCACCAGAAAAGGTCACCCCTCCCCCGCTACTTTCAAAATAAGGGCGAAACCGCAGAATTTTGGCAAACAAATCCTTTGCCTCTACCTCTTCGCCCACTTGAAGTTTCCATGTGTCCGGATTGTGGCAATACTGGCAACGCATGGCACAGCCCTGCATAAAGACCACGCATCTTACACCGGGGCCGTCAACCATTCCCATGCTCTCGATGGAATGAATATATCCTTTTGCCATCTCGCCACTCCTTTCTTTATTTATCGCGAAAAGGGCACCCCAGATGAGATACCCTTTTCTTTTAGATACTTTCGTGCATCGTACGGCTGATAACCTCAAGCTGCTGTTCCTTGGTCAGCCGGTTAAAGTGTACGGCATAGCCGGAAATCCGAATGGTCAAGGTCGGATATTTTTCCGGATGTTCCATCGCATCCACCAGCGTCTCACGGCTGAGCACATTGACATTCAAATGAAATGCCTTTTGCTTGAAATAGCCATCCAGCAGTGCAACCAAGTTAGAAACACGGGTTTCCCGCTCCTTGCCCAATGCATCCGGTGTGATGGAGAAGGTATTGGAAATACCATCCTGACAACATCCCGCATAGGGAATCTTGGCAACCGAATTGAGGGATGCAAGCGCACCGCTGGCATCTCTGCCGTGCATGGGGTTGGCACCCGGTGCGAGGGGCTCGCCCACCTTTCTTCCATCGGGGGTGGTTCCGGTCTTTTTGCCATAAACCACATTGGAGGTAATGGTAAGCACCGAAAGGGTATGTTCCGCATCTCGATAGGTAGCATGCTTTTTCAGTTCCGAAGAGAACTTTTGCACTACCTCAACTGCCAGCTTGTCCACCCTGTCATCGTCATTTCCGTATTTGGGGAAGTCGCCCTCCACCTCAAAATCCACAGTAATGCCTTCCTCGTTGCGAATCGGCGTTACCTTGGCATACTTGATGGCAGACAGAGAATCGGCAACCACCGAAAGCCCCGCAATACCAAACGCCATAAACCGCTTTACCTCAGTATCGTGAAGTGCCATCTGTCCCGCTTCATAGGCATATTTGTCATGCATATAATGAATGGTGTTCATGGTGCTGACATAGAGTGCCGCCACCTCTTCAATACATCTATCAAAGGCAGCTTTGACCTTGTCATAATCCAACACACCATCCGGCATAGGCTCCGTGTTTTCCAGAACCTTGATGCCCTTTTTCTCATCATAGCCGTCATTGAGCGACATCAACAGGGTCTTGGCAAGATTTACTCTTGCACCAAAGAACTGCATCCGCTTGCCCAGTTCCATCGAGGATACACAACAAGCGATTGCGTAATCATCCCCATAGAGGGGCCGCATCTCGTCATCGCTCTCGTACTGCAACGAATCGGTGGCAATGCTCATCTTTGCACAGTATTTTTTGAACGCATCCGGAAGCTGCACGCTCCAGAGCACCGTCATATTGGGTTCCGGCGCAGGATCCAGATTGGTCAGGGTATGCAAAAAACGGAACGAAGACTTGGTCACCTGGGTTCTGCCATCTTCGCCCATACCGCCAATGGATTCGGTCACCCAAGTGGGGTCACCGGAGAAAAGCTCATTATATTCCGGCGTACGCAGATGCCGTACCATACGGAGTTTGAGCACCAGATGATCAATCAGCTCCTGTGCGCCTGCCTCATCCAAAATACCGTTTTTCATATCACGGGTGATATAAATATCAAAAAAGGTAGAATTTCTGCCAAAGGACATTGCCGCCCCGTTGTTCTCCTTGATGGCTGCCAGATATCCAAAGTAAGTAAACTGAATTGCCTCTTTGGCATTGGTTGCCGGCTGAGAAATATCCACTCCATAGCGAAGTGCCATATTCTTCATCTGACCCAGCGCACGAATCTGCATCCGCAGCTCTTCCCGCATCCGAATCACATCTTCACTTGCGGGGAGGCTTGCATACTTTTCAAAATCCGCTTCCTTTTGCTGAACCAAAAAATCAATACCATAAAGCGCAATCCGACGATAATCGCCGATGATTCTTCCTCTGCCATAGGCATCCGGAAGACCGGTCATCAATCCCACACTGCGGGCTCTCCGCATTGCCGGTGTATACGCATCAAAGACCCCATCGTTATGGGTCTTTCTGAATTCCTTGAAATGAATCTTTCTTGCCTCGTCCATTTCATAGCCATATGCCGATAAGGACTGTTCCACCATCCGCATACCGCCATAAGGGTTGATCATCCGCTTAAAAGGCGCATCGGTCTGGAGGCCGACAATCTCTTCATTCTCCTTATCCAGATAACCGGGTTCAAAATTATCAATGCCGGAAACCCGATAGGTTTCCACGTCCAGAACCCCTTGTTTCATCTCCTGGAGCAACAGTTCCTTGAACTTTGCATAGAGCTTTTTTGTCTTTTCCGTTGGAGGCGCCAAAAAGTCCTCATTGCCTTCATAAGGGGTATAGTTTTTCTGAATAAAATCCTTTACGTCAACGCTTTCCATCCACCGTCCAGACCGAAAGCCATTCCATGCCTCAAAATTCATCAATCCACACTCCTTGCCAGTTGATTTATAGTCAAACCACAACATGTTGTTTTTCAACTACCATTCTATCATAACAGAACCTTAGAAAAAATGCAACAACAATTTCTATTCTTTTTTTCCTTATTTTTTATGCGTTTTGCCGATAGGCACCACCTTTGGATTGACATTCCCCGCCCTGTATTGTAAAATAGAGGAAATGATAAACAGAAAGGAATTTGACTATGAAGCGTAAAATCACGGAAATGTCCGTCTTTGAATTTTTTCTGTGTATGTTTGTGATTCTCATTCATCTGCTTTCGGAGGGCGTTGATGCGCTTCCAAAGTGGAGCTTTTGGTCTGTTCTTTTTGCGTCCCTGACACGGCTTGCCACCTTTGCAGTTCCCGGCTTTGTGTTCACCAGTGCCGTCAAGCTGTTCTACAAATACGGCGATACCCCGCAATTTTCCTATCACAAATTTTTGTGGGGGCGTTGCCGCAAGATTGTTTTTCCCTATATCCTTGCAACCTTGATTTATTATGCCGTTTTCGTCTGGATGCTCGGCATCTATCGTTTTGATTTGGGAGATCTCTTGGGCTTCCTGATCAGCGGAAATCTATCGGCACAATTTTACTTTGTCATATTGATTACTCAGTTCTATCTGTTGATGCCCATCTGGCTCGCCTTCAGTCATAACAAAAGCAAAGTTTTTGCGGCGACTCTTCTGCTGGCATCCTTACTCATCACCATTTTCTTTCGAATGTCTTTCCCACACACGGCAAGCATTGCAAAGATTTTCCCGTCCTACTTGATTTTCTGGGTGACAGGAATTTATGCAGGTCTTCACTATGAGGAATTTTCCGAGCAAATTTCCAAACACAAACCCCTTATTTACATTGGCTGGCTCTGCCTGGCGGTTGCCCATTGCATTCTCTCCTATATGCAGTTTGGCGGACTGATTGCTTACCGCTTTGCCCCGATGATCGTGGTGTTGTTCTGCTTTTTCTCGATTTTCGGTTTTTATTCCTACGCCAAGGAGCTTACCATTTCCTTAGAACGGCGTGGAAAAGGCCTGCTTACCAGTATCTCGCAGGCCTCCTATGACATCTATTTGATTCATTGTTTGATTATCATTGTTCTCTATCGGATTCTTGCCGAGATGGAAATCGACCATATTCTGGCTCGTTTCGGCATTGCCTTTGTGGTAACCTACGGTCTATCCATTATCTTTTGTGTGCTCAAGGCAACCCTGTTTACCAACCTGAAAGCCAAGCGGTTGCGCGCCTCAGCAACAAGAGCCCGCAAGATGGCCCGTAGAAAACGCTATCTGTAAATTGAATCCACCGGTATAGGCATCCACATCCAGAATCTCTCCGGCAAAGTAAAGACCGGAAATCAGTTTGGATTCCATGGTCGAGGGATTGACCTCCTTGACGCTGACTCCGCCGGATGTGATAATCGCCTGTTCAATCGGGCAGAATCCGGTAATGTGAAATTCCAGATTTTTTAAGATTTTCCCAAGTAAGCTCCGTTCCTCTTTGGTGACGGAGTTTACTTTTTTATAAGGGTCAATTCCGCTGATGGCAATCACCTCCGGAATCAAACGAATGGGTAAAAGTGCACCCAAGCTGTTCCGAAAATCCCGATTCAGGTTTTTCTGGAAATCCCGCAAAATCCGCTCATCCAACTGCTTTTCATCCAGCGCCGGCTTTAAGTCCAGTACCAGTCGATATTCTTCCTTGCCCATATTACGCATATGGGCACTGGCACTCAGCACCGTAGGTCCGGTCAGTCCAAAGTGTGCAAACATCATCTCGCCAAAGTCGGCGTAAACCTTTTTCCCTCTTCCATCCAGAACAGTAAGTGCAACATTTTTTAAGGAAAGTCCCGCAAGCGCAGAAACCCAATCCTCCTCCACCTCTAAAGGCACCAAGGAGGGACGGATGTCAGTAATGGTATGACCAAAATTTTCCGCAAAGGTATAGCCGTCACCGGTGGAACCGGTTTTCTGGTAAGAAAGTCCTCCGGTTGCCAGAATCACACGATCGGCAAAAATCTTGCCACGCTTTTCGGTGAGAACCCCGCAAACAGCACCATCCTCCGCCAGAATATCATCCACTCGGTCGCAAATCAGTTCCACATTGTTTTGAATGAGAAATTGACGCATCGCCGTCACAATATCCTGACTTTTGTCCGAAACAGGGAAGACCCGCTCTCCCCGTTCTACCTTGAGCGGAACGCCTAAGGATTCAAAAAACGCCATGGTCTGTTGATTGGTAAAACCATAAAAGGCGCTATACAAAAAGGAGCCGTTGGTGGGAACATTCTGAATCAAATCCTGCACATCCTCACAGGCATTGGTCACATTGCAACGGCCTTTTCCTGTAATCATCAGCTTTTTGCCCAGCATCTTATTCTGTTCTATCAGTTTGACCTTATGTCCCCGCTGGGCTGCAACACCTGCCGCCATCATTCCGGCAGGACCGCCGCCAATGACAATCACCTGCTTACTCATCCAATCACCTCAAATCTGCAGAAAGGACAACCGTTTGGTTGTCCTTTGTCTTTATTTAGCAAATTTCTCTTCCGCCGTTGCCAATTTCAGTCACATAGAAGGATGCTTCATGGCCGAATTTATCAAGATATGCCTTGCCAACGGTTTCAATATAGGTATCGATGGCATCATCCTTGATGATGGCAACAGTACAACCGCCAAAGCCGGCACCGGTCATGCGAATTCCCAGCACGCCATCGATTTTTCTGCCCTCCGCTACCACAAAATCAAGCTCCGGACAGGTTACTTCATAATCATACTGCAAGGAATCGTGAGAACCATTCATAAATGCGCCAAACGCCGCAATGTCATTGGCTTTCATTGCCGCTGCACTCTGGCGTACACGGTCACATTCATAAACCACGTGCTTGATTCTCTTTCTGGTAACTTCATTCTCAATCAGCATTTTATGTTCTTCAAACTGCTCCTTGGTCACATCCGAGAGCTGTTCAATGTTGGGAAGTGCCGCCTTCAAGGCGTTCAGTCCCTCTTCACACTCACCTCTGCGCTCATTGTACTTGGAACTGCCAAGAGAATGCTTCACATTGGTATTGGTCAGCACAATTTTGCTTCCCTCCAGTTTCAGGGGAAGATGCTCATATTCCAAGGTTGCACAGTTGAGGTAAACCGCGTGGTCCGCCTTACCCATTGCGGATGCAAACTGGTCCATAATACCGCATTTTACCCCGATGAAGTTGTGCTCTGCTTTTTGAGAAATCAACGCCATCTCAATCATATCGATTTCTTTTTCTATCCCTGCCTTTTCATTGGCAAAGGTTGCAAGACAAAGTGCGGTGGAAACCTCAATCGCCGCCGAGGAAGAAAGTCCGCCGCCGTGAGGCACGGTATCATCATAGAGCAAGTCGCAACCGCCTACCCCGTAGCCTGCCGCAATCAACTCCAGCGCAACGCCAAGCTGATAGTCTCCCCATTTCAGTTTGCCTTTCAGCTCCTCCATCTCAGAAATCTTGGTTTCAACCAGAATATCCAAATCGGTCGCCTTTAAGCGGATGATGTCATCCTCTCTCTTTCTGGCAACCAAGGTGGTCTGCATAGTAAGTGCCGCAGGCAAAACGCAACCGCCGCAATAGTCAATATGCTCGCCAATCAGGTTCACACGGCCGGGGGATGCAAATACCCGCAATTCTCCACCGTTATCTCCAAAGGTTTCAAGGAATAATTGTTTCATTTCTGTGATTTCCATAATTAAACTTCCTCCTTAAATTTGTTCAACAAAACGGTCAAATGCCGCCATTCCCTCTGCATCCCGACGGTAAACCCCCGCATGCTCCAGAACAGTTGCAAATACCTTACCTACTTCTGCCCGCAAAATTTCCTGTACATTCTCTTTGTTTAATTCGGGATACGCTTTCTTGATTGCTTCTGCCCAATCCTTGTGGGAGGCAGTTTTTTCATTCAAGCCCATATCCGCACCGCTGACCAAGGCATCGGCAACTGCATCTAATTCTTCCACCAGACGGGAGGGAAGCACCGCAAGGCCCATAACCTCAATCAAGCCGATGTTCTCCTTTTTGATGTGATGCAGCTCTGCGTGAGGATGATACACCCCAAGAGGATGCTCCTCGGTGGTGATATTGTTTCTCAATACCAAATCCATCACAAATTCGCCATTTTCCATTGCTGCAATGGGAGTAATGGTGTTGTGAGGCTCCCCATCGGTTTCGGCGTAGATAAAAGCACTTTCATCAGTATAGGCTCTCCAGCTCTTCAAAATCCGGTCAGAAAGTTCCACGATTTGTTCTTCATCGCTGCCCTTTAACCGAAGCACCGACATAGGCCATTTCACACGGCTGACAGACACATCCTCAAAGCCGGGAATGGTGTAAAACTTTTCACTCTCTGCTTTCTGCATTGCAAAGCGGTGGTTGCCACCCTGAAAATGCTCATGAGAGAGAATGGAACCACCCACAATGGGCAAATCCGCATTGGAACCAATGATGTAATGAGGGAAATTCTTCACAAAGCTCAAAAGCTTGGAAAACGCACTTTTATCAATCACCATGGGCAGATGCTCTTGATTAAACACGATACAATGTTCGTTGTAATACACATAGGGAGAATACTGAAATCCCCATTTTTGTCCGCAGATATCAATGGGAATAATCCGGTGATTCTGTCTGGCAGGGTGATTCACTCTTCCGCCATAGCCCTCGTTCTCTACGCAAAGCTGACATTTGGGGTAAGAAGACTGCTTTTGCAGTTTTGCCGCCGCAATCGCTTTGGGGTCTTTCTCCGGTTTGGAGCGATTAATGGTGATTTCCATCTCGCCGTAGGCGGATTCGGATAACCATTTGATATCTTTTTGGATTCTTCCTCTGCGTATGTAGTTGTTGTCCTGAGACAGCTTGTAGAAATAATCCGTCGCCGCCTTGGGGGACTCCTGATAAAGTTCTCTGAACTTTTGAATCACTGTGGAGGGAAACGGGGTCAGGGTTTCCATGATCTCGGTATCAAAGATATCCCGATACACCACGCTGTTGTTTTCCAGCATCCCGTTTTCTGCCGCATAGTCGGTGATGGCAGTCAGAATCTCATCCAGTTCTTCCGCACCAGAACATTCCGCGCCGGTTTCTTCATAACTATCCAAGTGTAACTTGGTCAAAAGCCGGTTTCTCACATAAAATCTATCCGCATCATCTATCAATCCGGTCAACACGCCGTAAGATACCAGCTTGTCAATTGCTTCATAAATCATTGTATTACTCCTCTTGCCAAAACTGTCCACAAAAAGACAGTATTTTATCGTTTTTATTTTACAATATTTACCCCCCTCTTGTCAATGCAAAATCCCCAATTTCCAAAGAAAAGGCTGTCCTACGGACAGCCTTTTTCTTTTACTAAAAGTGTAACAGTTTCCACATGCGAAGTTTTTGGGAACATATTGACCGGAACCACCGGCTTTACGCTGTAGCCGTGTTCGGTCAGATACTTCAAATCCCGCGCCAGAGTCGATGGCTTACAGGAAACATAAACAATCCGCTTGGGTTTTACCTGAGTGACCGTCTTTAGCAAGGATTCCTCGCACCCTTTTCTGGGCGGGTCTAAAATCACTACGTCGGGTTTTTCCCCATTCTGCACCAGACGGGGTGCAAGGGATTCTGCCTTGCCACAGTAAAATTCAGCATTGTCGATTCCGTTCAGGCGGGCATTGGCCTTGGCGTTTTCAATCGCATCGGGAACCACCTCAACCCCTACCACCTTTTTGGCTTTGTCTGCCATAAAAAGTCCAATGGTGCCGATTCCGCAATACAAATCCCACAGCACCTCTTTGCCGCTAAGGTCGGCAAACTCCTTGGCAAGCTCATAGAGCCGCAAGGTTGCCTTGGGGTTCACCTGATAAAACGAAAGAGGCGAAATCTGAAACTTCACCTTGCCGATACTGTCAGTTAAACATCCATCCCCCCAAAGGGTATGATTTTCATAGCCCAGCACCACATTGGTAGGCTTTTCATTGACATTCTGGACAATCCCCGCAATGGGCAGGCTGAGGCCCCGCAGACGGTCAATCAATTCCTGCCTATGGGGAATGTTTTTCTCAGCGGTGACCAAGGTCACCAGAATCCCACTTTCGCCGTTTCGGGTATAAATATGCCGCACCAAGCCGCTGTGGGTGCTTTCCTCATAAGCCGGAACAGAAAATTCCTCCATCCAGTCTGTCACCGCTTTCAGGATTTCCTGATTCCACTTTCCTTGTATCAGGCAGTCCTCTACCGGAATCACGTTATGGCTGTTTCTGCGATAAAGTCCCATCCCCTCAGGGGTAACAGGAAATTGCGCCTTGTTGCGATAACGGACTTCCTCCGATGGCATCTCCACCGGCTCGGCATCTATATCCAGCTTTCCAATACGACGCAGACAATCGGTGACCTTTTGTCGTTTGTAGGCAAGCTCGGTTTCGGTGTCCATATGCCAGAGCTGACAACCGCCGCATTGATAAAAATGAGGGCACTCCGCCTTTCTTCTGCCAAAGGAGGGTTTTTGCACCTCCAGCAGCTTTCCGTAGGCATAATTTTTCAACACCTTGACAATCAGCACCTGCACCTTTTCACCTACAATGGTATGAGGCACAAAAACCGCCACGCCGTCGATTCTGCCGACGCCGTCGCCCTCCTCAGTCATACCGGTGATTTCCACCTCGTAAATCTCATTCTTCTGCATAGTTTCTCCTTAATCGGTCGTCACAGTCACCTTGTTTTCTGCCTCTACCCAGTTCACCTTTGCCTGCAATGCCTCGCTGACCGCACGGACAGGAACCATGGTTCTGCCGTTGATAATGCGGGCAGGGGTGTCTAACACAATCACCGTGCCATTCTTTCGCAGTTCCTTTTGGTCAATGGTAATCTCCAAGGTCACACCGCCCTTGACTGCCTTTGCAGTCTGGGTGGCATCATCCCAACTGACCACCGCACCCAAGGTTTCAAAAATGGTCCGCATGGGAACCAAAACTCTGTCGTTTTCCATCATGGCAACGGTGTCGCTGATAAGCTCCTTGCCATTGACTTCAACCGGAATATTCTCGGTAACCCACAGGGTATAATTCGCCTCGGTGACCACACTTCCTTTGGAAAGAACCTCCACCTTAAGGGTGTGTTCCCCAATCCAGGTATTGGCGAAATTGTAGTTGAGCAGGTAGGGTGCCTCATCCGCCTGACCGATGGTGTTTCCGTCCAGACTGTAGCGCACAGTGGGTTTGTCATCCCCGAAAATATGGGGATAGGTATAAAGCGGGGTCTGCTTTTGCGCAAATACCATATGATTGGTGACAGGCTGATAGGTCTGGCTCGCACTGTCCCCATAATTCCGGATAAAATGCGGTGCCCCAATCAGGCTTTGATATGCGCTTTGCATAGCGCTGTTGTGAGACAGGGCATAGTCATTGGTTTCCGGTGCTACATAGGTATTGAAATAAGCAATCAACTTCACTTGCGGATACACCATAGGCACAAACCAGTACATCCTCTTCAGGTTGTTCACCGCCCAATCGGTGTTGTCCCTGCCCATAGACACCGTCTTGTGGGCACTGCCACACTCGGAAAGCATTATCGGCTTTCTGTCACCAAATTTTTCAACTGCCTCTTTTACCACCATCACAGGGTCTGCCGCATCGCCGGCAGAAAAACAAACCTCATTAAACCGCATATCCACCGGCCATTCCTGACCTTGGAAATGACGAATCAAATAGGCGGAAATTCCCACCCAATCCACATAGGCATCTCCGGGATAAAAGTCCTCCATTTTGGTGTTCCACTCCGAGGCATGCGCCACCGACCAAACTGTTGCCACGTGACGGGTCCGTTGATGGACCGCATCCGCAAGGAACCGGAATGCTGTCTGGAACGCCTGTGGGTCCGGCTTATCGCCCCAGATGTTCATTTCTGCACCGATACGCAGATACATAGGTACATCCGCATACTGATTCAGGACATTGAGGAAATCATTCACATAGGAGCCTTGGCTTGGGATACCCCAAAGGGCACTTCCCTCGCCCTGAATGTTCCAGGCAATCTCTACCGCCTGCTTCCGCTCTCTTGCCTGTTTGAGAATCAAATGGTCCCAGTCGTTGGGCATATCTCCAAAGTTGATATACAAAAGAACCATAGATTCCTGTACCTGACTGGTTTCGGAAATCTGTCCCATCAGGGTGCCAAACTGCGGTTCGTTGCGGGAACCGTAATACTTTTGCGGTTGTACCGCCTTGGTATACGCTTGCACGGTAGGGCGGTACTGTGCCGCCTTTGCCTTGGCAATCTTTACCCCGTCGGTCCAGTTCATAAACTCTCCATAAGGAATGTAACGCTCATAGTAGTATGCCGCAGAGGGAAAATTCCCCGCGCGGTCATAGGCATCTGCCACATCATAATAGCGGGATGCCAGAATCTCTTTGATTTGCTGGGTTTCCTCCAAGCCGGAAAGCAGATTGATGGTCGCCTCTCCATATTGGATGATACCGTTATCATCACCATTGTCTTTTGCGGCAGCGTAATTGTCATTGATGCCCCAGAACTGATTGGGCAGCTTTGCCGCCATTACGGTTGTGGGCAAAAGGGTGATGAGCAACACACCTACCAAAATTACGGAAATCCAATTCTTTTTCATAAAACTTCCTCCTTATAATTCTACTCTCCATTGCATCGCCTTAGAAAGAGTCACTTCATCGGCAAACTCCAATTCTCCCCCCACGGGTACGCCGTGGGCAATCCGTGTCACCTTAACCCCAAAGGGTTTGAGCAGCTTTGAGATATACATTGCAGTGGTTTCCCCCTCCAGATTGGGGTTGGTCGCCATAATGACCTCCTGAACCTCGCCACTTGTCACACGGGCAACCAATTCCTTGATACGGATATCATCAGGGCCGATATTATCCATAGGGGAAATGGCACCGTGGAGCACATGGTAGACTCCTTTGAACTCATTGGTTCGCTCCATCTGCAACACATCTTTGGGACTTTCCATCACGCAAATCACGCTTTTGTCCCGTCCGGGATTGTCGCAAATATTACAAACCTCTTTGTCCGAAAGATTTTGACATTCCTTGCAATAGCACAAGGATTTTTTGGCGTGGACAATGGCGTGGGCAAATTTTTCCGCCTTTTCTACGGGTTGATTGAGCACATAGAATGCCAGTCTTTGTGCCGTCTTGCTCCCGATTCCGGGAAGCTTTTCAAATTCTTCGATTAAATTCTGCAAGGGTGCTGCAAAGTATTCCATCTTTTTTCTCCTCTAAAATATCTGTAATTTATCTTTCAGTCCGGAAAACCGACCCTGAATATTATCATTATCTACAAACGCCTTGATATACTCTTCCTGTCCCACCAAAACCACCAAGGATTTAGCACGGGTAATGGCGGTGTAAAACAGGTTTCTGGTCATCAACAGCCGATGGGTTTCAAACATTGGCATCACCACCACGTCAAATTCACTACCCTGACTTTTATGTACGGTGACGGCATAGGCAAGCTCCAACTCATCCAAAAGCAGAAAATCATAATGCACCAGCTTGTCATCAAACACCACCGAAACCTTTTGACTGCGATTGTCAATGTCGATGATAAAGCCCACATCGCCGTTGAACATCCCCAGTCCCTTTTCTCCATCGGACAGGCGCTCCCATTCCAGTTGGTAGTTATTCTTAATCTGCATCACCTTGTCCCCCACACGGAAAATGCATCGTTGGGTCAATTTTTCCGCCTTGTCGGGGCTTGCGGGATTTAAGGCATCCTGTAACACCGCATTGAGGTTCTGCACGCCTATCAGAGATTTTCTCGTCGGGGTAAGCACCTGTACCTGGGAAAGGTTGGTCAGCCCATATGCCTTGGGGAGCCGTCTTGCACAAAGGTCTGCAATGGTGTCGGGCAGAGAAAGCGGGTCCTCACGGGTAACCAGAAAGAAATCATTATCCTTGTCATTGAGCAAAGGCATCTCCCCACGGTTGATGCGGTGGGCATTAACCACAATCATACTCTCCCGTGCCTGACGGAAAATCTCGGTCAAGCGGATGCAGGTCAGTACATCGCTGTCAATGATGTCTTTTAAGACGTTGCCCGCTCCTACCGAGGGAAGCTGGTCGCTGTCCCCCACCATAACCACGCGGGTGCCTCGGGGAATAGCATCCAACAAACTGTGCATCAACAGAATATCCACCATAGACATCTCATCAATAATGAGCACATCACATTCCAGAGGGTTTTGATTGTTGCGGGCAAACTGAGTCCCCACCGAATCAATACCCGGTGTGATTTCGAGCAGACGATGGATGGTTTTTGCCTCGGTGCCGCAAAGCTCGGTCATCCGCTTTGCCGCCCGCCCTGTGGGAGCGGTCAGCATCACCCTGCGGTTGGTACGCTCCATCAGGGCAATGATGGTTTTGATGATGGTGGTTTTTCCTGTACCGGGGCCACCGGTAATCACCATGGCAGAATTTTCAAATACTGCCTCCACCGCCTCCATCTGTGCCTCAGCAAGATGGATTCCGGTTTCTTCTTCCACCTCTTCAATCAAGGACTGAAGCTCCTGATGATTGGTGTCAAACACAAGCTGGGACATCTCCAAAATCCGCTCTGCCACCTGCTTTTCTGCATCATAGAACAGCCTGAGATAAAGGGCGTCATATTCCCCCATATTATTGAGCACCAATTCTTCTTTCAAAAGCATTTCGGCAACAGCCTCTTCTGCCACCAGCTTTTCGATCTCCAGAAACTGTGCTGCTTGTCCCACCACGGTGCTCCGCGGCAAAAAGGTGTGCCCGTTAAGATAGCCGATTTGCTGCATCAAGTAACGGATGCCCGAAGAAACCCGTGCAAAGGAATTCTGGTCGATCCCAAGCTCCTTTGCCATGCTGTCCGCAGTCTGAAAACTGATGCCGTCCACCTTGTCCGCCAAGACATAGGGGTTCTCGGTGACCATCTGTACGGTGGCTGCACCAAACAGCTTAAAGGCCTTGACCGCAGAGCCTGGAGAGATCCCAAAGCGTTGGAAGAACATCACCACTTCCCGCACACCGATGAGCTCCACATACTTTTTGTAGATGGCATCCACCTTTTTCTTGCTGAGTCCTGAAATCACCAACAGTCTGTCCGGCTCGTGCTCAATCACGTCCAGCGCCTCCGCCCCAAACAGTTCCACAATCTTGCGGGCTGTACTTTTGCCGATGCCGGGAAGCAATCCGGATGCCAGATATTTTTCAATTTCCGTTTCGGTGGAAGGCATTTTGCGTTCATAATACTCCACCTTGAACTGATCCCCATATTCCACATGGGTGACCCACTGACCGTGAACCAGAATGGTTTCACCCTCAGTCAGGTTGGGCATGTATCCGGTCAGGGTAATCAACTGCCCACCGCTGGAAATATCGCAGACAGTATACCCGTTTTCCGGATTTTCATAAATGACTTCCTCTACCATTCCTTCGATTTGCAGCACCCTGACACCCCCTTTTTATAAAACTATATCTCACCATCCCGATTGTGATACGCTCGGGTCAATAGGTCCTACTATTTTCTACTTGGTTTTTCCTTGAACAAGATCCATTAGAACCTGTGAGAATTTTGAGATTTTTTCTATGCCTTAATCAATTCTTTCTCTTCAGTTTCAATTTTTTCTTCTATTTTTATTTTTGCTTTTTGCTCGTGTTTTGCTATTATCTGTTTAGTGTTGAGATTAGGCATGGGAATATTTATTTTAAATAAGAAATTTATAAACCAAATAACAAAGAAAACAATTATTATAGGTAAAGCACAATATGTAATTATAAATAACGCAATTGCATCAATGAAACTATTTAATATTTGTTTTGCTTTTTCTCCCACATCAGAAACATTATCTTTAATATTATCAAGCATTTTATCTATCCAATATTTTTCTTCTTCACCATTCTCAACAACACTTTCTTCTAAATCTGTGACCACATGTTCAACTGTTGATTGGTTAGCTTCATAAATCATGTCGCTTATCTTCATACTAAAAGGTATAATTGAAACTATGACTAATGCAAAAACAATGAATTTAAGTGCTAATATTTTTAATGTTCTTTTTTTTATAAAAGTATAAAGTCCAAACATAACACAAGATATTGGTATTAAAAGATTAAACGATAAGCATCCCATTACAGTGAGCAGTGATTTTTCCAAAACTAATGCACACACAACTATTAATAAATATGAACTTAATTCCATAATCTGATTTGCAATAGGTGTGGTTGCATCACCCGGAATTGCAGCCAAAGCCGTTGAGGTTGCAGCAGTCGTTGCTGTTACACCCATAACAATTGCTTTTTTCTCATCAATTGATTGAATTGTTGATTTATAACTTTCAGGTGATGTTGCAATTTTTGAAATTACTGTCATCGATAATACCGCGACCATTAACAGCAATATTATATAACCACTTTTCTTTGCGATTTCTTTTGATACAAATTCTTTAAAACTCATATTAACTCCTCATCCGTTATAAATTAAGAAAAACTTTTTCTCATAACATCACTTGTAGTTTTTGCAAATACATCATTCGACAAAATTCTTACTTGTGTCAAGTCAGGCGAACAGTGAATAATAGGACCTACTATTTTTCCCTTAATTTTTCACTGCTTTTTTTCGAACAAAATTCTTTAGAACCCGCAGGAATACTAGATTTTCCTGCCCGATATGTAAATATTTATTACCGGCAAACTATTATATTTGATTTTTAATTCTCCTCTTTGTTTTCTTCGTACATTCCACGATAAAATTCAATTTCTCCATCAAGCACCTCTTCGTCGTATCCCAAATTCAGTGCTTTGTTATAGTACCTTTTTGCATTTTTCTCGTCTCTTTTCAAGTCATAAGCTACCAACAATAAAAGTGTTGCTTCTTTACTATCATTAGTAATATCAAGCACTTTTTCTGCATCTAAAATCGCCTCATCAGGTCTATAATTTTCAAGATACAGCTGTGCACGATTTAAATATGCTTGCTCATAATGTGGATTACTTCCGATTGCTTTTTCGTAATGTTCAAATGCCGCTTCCAAGTCTTCTTCAGACGAATACAGCAATGCAATATTATTATTTGCTATTGCGTTTTGGGGAGAAAGTTTTAGTACTTTTTTATACATTTCAATTGCTTCTTCCACATAACCAGAGTCCTCATAAGATAATGCAATAAAAATCATGCACGGAACAACATCATCGTTTTTAAATGCCTTCCGACAAAGCTTCGACAGCCGTTTTATCCCACGCTTATACTTTTCGTTATTATAGTCATATATACCAAGGAGCAACATTCTTTTCAAGTTTGGATTATCACCAAAAGCATTTCCTATTATATGTGCATATGCACTTTTATAGGTTTGAAAGTTTTGTTCAAGAAGGCGTTTGTTTGATCTCACAAATACCAACACAATAGAACAAAGTATACACAGCACCTTTAAAAGTTTTTCGGTATACACCGTGCCCAACAAAAATACATCATAAAGATATATCGACACAACCACAATAGCACAAATAATCAAAACACCAATATTTATGTATCTCTTTTTCACAGTATCATTTCCTTTCGACATTGCGACACATAAGGTTTAGATGCAAACCTTTTTTGGTGTGAAGTTTATATAATGTTAGAAACAAAAAGATTATTCCAGTATATTGCTGGTTATAAAGTCTACCCCGTAAGAAACTAATTTTTCTGCATCTTCTTTATCATCACAAGTCCAGCAGTTAACTTTGATTCCTTTTGAATGTAAATATTCAATATTTTCTGCAGTTAATTGTTTATGATATATGTCAAGGTTAAGATTGTTCGCGCATAATTTTTCTATCAATTCATTTGTGATTTCCTTTGATGTAAGGAACTGAACATCGTTTTCAGGGAGAAATTTTCTTACATTAACACAGTTTTCAAAATCGAATGAAATAAAAATAACATTGTCAATATATTCTAATTCTTTGATTTCATCTATCAGTTTTTCTATATACTTCTCCTCAAAATGGTTCTTTATTTCAAGTACGCAAGTTTTTTCGTATTTTTTGCAAATCTTGATATATTCACTCAAAAGAGGTATTCTTATATCTTTTCTGTCTGTTGTGTTATCCAAATCAGGAAGCACAATTTTTTCGACTTCTGAATAATCGCTTTCCTCTACATTGATGTTGTACTCCGCTAAAGAAATTCTTTCCGTTGTTTCATCATGGATAATTATAAATTTCCCATCCCTTGTAACATGCACATCAGTTTCTATGCCAAAATAACTCCTGTTGCCTGCAGCAACAAATGCAGGGCATGTATTTTCCCTTTCAATACCGCTTAAACCTCTATGTGCTATCATCTTTACTCCATTTGAATTAATTTTTATAGATTTCATATAAAAACTCCTTTCGATAATATTCGACATATCCGTATGGTTCGTGTCAAGTCAGGATAAAAAACTATTACTTTTTTGCAATGACAATGGGCTGATAAAAACCTGTTTCTTTTGGAAATTCCCATATCTGTTTTATGAATATACAGTTGGTCATATTGGGATGCCAGATTGTTATAAAAGGTCCGTAATATCCATACAATGATTTCCCTTACTTATTCTTATAATAGTCGCCCAAAACAACCATATCATTGATTTGAATATTCTTTTTCACCCGTTGGGTTTGTTTTTGAATATAAATCAAATCCTCATTGTCGTCAGTTTTTTCTGTTGGGATATAATGCATATTCTCATCCAGCCATGCGCCTGTTTCAAAATATACCAACCCTTCAGCCTTAGAATCCAGCACATCGGTTCCTAAGTATCTGGCTTCCTTGGAAAGGTCAAACAGATTGACAATGGTGGGTGCCCAGTCAATGGTCATCATGGGCTTAGCTACCTTTTTGGCTTTGAGGCTTGGGCTATAAATAAACGCAGGAACACAATAGGAACGGGTATCTCCCTTCCACTTCTTAAGCTTTTCCTCGCTTGAAACGCCATACGCAAAATGATCAGTATACGCCACAATGACCGTATCATCAAGCAATCCGTCTGTTTCCAGCCGTTCTAACAAGATTCTAAAAAATTCATCGGTGTCAGCTGCAAGAATCTTTGCGTTGTTTTTCTCCACGTCTTCCTCTTCGTTGATTAAATCGGGACGGTATTCCTTTGCAATGTCTAACTTTTCACTTTCGCCCTGATAAGGGAGATGCGCCGAATAGGTAATAAAAAAGTTGAAAAACGGCGTTTTTTCCGTCATTTTCTGATAAAGGTCATCGTTTTTTATTAAGTTACTGTCCAACTCCGCTTCTACACCGACAATTCCAAATTCAGCAGCCGCATGGTATTTTTCATAACCAAAGGACTTATGCATAATGCCGCGGTTATAGAATTCCGGACTGTTAAAATGAAAGGAATTCGTTTCATAGCCCGCCTCCTTGAACAAGCGGGCAAGGGAATACGGGAATGTGTTTTTGCTGAAATTAGAGGCACTGCTTGCTGTCACCGGAGTGAAAAATCCGGTGTTAAAGGCAAATTCAGAACTAAACGTAAAACCAATGCCGAAAAATGGTGCATTATAGTTTGTAAAACTGATACCATTTTTCATCATTTTATGTAGGGTCGGCGTGGTTTCCTGATCAATCATCCATGTATCGATGCTTTCCATCATAACCGCTATCACATTCTTTCCTTTCAGAAGACCGGAATACCGATTCTTGGCCGGCTCGCCTTTTAATGTAAAATACTCATCTGCCATATATCGGTCATCCTTTGAAAGATTGTGACCTTGAGGAAACAGCGAGGTATACAAATTCAAGTAACTGAACTGATAAATGCCGGAAATTTCAAGAGATTTATTCACATCGTTAAAATTCTTATATACAATTCTCGGTTTTCGCCATACATCCCATTCATCCGCAGCGTCTCCGTGTAACTCAGGTTGCATACAACCATGGGTCACCAAAAGAATCACCACCGTGACAGCAAGCAAAAGCGCCCGATACTTTTTGTTGAGTTTGGGAGCCTGCCAAGTCAAAAGTGCCGCCAACATAAACATAACCGTGGCAACGAGAATAAACATCATCCATGGCTCAATCAGTTTTGCCGCATAGCCGAAATACTCCGCGCCCTCACCTGCCATTCCAATACTTTTCAGCCAGAAAAACTGCTCAAAGATCTTATAATAGACACACTCCGCCAACGAAAAAACCGAAAAACAAATGGTTATGACCAAAAAGACAATTTTCCCGATGGTTCTCGGCAGGACAAATCCACAAAGAACAACGAAAAAGGCAACCCAACCAATAGAGAAAAAGTAGGATGCGGTGGTAACATATTCTTCTGTAAAAACGCCCGGCCCAACGAAACACCGAAACATATGTTCCGGCATAATCAGTGCAAGCATCGCAAATATGATAAAAAGATATGTCTTTAAACTTTGATTAACATTTTTCAAAAACTCACCTTCAGTTTCTTTTGTTCTATGCAACGCACATTGGAATATGATTGTGCGGTTACTTTTTCATTTCCATATATGGCAAAACCGCAAATCCGCATTTTTTATACAGTTTCATTGCTCTCTCGTTTTCTTCTTCCACCTCTAACCGAAAAATGCAATCCTCATATTCTGTTGTGATAAATTCCATAAACAGATTTCCAAGGCCCAAGCCCCTGTATTCCTCCTTTATATATAAGTCTTCAATCCAGATGCATGGCTTTCCAAATTCGGTGGAAAAACTTTTCGCAATCATGGCATAACCCTGTATATTGTCGGAATCTTCCATGATATAACCTTCCAAATAGGGATTGCCGTTTACGCAATTTTTCACATCATTAGAAAAAATTTCTTCTGAGCCATTGCTCAACACCGCCGGCGATGAATAAAACACTCTCATCATTGCAATAACATCGGCGCTGTCCGCTGACTGCATAACTCTTATTTTGCTCTTCATATCCCTTTCATCCCCCAGTGAATAACTCTTCCAGATAACAAAATAGTTTATCATAAAATTCGCGTTTTGTAAATATATTTAGACATTTTTCAGCGGTTTGACCTTCCAAAAGAAACAAAAAAGCCCGATGCATTCGCATCGGGCTTTTTGTTGATACAAACTTATTTGAGTTCGATCTTTGCGCCAACCTCTTCGAGCTTGGTCTTGATGTCTTCAGCTTCTTCCTTAGCAGCAGCTTCCTTAACGGTCTTGGGAGCGCCATCAACCAGAGCCTTAGCTTCAGCCAGACCCAGGCCGGTGATTTCTCTAACTACCTTAATTACCTTAATCTTCTGAGCACCAGCGTCAGCCAGAACTACATCAAATTCGGTCTTTTCTTCAGCAGCAGCAGCGCCACCAGCAACAGCGCCAGCAACCATAACGGGTGCAGCAGCGGATACGCCGAACTCTTCTTCCAGAGCTTTAACCAGATCATTTACTTCCAACAAGGTCAGTTCTTTGATTTCATCAAGAATCTTTGTGATATCAGCCATTTTAATATCCTCCATTTTTTATAAAATATTTTCTTAGTTTGTTTCCTCTCGGCATTATGCCGCTTGAGGAAGATTGATTTTGACGCAATTACTCAGCGTCAGCGGGTGCTTCTTCAGCGGCAGGCGCTTCTTCAGCGGGAGCCTCTTCAGCAGCGGGTGCTTCTTCAGCAGCTGCTTCAACAGCAGGAGCCTCTTCAGCAACAGGTGTTTCTTCAGCAGGGGCAGCTTCCTCAGCGGGAGCAGCCTCTTCTTTTGCAGCAGCCTGTCCGGGAACAGCCTCTTCATCAACAATAGCCTGCAAGGTTCTTGCAAGAGCGCTGATGGGGGACTGCAAGGAGCCCAACATCTTGGAGATGAGAACTTCCTTAGACGGGATAGCAGCGTAGGTCTTAACCTCTTCCAAAGAGATTACCTTACCGTCTACGAAACCGCCTTTGAGTTCCAGTGCTTCGTTTTCTTTTGCGAATTCAACCAGAACCTTTGCCGGAGCAACAACATCGTCAGTACTGGTTGCAATAGCAGTAGGACCGTGCAGAATGGAATCCAATTCTTCCAGACCTGCTGCGTTTGCAGCAAAACGAACCAGGTTGTTCTTCAGGACGGTGTACTCAACACCAGCTTCTCTCATCTTTACACGAAGAGCAGTATCCTGCGCCACGGTAAGTCCTCTGTAGTCTGCCAAAACACCGGCTTGGGCGTTCTGGAATCTCTCTGTAAGCTGTGCAACAATCGCCTTTTTGTTTTCTAATACTTTCTGACTCGGCAATGTAACATCCTCCTTTCTGACATTCGATTCCGCGGGTATGAAAAAATGTCCCTCACCTTTGCAGCGAGGGACATAAGAATACAATTACTTGTATCAGTCATCCTCGGCAGGATTTACGGCATTTGCCACCTGCTGTCTGCGGAATTATATATAATTTGATTTTTTACGGATTCAATTAGTCAATCTTATTGGTGTTGACTTTGATACCGGGGCCCATGGTAGATGCAACGGTAACAGAACGCAGATACTGACCTTTTGCAGCAGCCGGTTTTGCCTTTACGATTGCACCCATCAATGCGTTGAAGTTGTCAGCCAACTTTTCAGCACCGAAGGAAGCCTTACCGATGGGACAGTGGATAATGTTGTTCTTATCCAGACGATACTCAATCTTACCGGATTTGATTTCCTGAATTGCTTTTGCAACATCGGGAGTAACGGTACCAGCCTTGGGGTTAGGCATCAAGCCCTTCGGACCCAGGATTCTACCGATACGACCAACAACGCCCATCATATCGGGGGTTGCAACAACAACGTCAAATTCAAACCAGTTCTCAGACTGAATCTTCTGTGCCAATTCCTCAGCACCTACATAATCTGCACCGGCAGCCTTAGCCTCGTCCGCTTTACCCTCTCTGGCAAATACCAGAACACGAACGGTTTTACCGGTACCATTGGGCAGTACAACTGCACCACGAACCTGCTGGTCAGCGTGACGAGAGTCAACGCCCAGTTTTGCATGCAGCTCTACAGTTTCATCAAACTTTGCAGTAGCAGTCTTGCAAACCAGATCCAGCGCTTCTGTGGGGTCATACATCTTACCCTTTTCAATCAGCTTTACGCTGTCTTGATACTTTTTACCTTTCTTCAATGTTAAATCCTCCTATGGTGGTTTCACAGAATACCCTTTGGTATTCCTCCCACTATTTTCAATCTTACTCTTCGACCGTGATACCCATGGAACGTGCAGTACCTGCAATCATAGACATTGCAGCTTCCAAAGAACCTGCGTTCAGGTCAGGCATTTTCTGCTCAGCGATTGCCTGCAGGTCAGCCTTCTTCAGTTCTGCAACCTTGTTCTTGTTGGGAACACCGGAACCGCTCTCAATTTTGCAAGCTTTCTTAATCAAAACAGGAGCCGGCGGGGTCTTAGTAATAAAGCTGAAAGATCTGTCCTGATATACGGTAATAACAACCGGAATGATCAGACCTGCATCCTTCTGTGTCTTTTCATTAAACTGCTTGGTGAAATCCATGATGTTTACACCGTGCTGACCCAAAGCGGGACCAACAGGGGGTGCCGGAGTAGCTTTACCTGCCGGAATCTGCAATTTAATGTAACCTGTGATTTTCTGTGCCATTTCGAATACACCTCCTTGTTTCACAAACGTGGTATTATCGGGGTTCTGCTGATGCAGTCTCCCTCCCACAGACCGACGGAATACCGCCGGAATATAAAAACGGAATCATCCGTGTGGGTAACAAAATCTTATACCAGAGCCTCTACCTGATTGAACTCCAGCTCTACATCGGTATCACGACCGAACATAGAAACCTTGGTACGAATCTTTTTCTTGTCCAGAAGAATCTCGGTGATTTCACCAACAAAGCCTTCCAAGGGACCATACTTGACTCTGATATTGTCCCCGACTACAAAGTCGAGTTCAATGGTGGTATGCTCAAGTCCCATATTTGCCACTTCCGCATCAGAGAGTGGAACGGGGCTGGAACCGGGGCCGACAAAACCGGTAACACCTCTGGTGTTACGCACAACATACCAGCTTTCGTCGGTCATAATCATCTTGACCATGACATAGCCGGGGTAAATTTTGCGCTCAACCACCTTTTTTTGGTTATCCTTAATCTCGATAACCTCTTCCATAGGAACCCGGATTTCCTGAATGATATCATGCATATTCCGGTTTTCTACAGTTTTTTGAATATCAGTCATCACCTTATTCTCATAGCCAGAATAAGTGTGTGCCACATACCATTTTGCGTTTGCCATCATATAGGGGAACGAATCCCTTCCCTCCTATTATCGATTGATAAAGAATGCCATGCCCCAAGTAAAGAGCAAGTCCATTGCCCAGATAACCAGGCCCACAATCAAAACATAAAGAATTACAACCAAGGTGTTCTTACGAACCTTTGCAAAGCTCGGCCATACAACCTTTTTCAGTTCTGATTTGACTTCCTTAAAATAATTTGCGATTTTGGCAAAGATATTCTTCTTGGTCTGTTCCATAAATCAACACTCCTTACAACAAAACTGCTGCGCTCGTTTGGGAATTTATTTAGTTTCCTTGTGCACAGTATGCTTTCTGCAGAATCTGCAGTACTTGTTCATTTCCAGTCTGTCAGGACAGTTCTGCTTGTTTTTGGTGGTGTCGTAGTTTCTCTGCTTGCACTCAGTACATGCCAATGTAATTTTGGTTTGCATTTCTTTCACCTCGTTCATCCAAATTCAAAGACCGTTTCCCGCAAAAAGCCACGGAATTACAACGATTCTTTTATTCACACAAATAAAGCCTCTTCACAGAGGTATAAACACTTTATCACATTTCAAAGGGTTTGTCAATGTTTTTTTCTGAAAAAATTAAAAATTTTTACATTTTTTTCGACTTTCTCATTTTACTTGTTTTTTCCCTTTTTGTCAACAAATTTTCTATGCATCT
Organism: Clostridia bacterium; assembly: GCA_017397725.1. Classification (GTDB taxonomy): domain Bacteria; phylum Bacillota; class Clostridia; order Monoglobales; family Monoglobaceae; genus Ructibacterium. The sequence goes on from JAFQIA010000028.1 coordinate 175,987, forward strand.
TCTTTCCCCTTTTTTATATAAATGAAAGAAAGGGGGTGGCAACTTGAAACAAGGACTCAGTCTTGCCTTTGTCTATATTGGTCTGGTCATCGGTGCCGGCTTCGCATCCGGGCGGGAGATTATGGAATTCTTTAACTTTCCCTCCTTGACCGATCATCGGGGGGTAGTGCTTGCCACCTGCCTACTGATTGCTGTCTGCTATCTGATTCTTCGCCGTGCCTATCGTTGGAATCTTTTCGACTGCGATTCCTACCTTTCCTCCGTTGCGGGCAGGTTCTTTCCTTATATGAAATACTTTTTGCTGTTTTATCTGTTCTGCGGCTTTTTCACCATGCTCGCCGGCTGCGGCGCATTGCTGAACCAAAGCTATCTCCTGCCTGATTTTTTAGGAAGTCTTTTCCTGCTCCTCTTCTGCTTTGTGGTTCTCTCCTTTGACCTGAAGGGTATTGTTGCACTCAACGCGGTTTTGGTTCCTTGTATGGTAATCGGCATTCTCTGGCTCTGTGTCGATGCTATGTTGTTTGACTCCGTTCCTGTATTCTCTCTACGGGGGATTACCAAGGGAACCTTTGCCTCTGCCATCTGTTATGTGAGCTACAACACCATTTCCGCCGCACCGGTTCTGGTGCCTTTGCAAACACGGATCACCCCCAAGGGCATCCGTGTCGCCTCCATCCTCGGCGGGGCGGTTTTGGGTCTTCTTATCTTTGTCATCTGGCTCTGTCAATCGGTGTATTTTGAAATTCTCAAGGATACCCAAATTCCCCTTTTAAAGCTTGCCGCCCTTTCAGGAAAAACACAGAAGAATCTTTATACTGCCATTCTCTTGATGGCAATCTGTACCACCGCCGTTTCCCAAGGCTTTGGGTTCCTTTCCCATTTCAAACTGACCACCTTAAAGCAACGGGCAAAAGGTGCTGCCATTTTCTGCTTGGTTTCCTTTCCTTTCTCCCTGCTTGGTTTCCGTTCTTTGGTTGCAAATCTCTATTCCTTTTTCGGCATCTGCGGCATCTTTTGGATGATATGGCTCTTCGTGGATTTTTTCCGCAACCCGTAAAAAAGGACTTGAGCAATGCTCAAGTCCTTTTTGGTTGTTAATTCCTTATTTCTTCATTGCTTCTTCTACTGCAACTGCAACAGCAACGGTCATACCAACCATGGGGTTGTTACCTGCGCCAATGAGTCCCATCATCTCTACGTGAGCGGGAACGGATGAAGAACCTGCAAACTGTGCATCAGAGTGCATACGACCCATAGTATCAGTCATACCATAGGAAGCAGGACCTGCTGCCATATTGTCAGGATGCAGAGTTCTACCGGTACCACCGCCGGATGCAACGGAGAAGTACTTCTTGCCCTGCTCGATACATTCCTTCTTGTAGGTACCTGCAACGGGGTGCTGGAATCTGGTGGGGTTGGTGGAGTTACCGGTGATGGAAACGTCAACACCTTCCAGATGCATAATTGCAACGCCCTCACGAACATCGTCAGAACCGTAGCAACGTACCTTTGCTCTTTCACCCTCGGAGTAAGCAATTTCTTTTACTACCTTTACCTCGCCGGTGAAGTAGTCAAACTGGGTTTGTACATAAGTAAAGCCGTTGATTCTGGAGATAATCTGTGCAGCGTCTTTACCAAGACCGTTCAGGATAACGCGCAAATCTTCTTTTCTTGCTCTGTTGGCACTCTTTGCCAAACCGATTGCACCCTCTGCTGCTGCAAAGGACTCGTGACCTGCCAGGAATGCGAAACACTTGGTTTCTTCTCTCAGCAGTCTTGCGCCCAGATTACCGTGGCCCAGACCAACTTTTCTGTCATCTGCAACGGAACCGGGGATACAGAAGGACTGCAGGCCCAGACCGATTTTTTCAGCAGCGTCTGCTGCGTTGGTAACACCGTCCTTGATTGCGATTGCCGCACCTACGATGTATGCCCAGCAAGCATTCTCGAAACAGATAGGCTGAATGCCTTTTACCATATTGTATACATCAATGCCCTTATCGTCACAGATCTGCTTTGCCTCTTCCAAAGAAGCGATGCCGTGCTTTGCGAGCTCTGCATTGATTTGGTCAATTCTTCTCTCGTAACTTTCAAATAAAGCCATTTCCTATACCTCCTATCTTATTCGTGACGCGGGTCAATCAGTTTTGCCGCATCGTCTACTCTACCGTACTGGCCGCTGGCTTTTTCCAGAGCCTCGTTTGCATCCATACCCTTGCCGATCATTTCCATCATCTTGCCAAGGTGTACGAACTTGTAACCGGTAATCTGGTTGTCCTTATCCACTGCAACTTTGGTGATGTAACCTTCAGCCAGTTCCAGATAACGGGGACCCTTTTCCAGCGTTGCGTAGGTGGTACCAACCTGAGATCTCAGACCCTTACCAAGGTCCTCAAGACCTGCACCGATGGGCAGACCGTCTTCGGAGAAAGCAGTCTGGGTACGACCATATACAATCTGCAGGAACAACTCACGCATTGCGGTGTTGATTGCATCACACACCAGGTCGGTGTTGAGGGCTTCCAGCAGGGTCTTGCCTACCAGAATCTCAGATGCCATAGCCGCAGAGTGGGTCATACCGCTACAACCAATGGTTTCCACCAATGCTTCCTGAATGATACCCTCTTTGACATTCAAAGTCAGCTTACAGGTACCCTGCTGAGGAGCACACCAGCCGATACCGTGGGTCAGACCGGAAATTTCTTTAATTTCTTTTACTTGGGTCCATTTACCTTCCTGAGGAATGGGAGCAGGACCGTGATATGCACCCTTGGCAAGCGGGCACATATTTTCAACTTCGCTTGAGTACTTCATTACATTACTCTCCTTTCATCTCTGCAAAAATGCTCATTGTGAATATTATAACACATAGTTGGAAAATCTGCAAGGATTTTCCTATTTTTTTCGATTTAATCTTCCAAATTCATGATTTTTTCCACCCGACGGGCATGTCTGCCCCCCTGATGTTCTGCCCTGAGGTAAGCATCCACAATCTCCAATGCCAAATCAATACCGGTGATTCTCTCACCCAGACAGAGGATTTGTGCGTTGTTATGTTCTCTGCTCATCCGCGCACTGTAACAGTCGGTCACATGGGCGGCACGAATGCCTTTCACCTTGTTTGCCGCGATACTCATTCCGATTCCGGTGCCGCAAACCAAGATGCCCAAATCAAACTCTCCTTTAAGATAGCCTTTGCAAACCGTTTCTGCCACATCGGGATAATCTGCCGGAACCTCCGGCTGGGTACCATAATCAATAACCTCGATTCCCTTGTCGCTCAAATGTTTGATGATTGCCGCCTTGTGATTGACGCCACCGTGATCGCTACCAATTCCGATTTTCATCTCATCCGCCCCTCTTTCGAAAATTCTAATTTTATGATAACAAAAGAAATTGACAAAAGCAACCAAAAAAAAGAAAAAAATAAGACAAATTTCTTTCCCTCTAAGGGTTGTAATTAGATAAATTCCATAGTATAATAACATTACTGCTGGAAAATAATAGCGATATAGGAGGGCATTTACCTTATGAACTACTTACAGGAATATCAGCGTTGGCTGGATGCTGCCGATGAGGCTACCAAGGCAGAGCTCAACGCCATTCAAAATAACGATGCAGAAATCAAGGACCGCTTTTACCGTTCCTTGGAATTTGGTACTGCCGGTCTGCGTGGCGTAATCGGCGCAGGTCCTAACCGGATGAACAACTATGTGGTGGGTCAGGCAACCCAAGGTCTTGCCAATCAGCTCATCAAAACCAACCCCAAGGATGCGGATTTGCGTGTGGTTATCGCCTATGACAGCCGCCATCAGTCCGACACCTTTGCCAAAGAGGCTGCCTGCGTCCTGGCTGCCAATGGAATTTCGGTTTCCTTGTTCAAGGAGCTGAAACCGGTTCCGGAGCTTTCTTTCTCGGTGCGTTACAAAAACGCCACCGCCGGAATCGCAGTTACCGCAAGCCACAACCCCGCAAAGTATAACGGCTACAAAGTTTATGGTGCTGACGGTGCACAGCTGAATCCGGAGCTTGCCTCCATTGTTCTGGAAGAAATCGAAAAGACCGATTTGTTCACCGGTGTCAAGCATTGTGATTTTGATCAGGCTGTGGCAGACGGACGGATTGAACTGATTGGGGACGAGGTTGAGGATGTCTATCTGGACTTTGTAAAAGCCCAGTCCATCAATCCCGAGCTTGCCAAAGAAAAGGGGCATTCCCTAAAATTCGTTTACACCCCCTTCCACGGTTCCGGCAACAAACCGGTGCGGAAAATTCTGAAACAGATGGGATTTGACAACGTGACCATCGTTAAGGAGCAGGAGCTCCCCGACGGTGATTTCCCCACCGTGGCATCCCCCAACCCTGAGAACAAAGAAGGATTCACTCTTGCTATCGGCTATGCCAAAGAATGCGGTGCAGACCTGATTGTGGGTACCGACCCCGACGCAGACCGCGTAGGTATTCTGGTTCGTGATGAAGATGGGGACTATATCCCCTTTACCGGAAATCAGGTAGGCGCACTCCTTACTGAATATATCCTCTCCTCTTTAGAAGAGCGTGGGGAACTGCCCAAGGACGGCTATGTGGTGAAGACCATTGTCACCACCAACCTGATTCAAGCCATCTGCAATGCTTATGGCGTGGAAATGAAGGAAGTCCTGACCGGCTTTAAGTTCATTGGCGAAAAAATCAAGGAATCCGAGGAAACCGGTATTGGCACCTATATCTTTGGTTTTGAAGAAAGCTACGGCTACCTGAAAGGCACTTATGCCCGTGACAAGGATGCCGTGGTTGCCACGATGCTGATTGCGGAAATGGCACTTTATTATCAGGAAAAGGGAAGCTCCATCCTGAAACAGATGGATGCCATCTATCAAAAATATGGCTACTACAAGGAACAGGTAGAATCCGTTACCTTGGAGGGCATTGAGGGACTGGAAAAAATCAAGACCATTATGGAAACCTTGAGAAACAACCCGCCCGCATCGGTTGCCGGCAAGAAGGTTCTGGCAATGCGTGACTACCAGTCCTCACTCCGCACCCAGCTTGCTACCGGAAAGACCGAAAAGATTCTGCTTCCTCCCTCCAATGTAATTTATCTGGAGCTTGAGGATGACAACAACTTCATCGTCCGCCCCTCCGGTACCGAACCAAAAATCAAGCTTTACTGCCTCCTCAAGGGTGACACCCAGGCAGATGCCCAAAAGCTTGCAGAATTGGTTAAAGAGGATATCGCAAATATTGTGAAATAGTTTTCAAACACAAAAACGCTACCATCCGGTAGCGTTTTTTATTGCGTTCTTCAGCACAGGGGACGGTTCCCTGTGTTGTTTATTTTTCGGTTTCGTCCACGTGGATAACCCGAATGGTGGTTACCTGATTGGATTCGTGTTCAAACATAAAATCCTGCATATAGAGTTTTCCGGTGTAGGTATTTTTCATTTCCTCGGTGAGTTCGGTGCCAAGGAATTCCACTTTTTGTCCGTCAACCACGAAATAGCGTACCGCATTGCTGAGCCTTTTGATGACCAGATTCCCCTCTCGGGTGGTTTCGGTTTCACCCTCGGTATATGACTCCCCATACGCTTTCATAAAATCTTCCCGGGTGGTGAAGATGCCCACCCCACGGCTGGTCTTAAAGCGGGTTCCCTGTTCCTTACTCTGGAACATTCCGGCAGAAACAAGCATCGCAATCGCATTGTCTTCCTCATTATATTGCACAACCAACCCATCATAAATACAATAGCCATTATCTTCGTTCATAGGCTCGCCAATAATCCCCTGAATCTTGTCCCGATTCATTCCAATGGAGATATGCTTTCCGGTGACGGTATCCACAAAGGAAATATCGTCCTTCCAGTAGGCATATTTGGTATCTTCGGTTCGCTCATCCAGATGCACTTCAAAGTTCTTAGCATTGGAGTCGTCCCCCTTTTGGGGTTCTGCTTTTTTGACAATGTTGGTTCCTTGTGAGCTGGCTGTTCCGGGATTTCCGCATCCTGAAAATGCCATTGCCACAAGCAGCAGTATCAGAATCGCCGCTCTTGCTTTCATGGTATTCCTCCTCTAAGCTTTCAGATATATCATCAAAACCGCAATGTCCGCCGGCGACACCCCCGAGATACGGGATGCCTGCCCCAAGGACTTGGGCCGAATTTTATCCAACTTTTGACGAGCTTCCAAGCGAAGTCCGTCGATACTCAGATAGTCGATGCCATCGGGAATCTGTCTGGATTCCAACTTCTTAAACTGTTCTGCCTGTATCATCTGGCGTTTGATGTAACCCTCATACTTCAGGCTGATTTCTGCTTGTTCCCAAACCTCTTTGGAAATCGTGGGGCGTTCCTTGTCAAAGGGCGATAGTCCCTCATAAGTAACCTGCGGTCGTTTCAAAAGCTCCGCCGCTCTGGCACCGGTTTTTAAGGGACTACTCTCTACCGACACCAGATACGTGTTCAGTTCCTCAGAGGGCGGGAAAATCAACTCCTCCAGCCGCTTGATTTCTTCTTCTATTTGCTGTTTTTTCTCTAAGAATGTATCATAGCGTTCTTGAGAAATCAATCCAATCTCATAACCCAGCGGAGTCAAACGCAGGTCTGCATTGTCTTGTCTTAAAAGCAGCCGATACTCCGAGCGTGAGGTCATCATTCGGTAAGGCTCATTGGTTCCTTTGGTCACAAGGTCATCAATCAGCGCACCGATGTATGCCTCCGAGCGATCAATCACCACAGGGTCTTTGCTAAGTAGCTTGCGGGAGGCATTGATGCCTGCCATCAAGCCTTGTGCCGCCGCCTCCTCATAGCCGGAAGTGCCGTTGAACTGTCCTGCGCCATAGAGTCCCGGAATCTTTTTAAATTCCAAGCTTGCATCCAGTTGCAAAGGATTTGCACAATCATATTCAATGGCGTAAGCGTTCCGCATCACCTGTGCGTGTTCAAACCCCGGCAGAGAATGAATCATAGCAAGCTGCACATCCTCCGGCATACTGCTGGAAAACCCTTGCAGATACATTTCTTCCGTATCAAGACCCATGGGATCAATAAACAACTGATGCCGCTCCTTGTCCTGAAAACGGACAATTTTATCCTCAATGGATGGGCAATATCTGGGGCCGATACCCTTGATATCCCCACCATACAACGGGGAACGATGCAGATTTTCCTGAATGATTTTCTTGGTTTCTGCTGTGGTATAGGTCATATGACAAGAAACCTGATTCTTCAGTTCTCCCTTGGTTTCAAAGGAAAACGGGGTGATCTCCTCATCCCCTTGTTGCTCCTCCAGTTTGGAAAAGTCAATGCTTCTGCGATTGATACGGGAGGGCGTTCCGGTCTTAAACCGAACCAACTCCACTCCAATCTTGCTCAAATTTTCAGACAGCGCATTGGCGGGGAATACCCCGTCAGGACCGCTTTCCATACTGAATTCGCCGATAATGATACGGGATTTGAGATAGGTTCCTGTGCAGATAATTGCCGCCTTGCAACAATACTCTGCGCCGCTGCGGGCAATCACCGAGCGGACCGAACCATCTTCATTTAAGGTAATATCCACGATTTCCGCCTGACGGACGTCCAGATTTTCTTGTAGCTCCAGTCGGTGCTTCATCTCATTCTGATACGCACGGCGGTCAATCTGGGCACGAAGAGAATGAACTGCAGGGCCTTTGCCCCGATTGAGAATCCGGGACTGGATAAAGGTGGCATCTGCCGCCTTTCCCATCTCGCCCCCCAGCGCGTCAATTTCCCGCACCAGATGTCCCTTGGCGGTTCCGCCGATGCTGGGATTGCAGGGCAGATTGGCAATGCTGTCTAAGGAGATGGCAAACAGGCAGGTTTTCATCCCCAGACGTGCTGCGGCAAATGCCGCCTCTACGCCGGCGTGCCCGCCGCCAATTACCGCAATATCATAATTATCTGCAAGAAACACCTTGGTTCATCCTCTCGTTGTCACAGTCTTAGAACAAGCCGACAATTTTGCCGTCCTTGTCAATATCCATCTTGTTTGCCGCCGGCTCCTTCGGCAGACCCGGCATGGTCATTACATCTCCGGTCAGTGCCACCACAAAACCGGCACCGGCAGAAACCCGAACCTCCCGCACGGTAATTTGGAAGCCCTCAGGTTTACCTAACAGTTTGGGGTCATCGGACAAAGAATACTGGGTCTTTGCCATACAAACCGGAATCTTATCAAATCCGTACTCGGTCAATTCTTTGATTTCCCGCTCCGCCCGAGGTGTGTAATTCACCCCATCTGCGCCATAGATATTTTTTGCAATGGCAGCAATTTTTTCTTTGATGGGAAGTGCCGCATCATAGATGGGTGCAAAGCACTCACTGCCATCCTTCTCTGCGATTTGAGCAACCACTTTATTGGCAAGGTCCATACCGCCCTCGCCGCCTTTGGCAAAGACTTCACACAGGGAAACCTGAACACCCTTTTCCTTACAAAATGCTTCAATCACAGCAAGTTCTGCATCGGTGTCGGTATGGAACCGATTCATGGCTACCACCACCGGCAAGCCGTACTTCTGCATATTATCAATATGGGCACCCAGATTCACAATACCCTTTTTCAAAGCCTCCACATTCTCCTGATTCAGGTCGGCTTTGGCAACACCGCCGTTATACTTGAGGGCACGCACCGTAGCCACCAGAACCACCAGACTGGGCTTTAAGCCACCGTAGCGACACTTGATATCAAAAAACTTTTCTGCACCAAGGTCGGAACCAAATCCCGCCTCGGTGATGCAGTAATCGGCAATCTTCAGTCCCAATTTGGTTGCTTGTACCGAGTTACAACCGTGGGCAATATTTGCAAAAGGTCCGCCGTGCATCAAGCAGGGGGTGTTTTCCAAGGTCTGCACCAGATTGGGTTTGATGGCATCATGGAGCAGCAATGCCATAGCATTTGCAACCTGCAATTCTCCGGCACGGACGGGTTTTCCCTCATAGTTATAACCAATGACGATTCTTCCAAGACGTTCTTTCAAATCATCCATGTCACTTGCAAGACACAGAATTGCCATAATCTCACTGGCAACAGTAATCATAAATCCATCTTCCCGCACAAAGCCGTTTGCCTTGCCCCCAAGACCGACCACCACCTGACGGAGGGCACGGTCATTCATATCCAAACAACGCTTCCAGGTAATCCGGCGGCTATCAATTTGGAGGGCGTTGCCCTGATGGATGTGGTTATCAATGGCAGCAGATAAGAGATTGTTTGCCGCAGTGATGGCGTGCATATCTCCGGTAAAGTGCAGATTGATGTCCTCCATGGGCACCACCTGCGAATAACCACCGCCTGCCGCGCCGCCCTTGACGCCCATTACAGGCCCCATGGACGGTTCTCTGAGCGCAATGATAGCAGACTTTCCGATCTTCGCCATTGCCTGTCCCAAACCAACCGTCACGGTAGTCTTTCCCTCTCCTGCAGGGGTGGGGTTGATGGCGGTAACCAGAATCAGCTTGCCGTCGGGCTGATTGGCAAATTTCTCAGCCACATCAGCACCCAGCTTTGCTTTATATTTTCCATAGTATTCCAAATCATCTTTCGAAATGCCTATTTTTTCCGCAATGGTTCCAATGGGTTCCATTTTGGCAGCTTGTGCAATCTCAATATCAGTTTTCATAAGTGTTCTCCCCGTTTCTTAATTACAGAAGTTGAATCTGATGATTTTTACAATTTTCGATGGTTTTTTCATCCCAGACAGAAACCTGAACCTCACCAATATGCGCCTTGCCCAAAAGCAACATACAAAGTCTGGATTGGCCGATGCCGCCGCCCATGGTCAGGGGCAGTTTTCCTGCAAGCAATGCCTTGTGGAAAGGCAGCTCCCGTCTGTCATCACAGCCCGCTTTGGTCAGCTGTTCACTCAAGGACTTTTCATCTACCCGAATGCCCATGGACGAAATTTCAATGGCAAGCTCCAGCACATCATCCCAGAACATAATATCGCCGTTGAGTTTCCAGTCATCGTAGTCGGGTGCCCGCATATCGTGCTTCTCACCGGAATTGAGTACATCCCCGATTTGCATAATAAATACCGTCTTATGCTCCTTGGTACAAGCAGTTTCCCGCTCCTTGGCAGTCATACCCGGATAGCGGTCCTCCAATTCCTGCGTGGTAACAAAATGCACCTCGCGGGAAAGCTGTGTTTTTACCTGCGGGAACTGTGCCTTGAGCGCATCCAGGGTATCGCAAACCGCATTTACGATGCCACGGACAGTTTCTTCCAGATAAGCACGATTCCGGTCCTCTCTGGAAATCACCTTACACCAGTCCCATTGGTCCACATACACCGAATGGAGGTTGGAAAGCTCCTCATCTCTGCGGATGGCATTCATATCGGTATAAAGCCCTTCCCCAATCGGGAACTCATACTTGCCAAGTGCCATTCTCTTCCACTTTGCAAGAGAGTGTACCACCTGCGCATCGGTGTCTGCATCCGGAATATCGAACGCCACCGCACGCTCAACCCCACTCAAATTATCATTGAGTCCGGTTCTGCTCTCTACAAACAGCGGTGCGGTCACCCGACGCAGGTTGAGTGCACCGGTCAGGTTCTCCACAAAGTTTTGCTTGATTACCTCAATGGCTTTCTGTGTTTCATAAAGTCCCAGTTTGGGCTGATAGTCTTTTGGAATGATAAATCTGCTCATCGGTATCTTCCCCTTCCGTAAATTTCTCTACCAGATAGAAAGCGGCTTTCTCTTGCACGCTTTCTTAATATTCTCAATCAAATCTACATTTCCCATGTTTCCTGACACCGTCATTCGGGTGAGTGCACCCACCCCGCCGGATACCAGATTGACCTCAAAATCGTCGGCGCTGGTTTTGTCATCCACCAAAGCACGTAGCCGATAGCCCGCCCGCTCTGCGGCATCCAGAACCGCTTGATTATAGGAACCATAGGGAAATGCAATCATATCACATTCCCGATTCAGGTTTTTCTCAATATCATATTTGGATTTGCGCAGCTCCAACACCAAATCGTGCACGCTTAAGGTACTCAGCGCCGCATGGCTGGCAGTATGGGAATGAATCTCAATCAGTCCGCTGCGCTCCATCTCCTTGGCTTGCTCCCAAGTAAAGTGCGAATAGTTCACCTTTCCCCCGCCTGCCATCTCGCCCACCGTATCGGTAACCACAAAAATAGTGGCAGGAATCTTAAACTCCTTTAAGATGGGGTAGGCAATCTCGTAATTGCTCAAATACCCGTCATCAAAGGTAATGATAATCGGGTTATCCGGAATGGTCGCCTTTTCATCCGTCCCGGTGACATATTCATAATAGTCCCGCAAGCTAATGGGGGTAAAATTCTCCTTGATTGCCATCATATGCATCCGAAAATCAAAGGGAGAAATCATGGAGATGTCATTGCCGTTCAATGCCTCGTCCGTAATATGGTGATACAGCAGAATCGGCACGTGTACCTCTTTTTTCTTTACCACTTGTTCTTCGGTATTGGTTGGAGGTTCTTCTTTTGCCGCCAGAACGGAAACACTTCCCGTCAGGAGCAGCAGGCACAAAAGAAGAGCCACCCACTTTTGTCCGTGTTTTTTCATAGTCACCTATTTCCTTTCTTGGTTCCCGCCTTCAGGAAACGCCCATTCCACCAAGGGGTTTTCCAGATACCATTGTCTGGTTATCACCGATTTTTCAATCTGGTGACTAAGGGTAGGATTCTCCCTGAGCGGCGCAACCACATAGATTGCCGCCAGAAGGACAGTAACCACCAAAATCCCCTCCAGAATACCAAACGCCAGTCCGGCAAAACGATTGACCAAGCCAATCACCGGAAGGGATGTAAACAGCTTCAACAACCGTGAAAACAGCATCAGAAGCAGTTTGACCAAAATCAAGACCAACACAAATGCCAGAATATTGATGGCAAGCTCTGCAATATAACCGGACAGCGCCCCCGAAATGGCATCACCGCCCTTTGCAAGAATATCGCCAATCACACCCTCGCCGCCTTCGACAGCCGCCGGCGGGGTTTGTTTTTCTGCCAATGAAAGCAGTTTTTCATAAACTGCAGTATTTCTCAAAAAAGTTGCGCAATAAGGATAGAGCATTTTTGCCATAAAAATCGCTGCCAGAAAAGAAAGCAACCCAAAGCCCATCTTTACAAGTCCCTTTTTCCAACCCCAAAGGGCAAACAGGCCAAGCAGAATAAGCAGAATGACATCTGCCAAGGTTACAATCATCTCTCCCATTTTTATGGCTCCTTTCTTATCGCATTCTTACAATATAGGCATGAGTATTTCCCGCCGCCAAGGCGGTGTGCCCATCCCCAAAGAGTCCCAGACTCTTGATATCAAGGTCGGCAGTCGCCGTCTTTTTCAGTTTCCCCCGAGGACTGATAGAAAGAATCTCCCGCTGCTTGGCAATCACCACCATATCCTCAAACACGCTGAGATTGGTGATATTGGCATCCGCACGGTATTGTCCTTTGAGCTTTCCATCGGTGTTATAAAGTTCCAGCACCGCATTGCCTCGATTGTCGGTAGTCACAAAGGCAAGAATCTCATCACTGGTGATATCATACTTGCTGGGATTTTTTCCGGAAAACGAAACCTCAAAGGCGAGCTTTCCGCTGGTCTTAAATCCGCACAGCTCCGATTCTGAAACAGCCAGAAGCCGATCTTTGGAAAACCGAAGTTCACTAATGACCGTTCCCTCTCGTTCTGCGGTGGCAACCACCTTTTTGCGGTTCATATCAATAAACTGGATTTTGGAATCCGCCTGCGCGCCATCGCTGTTCAGTTGCGCCACCGCCAGATAGCGTCCGTTGTCTGTCAGCGCCACATCCAGAATATACCCCTCACCGCTGTTCCAGCTAAAGCGTTCTTTGCCTCGTTTGTCATAAACCACCACTCTTCCCTTGTAACCAAGGGTTGCGGTGGCAAACACTGTCCAGCCTCTTGGGGTTACCTTGGCAGAAATGATGTCATTGCCAAGATTATAGTCCCTGAGCTTTTTGCCATCCCGATAAAGGGCGCTTTCATTCTTGCCGCCCAAATCCGAAAGAAGGATAAAATCCTTTGCGGTTTCCACCATAGGATGGGACATGGCGATATCGGTAGACCAAACGGTTTTTCCGCGGGTGTTCACCTCCCAGAGGTGTTGGTTGTTATACATCAGGATATGGTTTCCCATTGGCAGCATGGTATAATTGCCGCCTGCCTCAAACGCCATATCCACCGTCTTTGGCCGACGGACCGGTATCAACAAAAGCTGCATCAAAATCACCAAAGCCAAAAGTCCGCCAAGGAGCATCACACCCAACCGGATAGGCCGAAAGTTCCAGCTTTTCCCTTTCAGGGTCAGGCGGGCATTGCGATTCATCTGGATGCTTACCATTTGCCAGAACGAATTCCATTTTTGATGCTTTGTCTTTCTCTTCATAGTTTATTCATCCCAAATCATAATAGACTTTTTTCAAGAATAATCCTTGGGGCGGTGCCGTCAACCCGCATCGGGTCCGGTCACAGGATGCCAGTATTTCCGGCATATCCTCCACCCGGATTCTGCCAAAGCCAACCTCTGCCAGCGTTCCGGTGATAATCCGCACCATATTATACAAAAAGGCGTCTGCCTCTACCGTTACGGTAATCGATTCCGGCATCTGGGGGTCTTGTTCCACCCGACAGACCCGAATGGTCCGCACTGTGGTCTTTTGGTCGCCGCCGGCTGCCATAAACCCTGCAAAGTCGTGAGTTCCCTCCAGTATCGGTGCCGCCTTCATCATATCCTCCACATTCAGGTGATAAGGAATATGCCAGCTGTATCGATTGAGAAAGGGATTCTTGGTTTTGGCATTCTGGATGCGATAGATATAACGCTTTCCCTTTGCCGAAAATCTTGCGTGAAAATCTTCAGGCGCCTCCCACGCTTCCACCGCCGAAACATCTTCGTTGAGGCGATAGTTCAGCGCATAGGGAAGCTTTTCCACGGGAATATTGGTGTCACTCATAAAGTGAAACACATAATCCAGTGCGTGTACCCCTGCATCGGTACGGCTGCATCCGGTCACCTTGACAGGCTCCCCTGTCAGATCGGTCAACGCATCTTCAATGACCTCCTGTATGGTGATTCCATTTTTTTGCCGTTGCCAACCGTGATAATTGGTTCCGTCGTAACGGATTCTCATTGCAATATTTTTCATTATCTTACTCCCACTGAGGGTCCAAGCCAAAAATTCAAACCAAAGACAGCAATCCCCAAAAGCAGAAATGCCAATACGCCACCCAAATCCACCTTGCCAAGCTTCAGCTCCCGCAGGCGGGTGCGGTTCTCACCGCCCCGATAGCATCGGCATTCCATAGCGGTTGCCAGTTCATCCGCACGGCGAAACGCGCTGATGAACAAGGGAATCAGAATCGGCACCATCGCCTTGGCACGGCGAAGAATATTGCCCGATTCAAAATCTGCACCCCGCGCCGACTGGGCTTTGATAATCTTGTCGGTTTCCTCCATCAAGGTGGGGATAAACCGCAGTGCAATCGTCATCATCATCGCAAGCTCGTGGGCGGGAAGTCCAATCTTTTTGAAGGGACTGAGCAACTGTTCCAGTCCATCCGTCAACGCAATGGGCGAGGTGGTCAAGGTCAGCAAGGATGTGCCGAGTATCAGGAAAAACAACCGCAGAATCATAAATGCAGCAAACCCGACGCCTTCTTTGGTCACCGTGAAAATCCACCAAGTGAAAATCGGCTCTCCGTCTGTGAGAAACAGATTGAAAAGTCCGGTAATCACAATGAACACCACAATGGGTTTTAAGCCTTTGAGCACAAACCGAATCGGCACTTGCGATATAAAAATACAAGCCAAGGTAAATGCCGCCAGAAGTGCATAGCCTACAAAGTTTTTGATGGAGAACACAAACACAATATACGCCAGAACCAAAAGAATCTTAGCTCTGGGGTCCAGTCGATGAACCACCGTGTTTCCCGGGAAATACTGTCCCAAGGTAATATCCTTTAACATAAGCGCGCTCCCTCCTGTCTGAGCAGGGGTGCAAGCTCATTGAGTGCATCCTCCACAGTATAAATGCCCTCCCGAATGGGAACCCCCTGCTTGCGCAGAGAATCCGTAATTCGAGTGATTTGCGGAACATTGAGTCCCATCCGGGTCAGTTCCTCCCCTCGGCGGAACACCGCGTCGGTACGGTCAAACATTGCAACCTCGCCCTGATTCATTACCAGAATCCGATCCGCAAGCTTGGCAATATCCTCCATACTGTGAGAAACCAGAATCACCGTCATATCCATCCGCTCATGCATATCTTTAATCTTAAACAGGATTTCATCCCGTCCCGCCGGATCCAGTCCTGCGGTGGGTTCATCCAGAATGAGCACCTTGGGCTCCATGGCAAGTACACCGGCAATGGCCACGCGACGTTTTTGCCCGCCGGACAAATCAAAGGGGGACTTGTCCAAAAGGGCAGGCTTTAGCCCTACCATATTGGCGGCAAACTTGACCCGCTCCTCAATCTCCTCCGGAGAAAGTCCCATATTGGTGGGTCCAAAGGCAATATCCTTTGCCACTGTCTCTTCAAACAGTTGATATTCGGGATACTGCATCACCAACCCCACATCAAAACGGATTTGCCGCATATCGGTATCCTTGCTATTTAGTTCCTTGCCGTCGATAAAAATCTTCCCGCTGGTGGGTTTGAGCAATCCGTTGAGCATCTGGATCAGGGTGGATTTTCCCGACCCTGTATGCCCAATCAAACCGATAAACTCCCCGCGGTTGATGGTCAGGCTGACATTATTTAATGCTGTTTTTTCAAAGGGACCGCCCTGCATATAGACATATCCCACCTGCTCAAGTTTTATCATACCATCACCTGTTTATCTCAATATTGCGCAGCAGTTCTGCCACACAAGTTTCGCTGTCTAAAATTTCAGGATTCAAATTTGCACCTTTTTGATTCAGCAAATAAATCAACTCGGTAGCTTGCGGGGTATCCAACCCCAACCCTTTCAGTTCCTTAACCTTTGGGAATACCGCTTGGGGTGTCCCCTCCATCCGGATTGTTCCGTGGTCAATCACCACAACCCGATCCGCCTGCACTGCCTCATCCATATAGTGGGTAATCAAAACCACCGTCATCCCTTGTTCCCGATTCAGCCGTTTGATTGCCTGCATAATTTCTTTACGCCCCGAGGGGTCCAGCATTGCCGTTGGCTCGTCCAGAACCAGAATATCCGGTTGCATTGCCAGAACACCGGCAATGGCGATTCGTTGTTTCTGTCCGCCGGAAAGCATATGCGGTGCGTGTTGCTTGAACTTGGTCATCCCCACCGACTCCAAAGCAGCATCCACCCGCTTGCGGATTTCGTCTCTGGGAACACCCAAATTTTCAGGGGCAAATGCCACATCCTCTTCCACGATATTTGCCACCATCTGGTTATCGGGGTTCTGGAATACCATCCCCACCCGCTGACGAATATCATAAAGCCGTTTCTCGTCCGCGGTATCGATGCCCTCCACCAACACCTTGCCGGAGGTGGGGGTCAGAATCGCGTTCAGGTGCTTGGCAAGGGTGGATTTTCCCGAACCATTGTGACCCAAGACTGCGAGGAACTCTCCCTTTTTTACCGTCAGGTCAATCCCTTGAAGCACCGGAATATCCAGTCCGGTTTCCTCATTGTGATACTGAAAACAAAGCTGACTGATTGTTATGATATCTGTATGCACACTACATTCCTTCTCTCAAGTAAATCCTTTACCGCCACCAACGGGAGCTATATCCGCAGGGGAGCTTCAAATCCAGATTCTGAACCGGAAGACCAACCTCGTCCACCGCAAAGTCCCCGCCATATCGCTCTTGCAGGGTCAGGCGGAATAAGTTTTCCATAATACTGCCCGAAAGACCGGTGGTATAGGTGTTAATCAAAAAGAACAAAGGTTCTTCGCAAAGCACCTCCATACAGAGCTTTAAGAGGTCAAACAATTCCTGTTCAATCTTCCAGACCTCTCCATTGGGGCCTCTGCCATAAGAGGGCGGGTCCATCACAATACCGTCATACTTTCTGCCACGACGGACTTCCCGTTCCACAAACTTTTTCACATCATCCACAATATAACGGATGGGTCTGTCCCCTAAGCCGGAAAGCTGTGCATTTTCTTTTGCCCAGCTAACCATACCCTTGGAAGCATCCACATGACAAACACTGGCACCCGCCTTGGATGCCGCCACCGTCGCACCGCCGGTATAGGCAAACAGATTGAGCACATTGACCTCCTTGCGGCCGCTTTCCCGAATGATTTTTTGCATCCAGTCCCAGTTTGCCGCCTGTTCGGGGAACAAGCCCGTATGCTTAAATCCCATCGGCTTGATGCCAAAGGTCAAACCCTGATACTGAATGGTCCAGTCATCCGGAAGCTTGTGATAAACTTCCCATCTTCCTCCGCCGGTTTTACTCCTGAGATATCTGGCATCCGCCTTTTTCCAAAGGGGGGATTTCTGCTCAGGTGCAAGTTCCCACACAATCTGCGGGTCGGGACGAATCAACAGATATTCTCCCCAACGCTCTAATTTTTCTCCCCCGCTACAATCAATCAACTGATAGTCTTTCCAGCCGTCTGCAAGAAACATCTGTCCGCCTCCCTTACACAAGAATACAAAACGAGCTATTTTAGCAGATATTATATCATTTTTTTGGCACCCCGTCAAGGCTTATCCCTTGATACTGCACCTTTTTTCTCTTTTCTTTGATAAAAAACTTTACCTCGTGCCATCTTTTTGGTATACTATTCCTATCACATACGAAAAATGGAAAAAGGAGCGTTGCTTATGAACCGCCTGTTTTCTCTACTCTGCGCCCTCTCCCTGTGTCTGTGCAGTTGTACTCCCACGGAAAACCTTTCCAAAGCAGAACAGCTTTTGCAGGAAATGAGTCTTAAGGAAAAGGTCTATCAGATGTTCACCGTCTCCCCCGAGGCTTTGACCGGCATCGGCACTGCCATTCAGGCAGGAGATGCAACCAGAAACGCCTTGCAAACCCATCCGGTGGGTGGCATCATGTATCTGGCAAAAAACCTGAAATCTACCGACCAGACCAGAGAGATGCTTGCCAATACCAAAAGCTACTCTGCGATTCCTCCCTTCCTGTCTGTGGACGAGGAGGGCGGCAAGGTTGCCAGAGTGGCTGACACCCTCGGCACCACCCAGTTTTCCCCCATGTATACCTATCGCAACGATGGGGTCGAAACCGCCTACAACATCGGCAAGACCCTTGCCACCGATATTGGAGGCTTAGGATTCAACCAAAACTATGCACCGGTTGCCGACCTGTGGACCAACCCCCAAAACACCGTCATCAGCACCCGTGCCTTTGGGGACTCCCCCGAGGAAACCGGCAAGCTGGTTGCCGCAGCAGTCAAGGGTATGCAGGAGCAAGGGGTGATTGCCACCCTGAAACATTTTCCGGGACACGGGGACACCAGTGAGGATTCCCATACCGGCAAGGCTTACAGCTATCGCACCTTGGACCAGCTTCGCTCCTGCGAATTCATTCCATTTCAAAAAGGCATTGATGCCGGCGCAGAATTTGTGATGTGCGCCCATATCACCGTGCCGGAGGTGGACGAGGTACCCGCCACCTTCTCCCGTACCTTGATTGAAGAGGTGCTTCGCGGGGAGCTTGGCTTTGATGGTGTGGTGATTACCGACGCCTTGGAAATGAAAGCCATCTCCGCTTACTATTCTGCGGACCAAGCAGCCGTCCTTGCGGTGCAAGCCGGATGCGATATGCTCCTTTGTCCCGCCGACCTGAATTTGGCAGTGCAAGGACTTTTGGATGCAGTTGAGGACGGCACACTCACCGAAGAGCGAATCAATCAAAGCGTGTTACGGATTCTGCGTGTCAAAGAGTCTTATGGATTATTCAAATAATTACTTGATCAGAAAGGACAGATGTATGTTGAAACCTCATTCTTTGTGGAATTTGTTTTCCACCTTTTTCCGGATTGGTGCCTTTACCTTTGGAGGCGGCTATGCCATGATTCCCCTGATTCAAAAGGAAATGGTCGAAGAAAACGGATGGATTTCGGATGATGATATTTTAGAGATTGTCGCCATTGCCGAATCCACCCCTGGTCCCATTGCCATCAACGCCGCAACCTTTATCGGCTATCGGCTGAATCGGTTTTGGGGATCGTTTTTCTCTACCTTGGGCGTGGTATTGCCATCCTTTATCGTCATTCTTTTGATATCTTATCTGTTGCGTGGATTTGCGGATATTCCTGTGGTGCAAAACGCCTTTTTCGGTATTCGCGCAGGGGTGCTTGCCCTGATTTTTAAGGCGTTTTTCACTATGCTGAAAAAATGCCCCAAAAACCTGCTCTCCTACTTGATTGTAGCAGGTGCGTTTATCGCAACGGTGGTCTTTGACTTCCATATCCTTTTGATTATTATTTCCTGCGGCATCGTAGGATTGATTGCCTCTTTGGGGGCGGCAAGGAGGGAAAAGCAATGATTCTACTCTCCTTATTTCTAACCTTTTTCCAGATTGGCGCATTCACCTTTGGGGGTGGCTATGCCATGATTCCCCTGATTCAAAGCGAGGTGCTTGCACGGAACTGGCTGACCGAAGAAACACTGATTAACTTTATTGCGGTCAGTGAGAGCACCCCCGGCCCCTTCGCCATCAACATTGCCACCTATATCGGCAGCGAGCTTGGGGGTGTTTTAGGTTCAGCTTGTGCTACCTTGGGCGTGGTTCTGCCGTCCTTCCTGATTATTCTTCTGGTTGCCAGATTTTTTGAAAAATTCAAAGAAAACCCCATTGTTTCCGGCTGTATGTCAGGACTCAAACCCGCCGTCATCGGTTTGATTGGTTCGGCAGTCCTGTCCATTGGTCAGACGGTATTCTTTCCCACAGGAGTTGCCCTTTCGGTTCTTTATGAACTAAGAACCTATGTTTCCCTCGGCATTGCGATTTTGATGACCGTCCTTGCCTTTCGCAAAGTACATCCCATTGCCATCATTTTGATTTCTGCCCTTTTGGGCATCCTTGCCGGTATCTGGGTATAAGCACAAAAATCCCGCAATCGAAAGATTGCGGGATTTTTTTATTGCTCCAGATAGTGTTTAGCAAAGAGATAAACCCCTGCCGCCCAGCCAATCATCCGATGGGCTTCATAGTCTTTTTCGGTGTTCTGGTCACCCTTTTCCACATGGAATTTTTCCCACAGGTCTCCGGTTTCCTGATAGATTTTTTCACACACCGTCACATATTTTTCTGCGATTCTGCGGGCATCCTCCTTATAACCATAGCGTTCAAGCGCCTGAATCATCAAATACTGATGGGGCGGCCACCCGGTAGGATAGTCCCATTGATACTGCCCCGGAACCTCGTTCTTCTCACAGGCTGCAATGCCATAGGGGTATTCCAGCTTAGAAAGCTTGGCAACCGTTTTTGCCGCCTGCTCCTCATTGGCAACCCCCGCCCACAGGGCATAGAAGGATGCTACCGAAAAGACCGGGCAGGTCTTTTCTTGTTTCATATTATAGTCCATAAACGCCTCGCCATCCCAAAGATAGCGATTCATCAACGCCTTGCGTTGTTCCGCTTTTTCCTCCCAGATTTTGGATTCCCCATTTTCAAGAATCTGTGCATATTCTGCAAAGTTTTTCTCATAGAGATAAAGGTTGCAGTTCAGGTCCACATACACGCAATCAGACTGGCTGAGCTCGGTTCTGGGGTTGAAGTCCCATCCGCTTTCGCAGTCAGTCAGGAAGTTGCGTGCCACCTGAAAATGGTCCTCAGAAGGAATGGTATACCCAATGCGCTCGCAACAGCCATAATAATGCATATCCGCCTCTTCCTGAGACATATCCTTGACCCTTGCATCGAACTTGTTGAGTCCCAGCGGGGTGATTCTTTGGGTCATCCAGAACTGATATTCTTTTTTCAGGGTTTCATAGGCGTTTTTCAACCATTCTTTGTCCTGATAAGTCCGATAGACATCCATCACCATCATGGAGAGAAAGGGCGGCTGGGACTGGCGCAGGTAGTAGGTGCGATTGCCGTTTGGCATAAAACCATACTTGTTCACCAAATAGAGCATATCGTCGGTACAGTTTTTCACCAGTTCCTCTTTTCCGCTCAAAAGCAGTCCCTGACAGGTAAAAAAGGTGTCCCAATAATACATCTCCTGAAACCCGACTCTTTTGTTGGGCACAATATAGGGATAAGGAAGTCCAATCAAGGTATCCTCATCTTCAGGCTGATACCGGACGCATTCGTCCCAACTCTTTTTGATGTAATCGGTAAGCATACGCACTCTCTCCTTTATTTGAACCTTTTCAGTCATGATATCAAAGGCTTATTGCATTTATTATACCATAAATTTCAAATCTTTCAATAAGTAAAAATCCGCACACACTCGTGTGCGGATTTATGTACGAGCGTGACGGTTTTACTGTCACCGCTATTTTTACCAGTATTTATGCGGTTTTGAAAGGTTTTACCCTTATCAGTACCAAAGCATAATTTATGTCTTTTTGTTTGTTTTATTGTATCATATTTTTAATTTTTTTACAAGTCTTTTTATATAATTTTATTGTTTTACATATTGACGGTATAGACATAATCTCCCGAGCAAATTCGCATTTCATTTTTGGATACGATTTCGATTCTATCGAACAGCATTCTGATAGAGTCATCTTCGAGTCTGTCAATTTCTTCAGGCATCTCATCAATTGTTTTGAAGATTGTTTTCAGCTTTTCGTGGTCAGCAGATTCTATCTGTCTCCGTCTTTCGTATGCATCATTTTCTTGGCGGAGTCTTAACTGCTCATCACGAATTTCTGAGAAGATTTTGTCCATTTCCTCGATACTGATTTCGCCGTCTAAGTTTTTGGTGAGAGTTTGACTCAATCTTTCGTTAAGCTCATTCATCCTTGCAGTATTTTCATTCATCTTATTTTGCATATTGTCACCCATGACCTCTGCGATAGCGCCTTTTAATATTTCCTTTGCATATACCATATCCGTTATCATAGAGTTTGCAGCTTCGGTTACTGCGGAGATTAGGAATTCTTCTTTTATGCTCGGCGAGTGTTTACATTTTTTAGTGCCGTGTTCGAGCCTGCTCATACATCTCCAGACATATTCCTTTTGCTTATCTCTTGTTACCCACATTGTTCGGCGGTA
>JAFQIA010000029.1 GCA_017397725.1 Clostridia bacterium
TATATTTTGTGAAATTGTTTTCGTCGCTGTACGATGGTACTGCAGAGAACAATTTCGCAAAAAGCAAGCAACGGCAAGGAAAACTCGATGTTTTCCTTGCCGTTTTTATCATTTGCATTTGCGAATGAGTGCCGATACCTGCCCCTATAAACTCCCATTTTATTTTCTATGCTTGCGGTAGACCGACTTTTTCGACAGCCTGAGGCAGATGCAAATGCATCTGCCTTTTTTATTCTGCTGCCGGATTGACATGCACCATACAATGCTTGCAATGGGGGAACGTTTCCTCCACCGCATCGTGAACCTGTTCCGCAATCCAATGGGCGTCGGTCAAAGTCAGGTTTCCGTCTGCAGAAATTTCCATATCCACATAAAGCTTGGCACCAAACAGACGGGTTTTCAAATCATCGATCCCCTTGACCCCCGCTACCGCCAAAGTAAGCTGCCGGATTTCTTCCTCGGTTTGTATGTCACAGCTATGGTCTACCATCTTGTCAAGGCCGTCCTTGAACACATCATACGCCGCCTTGAGAATGCAACCGCTGATGATAACCCCTGCAACCGCATCCATCACCGGAAACCCGATTCTGGCAAACAGGATTCCCACAAAGGACCCCACCGAAGACAATGCATCAGAGCGATGGTGCCAAGCATCTGCCATCAGCGCTGCCGAGTTGGTCTTTTTGGCGGCAGCACGGGCGTACCAGAACATCCATTCCTTAACCACAATCGAAAGCACTGCCGCAACCAAAGCAATCATCCCCGGCACAGCCAAGGTTTCATAGCTACCTGCAAGGATGGTTTTTAGGCCCTCAACGCCAATCCCGATTCCCACCAGTGCCAAGAGCACTGCCAGAAGAATTGCCGCAACACATTCCATCCGCTCATGGCCGTAGGGATGCGCCTCGTCTTCTTCTTTTTCTGCCATCTTTACTCCGGCAATCACCACCAACGTGCTGAATACATCCGATGCAGAATGCACGGCATCCGAAAGCATAGCGCTGGATTTTCCTATGATTCCTGCCAGAAATTTGAACAAGGACAGAATCAAATTGATGATAATGGTAATCACCGAAACTCTTACGGCAACATTTCCTGACCGTTTCATTCTCCATCGGCTCCTTTCTATGGATAGAAAGGCATCTGCGTTTTTCCCGCAGATGCCATTTTTGTTCCTTTTATAGTATACTCGATTCTCAGTTTGGTGTCAACTTACTTTTTCAGGCATTTCTTGCTCTGAATCAAAAACACTACCCGCGCCAGCATTTTGTCCGGCAGAATCCGCCGCAAGGCTGCCGCAACCCGCATAGGCCATCCCGGAATAATCACCTGCTTGCCGTCAAGCATCTTCTCGATGGCATACGCGGCAACATCCCGACTGGTCAGCACAATCCGTCCGGTCTTTTCTTCCTTTCCGGTACCAAACTGCACCTTCGCCACAGCACCAAACTCGGTGTGCACCGGGCCGGGACAGAGTACGCTGATTTTCACCTTGCTTTTTTCCCGCCGTAACTCTTCTGCAATCGCCTGAGATAGCCTGAGTACATACGCCTTGGTGGCATAATACGCCCCAAACAGCGGTCCGGGAAAGAACGCCGCCAAGGATGCCACATTGAGGATGTGGCCGCTGTCCTTTTCCTTGAACTTCTTAACAAACAACTTGGTCAGCATATGCAGCGCCCGCACATTGGTGTCCAGCATCGCCATCTCCTGCTCAAGTTCGGTGCTGCAAAAATCCCCAAACACCCCAAAGCCGGCATTGTTAATCAGAATATCCACCTCGTCCGCTCGCTCAGCAAGCGCGCGGCATACCGCCTCATCCGTCACATCACAGCAAAGAATCTCCACAGGGGTTTGTAGCTCCTCCTGTAGCTGCTTGAGTTTCTCCTCTCTCCGTGCCACCGCCAAAATTTCGTATCCCATTGTTGACAGGATATGCGCCATATCCCATCCCAGTCCGGAGCTCGCCCCGGTAATCAAAGCCTTCATACTTTTCCTTCCTTCCCTTCCCACAACACAGGGGACGCACAACACAGGGGACGGTTCTCTGTGTCGTTGGTTTGTCGATTATAAAATTTTATGAACACAGGGAACCGTCCCCTGTGTTGCGTGTTGGTGCTCCATGTGCTGAAAAAACAGCACCCACAAAAGTGAGTGCTGTAATTTTTGATAATACAGATTATCTCTTGCTGAACTGAGGAGCACGACGAGCTGCTTTGAGTCCGTACTTCTTTCTCTCCTTCATTCTGGGGTCACGAGTCAGGTAGCCTGCAGCCTTAAGCTGTGCTCTGTATTCCTCGTCAACTTCCAGAAGAGCTCTTGCGATACCGTGACGGATTGCACCTGCCTGACCGGTGAAGCCACCGCCCTGCACGTTAACCAATACGTCAAACTTGCCAAGAGTGTTGGTCAGTTCCAGAGGCTGTTTTACAACAACCTTCAAGGTTTCCAGACCAAAGTATTCATCAATGTTTCTCTTATTGATGGTGATTTCACCGGAGCCGGGCACCAATCTAACCCTGGCAACGGATTTCTTTCTTCTACCAGTTCCGTAATATTGTACGCTTGCCATTTGTATTCAGTCCCCTTTCTTAGTTTTGTTCCCACACTACGGGATTCTGTGCCTGATGATTGTGCTCGCTACCTGCGTAGATGCGCAACTTCTTCAGTGCTTGTCTGCCCAGAGTGTTGTGGGGAATCATACCTGCAATCGCAAGTTCCATAGCCTTTTCAGGACGGGTTGCCATCAGGTCCTTGTAGGATACTTCCTTCAGGTGACCGATGTAACCGGTGTGTCTGTACCATTTCTTCTGGAGCAGCTTGTTACCGGTCAGAACCGCATCTTTTGCGTTGATAACGATGACATATTCACCGCAGTCTACGCCGGGAGTGTACTGGGGTCTGTGCTTTCCTCTCAGGATTGTAGCAACCTGAGCTGCAACACGGCCCAGAGGTTTGCCGGCAGCGTCGATGATATACCATTTCTTTTCAATTTCATTGGCATTTGCCATGTAAGTTGACATGATATCCTTACCTCCTATTTTTTTCTTCCATTTTTTCACGCTTGCCTATTATATAACGAGTCGGGAAAAATGTCAACCCCTTTTTTGAAAAAATTTAAGTTACTACTATACAATCTCTGTTTTTTGCTTTTTTTCTCGTTTATGCTCGTTTTTACTCGCAAATGATTTTTACTTTTTTTCTCAAAAAACCAATGGAAGCAGTCGCTCTGCCAGAAAAACCGCCCCGCAGGCTGCCGCCGCCACTGTCAAAAGACTCTTTTCCCGATAGGCAAGCACCGCCGCCACCGCAAGTCCGATGATCGCCGAAATGACGCTGTCGGTGGAAAAGAAAATCGCCGGCAGGGTCATCGCCCCCAACACCGCATAGGGGATATACTTCAAAAAAGAACGGATATAAACATTGGTGATATTCTTGCGAAACAAAGTCAAGGGCAGAGCACGAATGGCATAGGTCACCCCTGCCATCACCAAAATATAGCCAATCAAACGCCAAGTTTCCTGATTCATTGCTCTCCCTCCTTTTCCGGAAACAGGATAGCACCACAAAGTGCTGCCAATCCTGCACAAATAATAATCACAAATCCCTCGGACACTCCTGTCAGCGCCGGAACAAACCGGAACAAGCAACTGAGTGTCACCGCCAAAAGCAGAACCACAAAGACCGGCAAGCTCTTTTTCGCAGGGGGAACCACAATGGCAAGAAACATTCCGTAGATGGCAATTCCCAGCGCAGACTGGACAGAGGGAGGCAATAACTCCCCTGCCACAGCGCCCAGCACGGTGCCCAACGTCCAGCCAAAATAGGGTGCCAACATCAGTCCGCCCATATACCTGCCGTCCACCTTATATTCCTTGGTGGATGCCACCGCAAATACTTCATCGGTGATGCCAAAGGAAATGCCCATTCTGTCTGGCGTTTTCACCCATTTCTCCAGCCGTTGGGAAAGAGAAATGGACATCAGGGCGTAGCGCAAATTGATAATCAACTGCGCCAAAGCCATTTCCAGATAGCCTGCCGATGCCGTAATCATAGAGAGTCCGGCGAACTGTCCGGCAGAAGTCAGATTGGTCATAGAGATGGCAATTGCCGCCCATACGGGCATTCCGGCGGTGACCGCCATCATCCCAAAGGTAAAGGATACCGAAAGGTATCCAAGCCCAATGGGGATGCCATCTTGAAAACCCTCGAAAAAACGTGTGTTTCTGGCTGTTTTCATAAAATTTTCCTCCTGCTTTTTTCTGTCAAGAAAACTTGTCAAAAAGTTGTAAAATATTCGTAATTTTTTGTCTTTTTCTCTTTACAAAATCGTAATAATATGCTATAATAAATACAGTTTCAAAAAGGGGTGTTGGGTATGATTATACAGAAAGATTTGATTAAAATTAAGTCCGATCTTGCGGACAATGTGGGGCACAAAGTAAAGCTGACCGCAAAGAAAGGCCGCAAGCAATATGTCACTCGTGAAGGCGTGATTGAGAACACCTATCCCAGCATTTTCACCATCAAGTTGGACACCCCTGAGGATTTGTTGGCAACAGAGCGTCGTGTTTCTTACAGCTATGCCGACGTGCTGACCAAGACCGTGGAATTGATTATCTGCGAACAAACAGACGAAGATTAAATCCAAGAAAAACGACCTTTCAAAAGGGCGTTTTTTTATTTTGCAAAAAAGCATCAGCACAGAGAACCGTCCCCTGTGCTGAATTTTTTATACCCGATATTTTTCCTGATAGGTTTGATAGGTGTCCTTGTAGATGCCGGGCATGGTTGCGTGGAGCATCCGCAGATATTCGTGACGGTTTGTTACGCCGGTTTCCCGTCGGGTCTGCAGAATTGCAACTGCCAGATTGGAGCAATGGTCGGCAATTCGCTCTGCATTGCTGATAATGCCGAGAAAGACAGCGCCCGATTCGGCGGTGCATTCTTTTCCCTTGAGCCTTTGCATATGCTCGCTTTCCAAGGTTTCCTGCAGGCTGTCAATAACCTCTTCTAACGGCTCAACCTTTTGTGCCAGTTCCATATCACAGTTTTCAAACGCCTCAATGGTCATTGCATTGATTTCTTCAATGGCGGCAAGGAGGGTATTCATATCCTTTTCGCCCTTTTCGGTAAAGTGCACATCGGTATCCAGCATCCGGACAATCTCTTCCCGAATATTGTCGCAGTAGTCCCCGATTCGTTCAATGTTGGTTACCATTCTAAGATAGCTGCTGACCCGCTCGCTATCCTCCTCACTGAGGGAAAGCTCCGAAATTCTTGTCAAGCTCTCGGTCAGACGAATCTCGTAGTTATCCAAAAGGTCTTCGTTTTCATCAAACCGGACAGACTTATCCAGATTGCGATTCTTCATCATCTCCTGACAAAGCACCACATTCTCGTGGGCAAGGTTACACATATTCACCATTGCTTTTTTTGCATTGGAAATGGCAATGGACGGAGTTGCCAAAAATCTGCTGTCCAGAAGTGCAAAGGGGTCTCCCTCATGGGTTTCTTTTTCCTTAATAGTCTTTTTAGACAGCCATACCAGACCTTTGGCAAAGGGCAACAACAACAGGGTTGTGATGATATTAAAGCAGGAGTGGAACACCGAGATGTCCGCGGCTCCCATAATCTTATTCCAGAAAGGAATCCCCACCACATTTTGTACGATATAAAACGCCGTCATAAACAACGCGGTCCCAATCACATTGAAGTAAAGATGGATGATGGAGGTCCGGCGGGCATTGATGTTTGCACCGATACCGGAAAGCAACGCCGTCACACAGGTACCGATATTCTGACCCATAATAATGGGGAGTGCCGCATTAAACTGCAGGATGCCGGTGGAGGCAACTGCCTGAAGCATACCCACCGAGGCAGAGCTGGATTGGATCACCGCTGTCACGCCGGC
Organism: Clostridia bacterium; assembly: GCA_017397725.1. Taxonomy (GTDB): domain Bacteria; phylum Bacillota; class Clostridia; order Monoglobales; family Monoglobaceae; genus Ructibacterium. The sequence continues at coordinate 5,915 of JAFQIA010000029.1, forward strand.
ACCCACCAAAACCCCTACCACAGGGTTGAACTCCTTGGCAAAAAGATTGCCCAAGGCAGGAACCTGCGCAAAAACCACATCCATAGAATCGGACATATATTCCATACCGATAAACAAAATACCAAAACCGGTAACCAGTTCACCGACCACCTTCTTCTTGGGACTCTTAGAAAACATAATCAGCACCGCACCGATAATCAGCGCCACCGGAGCAAGGGTGGATGGCTTGATGATGTCCAGATACCAGATTCCGCCGGAAATATCGTTCAAACTGATAATCCATGCGGTCACCGTGGTTCCGATGTTGGCACCCATAATGATACCCACCGCTTGATACAGGGTCAAAACTCCTGCGTTTACAAACCCAACCGCCATTACGGTAGTGGCAGAGCTGGACTGAATCAACGCCGTTACGGTAAGACCCAATAATACCGACTTAAAGAGATTGCCGGTCACCTTTTCCATAATTTTTTGCAACTTGTTGCCGGCAGCCCGCTCTAAGCCGGAGCCCATCATATTCATACCAAACAGGAACATGCCCAGTCCGCCGAACAGCTTTACAAATTGTAAAATGATGTCTATCATCGTGCTATCTCCCCTCGGAAGAATTTTGAATTTGAACCAATTAAAGTATATAACAAAATTCGTGGCAACGCAATAACATTTTTCCCGTTTTTATGCAAAAAAATCCTCCCTTGGGCGGTACTTCTTAGGGATAAATCGCCCAAAAATCACGATTTCTGCACATAACATCGTTAAAAAGCCTCGTAATCCGTCAGGATTACCTCGCCTTTTTGCCTTGTTCTGCACGATAAATCGAGATTTTTGTGGTGCAAAGCAGTTTTGGGTTAGGGATTTTTCGTCTTAGAGAAGTCATAAAAAATGCAGGCATA
>JAFQIA010000001.1 GCA_017397725.1 Clostridia bacterium
ATGGGCACAGTGGTTTCAATCACATCCATCACATCCAGACACTCCTGTACCGCAATGGCAAGTGCGGATTTGAAACGATTGACTGCAAGGGGATTCATATTGACGAATAGGACTTCCCCTGCCTCATTGGTCCGTTGTTCTATCATTCCCTGCATTTGGGGGTCCGAAAGAAGCTTTGCAGCCAAGCGATTCACATCCTTGGTAATCACGCCATTGAGCTTGGAAACCGCTGCCTGCTGGGAAAGCGCCCCAATTCTTGCCTCAATACGGAAAAACAAGAAACCCAGAACCACCGCCAGCATCCCTATGGCAATGCAACGGAGCTTTCGGCGACGCTGTATGAGAGTTCCTTTTGCCTTTTTATAACGGAACCGATACTGTAGCCCTCTCCTCAAACTCAAAGCTTGTATAATAGGGCTTGATACTTTTTGGCCCTTGTCCCAATCCATCATAAATTGGGTCCACATCTTTTGGAAGCTTGATATTATTCTGGGTTCCATCTGCCAAAAGCGCAATAAAAACAGGCAAATTTCTTTCTCCCTTATTAGTTGTAACTGTGACCTTATATTTATCTAATAAAAACACCTTATTCGACTTAGTGTTCTTACCAATCCTTTCTTCTCTATTGCACTAAAATATTCTTTCCGACACCTATTTTTTCTAAATACTTTTCTGTATTTTCCATTTTTGTACTACCAAAATATACATCCTTGAACACAACACCATCCACGCAATAATCCTCTTGGGTATTGTCTGCGGTGTTGTAAATGGCACTTGGCAAATCGATTTCTGTTTGCTCTTGAAAGAAAATGTTATCAAACATCAACTTTTCGATACGGTAACCGCCTCTTTCACTATAGGAAGCTCCATTGCTTCCTCTCAGTTCAATATGTATCGGTTGTCCCTCATAATCTGTTCGTTTGACGCATCGGATATTTTGGAACCGAATATCGCTAATCAATTGTTCCGTTTGAGAAAGTATCCGCAAAAATCCTGACCATTTTTTTACACGCTCTGTTTCAGGAAAATCATAATATCGGTAATTGATCACTTTACTATCATGCGCATAAAAACGCTCCACTCGATCATGGGGTGCAACTCCTCCGGTTGCATGCCCACCGATTACAAAGGGGCGGCAAGTTGTAGTAATTTCACAGTTTGCAACCTCAATATCACTGGAAACAGGCAGCGGATTTTCACATTCTTCATCCCCAAGATACAAAATGGAATCGCAGGATGTAAATACGGCAACCCCGTCATCGTGACTGTGAATGAAAGAATCCTCGATTTTTATCCTTCTCGCATTCATAAGGTTGATGCCGTCAGCGTTGATACAATTGGTAAACACCTTGATATTCGAAATCGCAACATCCTCACTGTTGCGAATCACAACCCCGCGGAATTCAGAGTTCAAGGTGACCCCCTCAACGGTAATATGACTGCTGTTTGTCTTAATAAATACAGACGGATAGGCATACCTTCTCAGCGGTCCATAAAGCGGAGTCTTTTCAAAATCTACATCCGCCCCATAGCAACGCTCCATTGTACTGATGATGCCTCCACCACAAATTTTGATATGGCGCTTGTTTTCCAACACAAATGCTGCATTTACAACTGCACCATAATGGATATAAATCGTGGTATTGTCAGGAATATCCGCAATCACAGGAAAGCCTTTTTTCCCTGCTGTAATGTATTCACAATTTTCAATCGAATAGTATCCGGGCTTGAACTCAATAAAATTTTCGTTATCCTTTTTGGGGACACTGATTGTATTACAAATCACCCGTAGACAATGGTCGAATAAGCCGTTAACCTTAACAGTTGCAACTTCACCCGGTTTCATAAGAAAAGATACCCTGTCACCGCTTCTTTCAAAAGGCTTATCCATTACTTCGATTATCTCGGTGGACTGACTGACTCTTACAGTAACACAAACCTCTTCGTCTGCCTCAAATAGAGCAAGCGCTCCTTTTGTAACAAAAGAAGCTTCCTCGATTTCATCAAACTCCTTCCGCAATTCATCCGGAATTTTATGCAAGCCATTTCCCTCAGAAACCAAGGCTAAGTATGCATCCACTGCGCACTCCGTGCCTTCTTTTTTTACAAAAACATCATATTGATCAGACAGGTAGGCGCCTTCCGGTGCCTTCTCTATTTTAATCATTCTTAAACCAATCCTTTCGACGTCAAATCTATCACCATTTTAGGTTCATAAAGAATCCAAAACAACAAGAACAACCCCTGTCAATGCAGGCAATTCCAACTCCAATTGGATTTTTCCATCTTTCTCAACAAAAGCAATCGCTTTTTGCTCCTGCTTTTCCAAATCAATTTGTTTGATTTGCTTGTTGGCAAAAGGAATTTTCAAATCTAATTTTGCTATTTCGTCACCGGAGTTCATAATCAAATATAACTCCGCATCTCCAAAGGAACGATGGGTATAGGTAATATATTTCCCGGTACCACCAATATGCAAATCATACGGTAAAAACCGTAATCAACAATAAAATCACATACAGGACGGAACCTAAATCTGGCGCGTCTGCCAATTCCGCCACATCCGCACGACGTCATCGAGTATAGCACACTTTCTGCAAAATGTCAATGTGCAAGATACGCTTTGGGGACCTCTCCTACCAGAATGGTTTCTGCCAAGGGAATCTCTGTTACCACTTTGGTATCCTCATACCGGAATACCCCGGCGATTCGTGCAGGGACGGTAACCTTGACAGAGAGGCTGTATTTGGTTTGGTTGATA
>JAFQIA010000003.1 GCA_017397725.1 Clostridia bacterium
AAAGGAAGGTATATTTTGTGAAATTGTTTTCGTCGCTGTACGATGGTACTGCAGAGAACAATTTCGCAAAAAGCAAGCAACGGCAAGGAAAACTCGATGTTTTCCTTGCCGTTTTTATCATTTGCATTTGCGAATGAGTGCAGATGCCTACCCCTACAAACATCCCATTTTATTTTCCATGCTTGCGGTAGACCGACTTTTTCGACAGTCTGAAGACAAGATTTGACATCTTGTCTTTTTTTGTTTTAGATACTGATACGGAATTCCAACTGTCCCAGCGCAATGACATCGCCCTTGTGAATCTCCGTTTTTTCTGAAAGCCGTTTGGTATTGAGATATGTACCATTGGTAGAGCCCAGATCACAGAGGAACACAGCGTCTTCTTCTACGGTGATTGCACAATGGCTGCCCGAAACGGTAGTATCGGTAAAGACCAAATCGTTGTCAGGACGTCTGCCCAACGTCACTCTTTCCTTTAAGGGCAGAACCTTGAAGTCCTCGTGATTGATTCCTGTCAAGGTCAAAGTGGGGTAGTTTCTTTCCTCGTCCGGTTCTTCCTCAGGTTCCTCTTCGGGAGCAGTTTCCTCTTCGATGGGTTCCTCAACGGAAATTTCTTCCGTTTCTTCTTCTACAGGAACTTCGTTGGATTCTTCTTCCGCAGGGATTTCTTCCTCGGTTTCTTCCAATACTTCCGGAATTTCTTCCTCCAAAAGTTCCTCTTCCGGCTCTTCGGCGGGTTCTTCCTCTATAACCTCTTCCTGTATCAGCTGATGGAAAAATTCTTCCGGTTCATCAGCCGATTCCTTGTCCGGCTTGAAAAACGCAATGCAAAGGAACAACACACCCAATAGCACCAATCCCAACCCAAGCAAAAGCAAGGAATCCAGCACCGACAAGCCGCCGGCAAAAAGGTTCAAATCTATGGACAATGCAAATACCGGCATCGTCATTAAGCCACCTGCGCCAACTATGGCTGCCAACAATTTCTTTCTCATCTTTTTCACGCCTCTTTCCTATCAAATTTGAATCGTGATTGCGCTGTAATCATCCAGCGTTCTTGTATATTTTCCGGTTTCCCGATTTCTTTTCACAATCTTTTCCATTCTTGAAAGCCAGCCTGCCGCGCTCCTTGACCGGCGCAGAGTTCTCTCCACTTGGCGTTCGTGGATGTTTTCCCAGAACCCGTCGGTGCAAACCAGAAAGCGGTCATTCTTCTTGACCACCATCGGCTTGGAAAACGCAGGTGCAAAGCTCTGCTCCATCCCCATCAGGTGAAAGTTGGTATGTCTGGTGCGGTCAGTCCGAATCTTTGGATAGCGAATTTCCCCCGCCTCGTAACGGGAATAGGCATCGCTGTGGTCAGGGGTAATCTCATAAAGCATCTTATCCTGCAAATGATAGATTCTGCAATCCCCGATATGTGCCCATACCGCCACCTCTCCATCGGTCAAAAGCACCGCCGCGGCACAACCGCCGGGCAGTACAGATTCTGTCTGGAACTGCGTCAGCACCTCTTGTGCGTGTCCAAACAGTTTGGGCAAGGTGGAAGTGGTGATGCTCCCCAGCTGCTTCAAATCCTCCATCATGGTAGTCAAGGCAAGCTTTGCGGTGTCCGCAAGTCCTTTGCCGTCTGCAACTGCAAAAAAGGTGCAATGTGGTTCTTCTAAAATACCAAGGAAATCCTTGTTTTCTGCATTTTCCCCTTTTTCGCAAACTGAAGCAAAGTCCAGCATCCTCTCACCTCTTTTAGATTCTCTCTTCGTCCAGTATACTACAAACTTCGGCAAAAGTCAAACCGGCAACTGTCCCATCCACAAAAGCCACCAATTCCTCCCGATTCAAGAGGAGCTGACAGCCTTTGACCCCCGCACTGACCGTGATTCTTTCAAACTGTTCACAGGCACAATCAAAAAAGGTAGGGAACTTTTTCTTCATCCCAATGGGGGAACATCCGCCCCGCACATAGCCACAAAGTCCAAGCAAATCCTTAACTGCGACCATCTCCAGTTTTTTGTTTTTGGTCACTGCCGCCGCTTTTTTCAAATCCACCTCTTGGTCTACCGGAATACAAAGCACCACAGGTCCGGTCTTGTCCCCTCTGGCAACCAAGGTTTTGAACACCATGTTGCAGTCAAGCCCCACCTTTTTGGCAATGCTCACCCCACTCAAATCATTTTCATCCACCTCATAATAAAGGGGTTCATAGCTGATCTTCGCTTGATCCAACATCCGCATGGCATTGGTTTTGGTCAAAGCAATCACCTCTTTCTCACACAATCTCAATCAAAACATCCGTCAACGCCCGCTTGGGCACACAAAGTGTATCTGTTTCATCCAGATAATAACGAATATTGTCCTCTCTCACCGCCACCTCTTTGGGATCTTCCTCAGGATAGCCCAACGCTACCACACAGGAAAGGGTTAAATATTCAGGAAGATGCAAAAGTTCCCCGATTTTGGGTCGGTCAATGGAACCCATCCAACACGCCCCCACGCCGTCAGAAAGGGCGGCAAGAATCAGATTTTCCACCGCGGCACCAATATCCATATCGCATCCTCCTTGACGAATACGGGTATTAATGCAAACCGCCACATAGGCTGTGGGTCGCTCCCCCTCTTTGGGGTCATAATCCGGTGCAAGGTATCCCGCCCATTTCACCAACGGGAACATGGCATCTGCCATTTCTTTGCTTGCAATCGCCACATACTTCAGCGGCTGCATATTTGCCGCCGAAGGTGCAAGTCGCGCAGCATCAATGTATTCGCTCAGTTGATCCTTGGTGAGTGGTTGCTGTTTGAATTTCCGAATGGTTCTTCTTTTTTGTAAAAGCTCTTTCATGCTATATGCTCCCGTCTTTGACTGATTTTTATTACCAAATCAGATATTCTTCCCCTTTTAATTTCAAAATAGCTTCGCAAAGGAAGAAATCTCCGTATATAATGTGCATTTCCTTTCCTGCGGAATAAGACTCCATACAATTTTGCAGAATGGATTGGTCTGAATCATCAAAGATGCAATCTTCCTCCATGGCTTTCAGGATTTTGATTGCCCCATCTAAATATTTTTTATCTCCGGTTGCCTTATAAATCTCAATCAATCCGCAAGCCGCACATCCCCCTGCGGTATTATCATAATAGACAGGCTCCTCAGGGGCAAGGAAGTCTGTAACAACCTTATAATTCGCTTTTTCGCAGGCAGTCAAAAAATAATCCGCAACCCGCTTTGCTGTTTCCAAATATTTTTCTTCGCCGGTATGAATATGGCTTATCATAAATCCATAAAGCGCCCAAGCCTGTCCTCTCGTCCATGCAGAGCCTACTCCATAGCCTTGTCCACCCAATGTTTCAATCACATCTGCACAGTCTTCGTTATGAACTGCAATATGGGCAACACTTCCGTCTTCCCGGATATGTTCTTTCATGGTCATATCTGCGTGCAACTGTGCAATGTAGCGGAACCGGTTGTCACCCAATTCCCTTGACGCCCAATATAAGAGCGGAATATTCAGCATACAATCGATGATGGAATAATCCAGCCTCCAATTCCACGCCCGGATATATCCCCCCTTGATATTGACGCGGGAAGCAAGAATGTTGGCAGCATATAACGCCCGCAGTCTGGAATTTTTATCTCCGGTTAACATATACTGTGCCTTTGCGGTCAGCCCCCACATAAACCCCACATCATGATGAAGCCCATCGTAGTTTCGAAATGCCTCATCCAATAACTTTTCTTGTATCTGTGCAGTTTCTTTGTATACTTCTTTTTGAGTTCCCACATACATCAACCACATCAGCCCGCCATAAAAGCCATTGGTCCACCAAGTAATCCCCTCGTTACTGTCGGGCACATATTTCCCGTCCTTGGTGGTATAGGGAATAAAATCTCTCACATTAACAGCCGTTTGCGAAAGCTTTCTGTCCAGCTTTTCCCAGATTTTGTCCACCCATTCCTTGTCTTGCGCAGTTAATTGCATTATTGTTTCCTCCTTGTTGATTGATTATTTTTATCGTATGTGTCACTTCCTACTTTTCAAAGGGTTTTTAGAATCAAAAAATCGAATATGGTAACAATAACCTTTGTAATGCTTGACAAAATATAGTATTTTTGATAAGATTGTTTAGATTTTAACAATGCAAAGGAGAAGTATCCTTATGTTAGCATTATTTGCATTCCTGCCTATCCTGGCAACCTTGATTCTTATGATGGTTTTTAACTGGCCCGCAAAGCGATGCCTTTTGCTTTCTTGGGCATTGGCGTTGGTGTTTGGAGTCCTGTTTTGGAAGATTGATATCACCGCATTGCTTGCAGGCTCCCTCTATGGGGTCCTCAGTTCTTTTGATGTGTTGATTATTATTGTAGGCGCTATTTTGGTGATGAATACCCTGAAAATTTCAGGTGCCACCTCTGCCATCAACCGGGGATTTATGAATATCTGTCCCGACAAACGCGTTCAAGCATGCATCATTGGTTTCTCCTTTTGTTCCTTTATCGAGGCTGCAGCAGGCTTTGGTACCCCCGCGGCTTTGGCAGGTCCTCTGCTTGTTTGCCTTGGGTTCCCGCCTATGGCAGCTGCGATGATCACCCTTTGCTTTGACTCGGCAGCCGTTTCTTTTGGTGCGGTGGGTACGCCTGTCACATCAGCGTTAAATTCCTTGGGTATGGCAGACAATGCAGTATTTGTTTCTCAGTTTTCGTTTTGGACCGCGCTTCCCCACGCCATTGTCAGCGTGATATTGCCTCTCCTTATTCTGATGATGACCACCAAAATATTCAGCAAGGACAAATCCTTCAAGCCCGCCCTTCAGGCGGCCCCCTTTGCATTGTTCACCGGCCTGTCCTTTGCGATTCCGCTCCTCATAACAGCCATTTTTATCGGATATGAATTTGCTTCTCTGATTGCAGCGTTACTCTCCATAGCAGCAACAGTCATTGCGGCAAAGGTCGGTTTTCTGGTGCCCAAACAAACTTGGGATTTCGGGGATTCCTCTCAGTGGGACAAGGACTGTCTTGCCACCAGTGAGGTTGCCCCAATGAAGGAATCGAAAATGTCTTTGCTTCTGGCATGGATCCCCTATCTGCTCATCGCTGTCATTCTTGTGATCACCCGCATCCCCCAACTTGGTATCAAAAGCTTACTGACCGGCGGTGCTCCCTTTGTTATTCAAATCAACAATCTTCTTGGGTTTGAACATCTTGACTGGAGCCTAAAGTGGGCATATCTCCCCGGAACCTTCTTTATCCTCGTTTCTTTGATTACCAATGGCCTTCACAAGATGGACAAAGAAATGGTCAAATGCTCCTGGGCCGATACCTTCAAGCAGGTTTCCGGTGCGGCTTTGGCTTTGATTTTTGGTCTGGCTCTGGTAGAGGTTATGAAGTATAAAAACGATTTGGGTACCAGTATGCTGGACGAAATGGCAAACGCCCTTTCTATGGTTGGCGAAAAACTCTTTGTGGTCATCGCCCCATTCATTGGTGTTTTGGGTGCCTTTGTTTCCGGCTCTGCCACAGTATCTATGAACCTTTTCTCCAACCTGCAATTTCACACCGCAACGGTTTTGGGTCTGCCACCGGTATTCATTCTTTCGATGCAATGTGTGGGCGCCGCCGTCGGAAATATGATTTGTATCAACAACGCCGTTGCCGCCAGTGCCACCATCGGCACCACCGGCAGAGAGGGTAAACTGATTAAAATCAATATCATCCCCGTGCTGATTTATACCCTGATTACCATAGTGATTTTCTATATCGCTCTGGCATTGGGAATCTATCCGGTATCGTAATTTCTCCCCCTCCTTGATCCAAGGAGGGGTTTTTATGTATCAAAATTCATGTTGCTTTTTTTATTTTGTATGTTATAATATAACAAATTAAATAATCCTACTGCCACCGGGTAGTGAATGCTTTGCGCATTCGTTTGCATATCGTTAGGTCTTTGAAGATATGCATACGAATGTTTATTTTTTTGGAGGAATTGGTATGCATAACATAAAATCCTATTTTTCAAAAAACGATGTTGTCCTATGGTCAACCTCCGTAACTCTTATCATTACTTCCTTTTGCATTTTTGACAAAGAAAATTATCTGACATTATGCGCATCTCTGATCGGGGTTACCTCCCTTATTTTCAACGCAAAAGGAAATCCTTTCGGACAACTATTCATGATTGTATTCAGTCTGCTCTATGGAATAATCTCCTATACATTTTCCTATTACGGAGAAATGATAACCTATCTTGGTATGACAATGCCTATGGCAATTTTTGCTCTTATATCCTGGCTCAGAAATCCGTTTAATGGAAACAAGGCAGAAGTCAAAGTAAATAGTATTACCAAAAAAGAAACGATATTTATGTGGTTAATTACCATTTTCATTACCATGATCTTCTATTTCATATTAGCGTATTTTCATACTGCCAACATAGTACCAAGCACACTTTCTGTTACAACAAGCTTTTTGGCAGTGTATCTTACTTTCAGAAGAAGTCCATATTTCGCTATTGCCTATGCCGCCAATGATATTATTTTGATTGTTTTGTGGCTTCTTGCAAGTTTATACGATGTTCGTTATATTTCTGTCGTGGTATGCTTTACCGCCTTTTTAGCAAATGACATCTATGGTTATATCAGTTGGCAAAAAATGAAAATGAGACAGACTAAAATTACCCACTAAGTATTCAAGAACAAATTCATTATACAACAAACCATTTTTCTTTGCAATCCCAATTATGATTGACATTTTTCTCCCCTTGTGTTATTTTACTTCTATCAAAGGAGGTTGATAGAATGAATCGAGCAGAATTAAAAGCTATGGCAAAAGAACAACTGCAAGGAAAGATTGGCGTCTTATTTGCTATTATCTTGCTATGTGCTGCTATTTCCTTTGCAGGAACAAGTCTATTGACTGCCATTCCTGTTGTTGGATCCTGGCTTTCCACATTCTTAATCATTGTTCCTCTTACACTCAGCCTTTGCATCATTTTTCTGGGCATTACCAAGGGGACTCGTCCGGAGGTCAAAGATCTTTTCTCCGGCTATGCTGACCTTTGGAGCGCTATTAAGGTTCAGTTTTTTGCATGCTTGTTTATACTATTGTGGTCCCTGCTTTTCATTATTCCCGGAATCATCAAAGCCTTCTCCTATTCTATGGCATTTTACGTTCTTGCTGAAAACAAAGGAATGTCCGCATTGGAAGCTATCCGTAAATCCAAGGAACTGATGGACGGACACAAGATGGACTTGTTTGTTCTGGGTCTTTCTTTCATAGGATGGAGTTTGGTTGTGGCTTTCACCTTTGGTCTTGCTGCCATTTGGGTTGTTCCCTATATGGAAACCACCGCCGCAAATTTCTATAATAGCATCAAATAAAAAATCCCTGCATCTTTCGATGCAGGGTCTTTTTTTACTTCAAAGCAAGGCTATTGTTAAGGAGTGTCGTGCTGTAAAGGAAAAGCACATCGCAATGTTCAAAATTCACAAACTGCCCAAGCATACTGCTTTGCACATAACGGATATCCACCACGGTAATCTTTTGATAACCCTCCACCAAAAGCGGGGCAAGACTACTACCGAAGGAATCCCTAAAAAGCACCAATTCTTTTTGAGAGGTCGCCGACGGGTTCTCAATGGTAATCAGCGGCGCAACGCCCGACAAAAACATTTCATAGGGGTCTTTGCCGTATGCCTTTTTCATATTGTAAAGTTCTCCCGCCTTAGGCGCGCCGGTGTCGTAATAGGTCACCTTGCAGTTTTCCAAGGTTTGATTGGTCAGGTAATGAATGGTGTCCGGCGGAAAGGGCATTGCCAGTTGTCCGCTATACACCCCATAAAAGGGGTTGTCCAAAGTGTTGACTTGGTATTCACTTGTTACATCGGTTCCCATCGCCTTGGCAAGTGACTTGGCAATATCCGTAATTTTTTCCTGTCGCCAATGAGTGTCGGTGGTATAATAATCCTCCAAGGACAGATACTCGGTCACATCAATGTATTGCATATAAGGTGTTTTTTCTTTCATCCGCTCGGTAAAACCGACATAATCCAAGGACGGAAATCCGTTGGGTTTTGCCAGCAGAAAATTCTTGTCCGGAATGATGGAAAGATAAATCTTGGTGTCCTTTTCTTTGAGATAGGTTTCGTATAAATAAGAAAACCGCTCTGCCGCATGGTTCATCATTGCCTCGTTTTCCGGCTCGTCCAGCTTGGAGATATGTCCATCTGCCACAAACAAACCATTGTTGTCCAGCTTTTGAAAAACCTCGGTACTAAAGAGTGCCTTGAGGGAGCGCAGAACCTCCCGAAAGGGAAAGTTGTCCGCCGCATACGCCTCAAAATCCTCCATAAACTTGCCATTGGCAACCGAGGCAAGCTGCAGCTCCGGCATCTGGGCAAGGGGGCGACGTTCGCTCTCTGAATACGCCTTTGCCGGACTGAGATAGCAAAGCGCCGAACCGACAAAAAGAAAGGCTGCAAAAAGTATGGTAAGCAAAATCTGTTTCAGTTTCATTGGTTTCCCTCCTATCAGAATCTAAAGTACAAAAACGGATTGAAAGAGCCGTCTGCAAGATACGCCGTCACAATCACAAGCAATAAAAGCAGGAACGGAATTTCCAACACTTCCAAGCATAGGCGGGTTACCTTGTTCTGCATCAAACGCTCTTTCAGTTTTACAAACACGGGGGTTGCACACAAGATGGCAATCAGCAAAACCACACCGTAGTTGCGCAGCTGATACCAAAAACTCAGGGAGGTGAGAGGCAGTCCTCCTGCGCCAAACATTCCTCCCACACGGGACAGCGCTTCCTCCAGTCCCGAACCGCTGAAGATGGCAAAGCTGATTGCGGTAAAGAAAAGGACATAAAGATGGGCAATGACTCTATTTTTCTGCAAAAATTCTGCCAAAAACCATTTTTCTATCAACAAAAGTACCGCAAAATAAAGACCCCACACCACAAAGTTCCACTCTGCGCCGTGCCAGAATCCGGTCAGAAACCAGACAGTGAAGATATTGAGCAGAAAGCGGGGCTTGTTTACCCGATTCCCGCCCATAGGGATATAGAGGTAATCCCGAAACCAGGAACCGAGAGAAATATGCCATCTGCGCCAGAATTCACTGATACTGGACGAGATAAAGGGGTAGCGAAAGTTTTCAAGAAAGTCAAAGCCAAACAGCTTGCCAAGACCAATCGCCATATCGCTGTATCCCGAAAAATCAAAGTAGACCTGCAGCATATAGGCAATCACATACAGCCAATAAAGCAGAACCGATTGATCGCCAATGGCAGGAAACGCTGCGCAAAATTCACCCAAGGTATTGGCGAGCAACACCTTTTTGGAAAGTCCAATCACAAAACGACGGATTCCCTCTGCCGCCTTGGAAAAGCTGTGGGTGCGCTCCAATAGTCGTTTCTCCACATCCACATAACGGACAATGGGACCTGCAATCAACTGGGGAAACAGGGTGATATACGCCCCCAAGGTAATCAGGTTTCTTTGTGCTTTTACCGTACCCCGATAAACATCGATGGTATAGCTGAGAATCTGGAAGGTGTAAAAGCTGATACCAATCGGCAAAGCAATTTTTAGAAGCGGTAGTGAAAGACCGGTGAGTGCGTTGAAGTTTTCAATAAAAAAGTCTGCGTACTTGAAATATCCCAGCATACCCAAGGAAAACACCGCTGACAAAATGATGAAAACTTTGCCCCACATATCCGCGCGATGGCGCTCAATCAAAAGACCCAGTCCATAATTGACCAGAATGCTAAGCAGCATCAAGAACACATACTTCGGTTCCCCCCAAGCATAAAAGACCAGACTGAACAAAAGCAATACGCTGTTTTTCAGTTTTTTGGGGGATAGCACATACACAAATAGCACAAGGGGCAGAAAATAGTATAAAAACGGGATGCCGGAAAAAAGCATGCTTCATCGCTCCTTCTTTCGATAAAAAAACGGGCTAAGCCCGTTTTTTATTCTATTATTCCTCTTCAAAGCTGATGGGACTCATGACAAAAAATACCTTATTTCCGGAACTTCCTGCCACCATCTCATCGGCGGAGGTACAGATGTTCCAACGCAGGTCTGCATTGGCTTTCAGGGTTGCAATCAAGGACGATGCCTGCGATGCATCAGAAAGGGTGAACACATAACCGATAAAGGGGATAGTTCCAATCATCGGGGCAAACATTGCGCCCTCCTCAAAGCCGGTGATTTCTGTGTTGCCAAAGCCAGTGAGCAAACCGGGTTCTACCGGAGCTGCACCGCCGGAAAAAGCAATCACAGGATTTGCAACCAAGGTTTCTGCAATCTCCATTGCAGATTTGGATGCCGCACTTGCCTTGAATGCCGCAAGCAGGGTATTACCCACACTCTGCTTTTGCGCAGGCTTTTCTTCCGGTGCGGGAGTCGGTGTGGATTCCGGCTTCTGTTCCGGTTTTACCTCAGGCTTTTGCTCCGGCTTTTTGTTGGACTCAGTTGCCTGCGGCTTTTTCTCTTCTTCCACTTCCTGCTTGGAATCGGTTTCCTGTTCTGGTTCTTCTGCAGGCTCATTGACTTCTTCTTGATTTTCAATCACTTCCTGCTGATTCTGTGCATTGGTATCTACTTCCTGATTCTTCTTTCCGCAGGAAACCATAGCCACCACCATCATCAAAACCAACAGCATTGCAAGTATTCTTTTCATATTCATTCTCCTTTTTGGTAAAAATTGTTTTTTCGTCACACAGATAGTGTACTATAAAACCTGTGTTCTGTCAAAACTTTTCTTTCTGAATGGTTAGACGGCACAGAATCCAAAAAAGTTTCATCTTTTTTTGAAAATTTTCAAAAAAAAGCTCACGACCTACGTGAGCTTTTTTTCTTTTGGTCACAGCAACTACTTTTACACGAATCCGCAAACGGACAACCGATACATTTGTTGCCTTTCCTTTTCTCTTTATAAACATACCAGCCTGCAAAGCCAAGAATCAACACAAGAATCGCAATAATGATGATATTTTCCATAGCACCAACTCCTTGGTTACATTTTACCGCTGAGTGTAGGGGTCTGTTTTTTTCCGTTTAACGCATATTCTTGTTTCAGCTTTTTCTCCGCATGGACGCACAAGGAAACAACGATTGCCACAAACGCCGCAACGGCAATCAAACCGGGAACAAAGCCTGCACCCAATGCGCCTGTGGTGATTAAGGTTCCAATCTGGTATACCAGATAACCGACGGTATACCCTACGCCCAACTGAAGTGCGATACCACCCCAGAGCCATTTGGCGCTCTTCATTTCTGCATTCATGGCACCGATTGCTGCAAAGCATGGCGGAGTATACAGGTTAAACATCAGGTAAGCAAGGGCTGCAACCTTGGTGATTGCAAACACGGTTGCAACCTCTGCACCGGCACCCTCCATCAGCGCAAGTTCTTCGGTATCAATCAAGTTTTCCAGTCCTACAAAGCAAACCGCCAGAGTACCTACTACATTTTCTTTTGCAATAAAGCCGGTAACCGCTGCGGCTGCCAGTTGCCATGAGAGTACGCCAACCACCGGAATCAACAAATATGCAAAGGGGCCTGCAATGGATGCCAGAATGGATGCATCTGCAGTTTCTGCAACATCAAAGCTCCAAGTAAAGCTCTGCATAACCTGTACTGCCGTATTACAAAGGAGGATAATGGTTGCAGCTTTTACGATGTATGCCCAACCACGACTGCACATAGACATAAATGCGCGATAAAGGCTGGGGCCCTTATATTCCGGAAGTTCAATGATAAAGAAGGATTTTCTTGCCTTATAACCGGTAATTTTGTTGACAAGCAAAGCACCAAGGAAAATCAAAACAATACCGGAAAGATACATTACCGTGCTGACCCAGCCGGCATCCTCAAAGAATGCACCTGCAAAAAGCGCAATCACCGGAATTTTGGCACCGCAAGGCATAAAGGGTGCAAGCATAGCAGTTGCTCTGCGCTCCCGCTCGTTGCGGATGGTGCGGCTTGCCATAATACCCGGCACTGCACAGCCAATGGTAATAACAAAAGGAATCACCGATTTGCCGGAAAGACCTACTTTTTTGAAAATAGGGTCCAGAACTACTGCCACACGGGACATATATCCGCAATCCTCAAGGAGTGCAATCAGGAAATACATCACCATAACAAGGGGCAAGAATCCTACAACGGCAACAACGCCGCCAATGACGCCATCCACCAAAAGTGCGGATAACAGCGGATTGGCATGTTCCAAAAGTCCGCCGACCCAACCCTGGAAGGTTTCCAACCAGCCTACAAGCCAATCTGCAATAGGGGTGCCGACCCAAACCTGAGAAATCTGGAACACCAGATACATCACCACTGCAAAAATCGGGATTCCCAGCCATTTATTCGTAAGTACAGCATCAATCTTATCGCCGATATTTTTGTCCTTGGTAAGTACTTTGCGGGTTTCCACCACATCTACAATCCGGTTTACAAACTCAAACCGCTTCCGGTCTGCCGCTTCCACAACGCTTTTATCCGTAAGGTCAATATCCCCCTGGGTATATACCGCTGTTTGCGCTTTGCCTACTTGTGCAACAGCTGCAGCAACCACAGCCTTCAGTCCGCTTGCAGAGGTAGAAACTGTTTCAACGACAGGGCACGCCAGTTTTTCTGACAATACGGTTGCGTCGATGTTGGTTCCCTTTTTCTCATTGACATCACTCTTATTGAGTGCCACAACAACAGGAATACCAAGCTCCAAAAGCTGTGTGGTAAAGAACAAACTACGGCTTAAATTGGTGGCATCCACAATGTTAATAATCACATCCGGATTCTCTTTTTTCACATAAGAACTTGTGATACTTTCCTCCGATGTAAACGGCGACATAGAATATGCCCCGGGCAGGTCCACTGCCACCAATTCTTCCTTGTTGGGGCAAAAGCTCTTTTTGATGGTGTGTTCCTTCTTTTCAACGGTAACACCCGCCCAGTTTCCGACCTTTTCGTTCCTTCCGGTCAAGGCGTTATACATGGTGGTTTTACCACTGTTAGGATTGCCTGTAAGTGCAATTCTCATGGGAAAACTCCTCCTTTGGAAAATATGTATTTTAATAAATCTGCTCCTAATTTTATATAGTTAGTTTTAGCTAACCCGCGAGCAAAAAAAGTAGTCCTAAGACCGCTTTTTATTTTGCAACAATAATCGCCTTTGCCAAATCTGTGTCAATACTGTATCGCCCATCCTTGATGGAAACCACACAGCCACCCTTTTTGTGGGAAACCACAGTAATCGGCTCGCCGCTGTAACAGCCCAGCGAAAACAAAAACGCATTCAGTTCCTCATCCTCTGTTTCAATCTGCTGAATGATATATTCTTTTCCCTCTTGTGCCATACTTAAATCCATATACATCCCTCAACTTTCATGGATCAAACAAAAGATTAGGCAAGACTAACTGCCTGTGCAAAAAAACGATTAGTCACCACTAACCTGTAATATTCTACCACCTTTTTTCGCCCTTGTCAATAGGCTTTTAAGAAAAATTTTTTATCTTACACCGGATGGGGATGTTCATTGACACCCTGTGGATTTTGTGCTACAATGACACCGATACCACAAGGAGGGAATATTCCAATGAAACTGATGATTGCATCTGACATCCACGGCTCCGGCGCGTATTGCCGTCAGCTCAAAGAAGCCTTTGAACGGGAAAATCCCGACAAGCTGTTGCTGCTTGGGGACATCCTCTACCACGGACCGAGGAACGCGTTGCCTCTGGAATATAACCCGCAGGAAGTGGTCACCATCCTCAACGGCATCAAGGAGCATCTGCTCTGCGTGCGCGGAAACTGCGATACCGAGGTGGACCAGATGTTATTGGAGTTCCCCATTCTTGCCGACTACTGCACTTTGTTCTGGCAAGGAAAAACCATCTTTGCCACCCATGGGCATCGGTTCTCTGACACCGCGCTCCCACCACTTTCCAAAGGAGATCTTCTTCTTTTTGGGCATACCCATATCCCGACTTATCAGGAGGTAGACGGCATTGTTTGCTTAAACCCAGGGTCGGTTTCTATCCCGAAAGAGGATTCCCACCACGGGTATCTGTTGATAGATTCCCATTTTGCCTATTGGAAAGACCTTGCGGGAAGCACCATGCGCACCGAAGTTTTATTTTAATATATCAAAACCCCAATCCGTTTGGATTGGGGTTTTATTGTTACAGAATCCCTAACTCTTTCAAACTCAGGAACTCTCCGCCGCCCACAATGATGTGGTCCAGCAAATCGATTCCCACCGCTTGCATTGCCATATAGAGCTGCCGCGTAATCTGCAAATCCGCCTGCGAGGGATGCAGATTGCCAGAGGGGTGATTGTGTGCAATCAACACGCCGTCCGCTTGGGTACGTAGCGCCTGTTTGACAACCTCCTGCACATAAACGGATGTTTCTTCCTTGCTACCCTGAGAAATCTTATCAAACCGGTACGCCCGCATACTTTTGTTGACACTGACCAGATAAAAGTTCTCCACCAATTCTCCGTAAAACAGGGTTTTGGCATACCTGCCCCGCGCCTCGGTGGTGGAAACATCCGGATATTTCTTGTCCGCCTCTTTGAGCATACACCGCTCCACGCATCCCAACAAGGGGTACAAATCGTGGAGAAACTGTGCCGCACGGTTGCCCATACCGGGGACCTTGACCAGTTCCTTGACATCCGCAGTGAGTACGCCATAGAGGGAGCCACATTGCTTGAGTAGCTGATGGGCGATTTCATTGGTATTGCCTCTGGGAATCACGGCAAACAAAAGCTTTTCCAGCTGCTCGTGTTCCTCCAGAAATTCAAAGCCTAAAAGGTTGGACTTATCGTCCAATCTTTTTCTGTGTCCTTCGTGTTCTCCTGCCGCCATCTTATTTGATTGCACGGCTGCCGGGTTTTACCAAAGGCAGCTTGCCCTCTTTACAGATAGGGCACTCGTCTGCCTCATAAGAGGTAATATCCATGGAGAATGCACTGCGGTAAGGCACGCCAAAATCGATTTTTCCGCCGGTGCGATCAACGATAGAGCCGATGCCGACAATTTCGCCACCGCACTCTTTCACCAGTTCCATAACCTCTTTGACGCTACCGCCGGTGGTAACCACATCCTCTACAATCAGGACACGCTGTCCCTTTTCAATGGTAAAGCCACGGCGCAGGGTCATGGCACCGTTTTCACGCTCTGCGAAGATGTTTCTGACACCCAACTGCTTGCCCACCTCATAGGACATCTGGATGGCACCGATCGCCGGCCCGATAACCAGTTCAACATTGTCTTTTTCATACTGCTTTACCAGTTCTGCGCAAAGGGGAACGCTATACTTCGCATCCTGAAAAATCTTTGCACACTGCATATACTTGTCACTGTGGCGGCCGGAGGTCAGCAGAAAGTGACCCTCCAAAAGTACGTTTGCCTCTTTGAGTATTGCAATAATTTCTTCTCTTGTCATTGTGACTCTTCCTTTCTTTTTACCAGTAAGCCTTGGTGCCTTTCAGCATCCGCACCAGAGCCTCCATATAATAATAGCATCCCCAGATGTTACATTCGTCCACGCCAATGCCGTGGGGGATGGAATAAACAGCATGCAGGAGCAGTCCGTTGGATTCCGGCACATCCTTGGTGCTGTAATTCTCGTAAAGTGAATACATCATTTCATCCACTGCACCCTCATAAATTGCCTTGAGCTTTTCATCCTTCATATGGGGCAGCATCTCCAAAATGCCACAAGCCGCAATGGCTGCAGAAGAAGAATCCCGCTTTTCGCCGGAGCCGTCGGTAAAGTTGAAATCCCAGAAAGGCACATAGTCCTCAGGCAGATGATTGAGGAAGTAGTTGGTCACCTTTTCAAACAGGGGGAATACGCTATCGTCTTTTACATATTTGTAGGTAAGCGGAATACCGCTGACAATCCACGACTGACCTCTGGACCAGCAGGAGTCATCGGATGCGCCCTGCGCGGTGCTTCCGTGGCTGGGAGAACCGTCCTCATTGAAGTAGAAGGTATGATAAGTAGAAGCATCCTCACGGACGATATTTGCCATGGTTGCCTTGGCGTGAGAAAGTGCCGCATCATAATACTTGGAATCTCCGGTCACTTCACTTGCCCAGTAAAGCAGAGGAATGTTGTTCATACAATCCACAATCAGTCGCAGTTGTTCACCCACTGCGCCCCAAGCCTGAATGTAACCACCCTTTTCGTGGTAACGGGTCATCAGGTGCTCTGCCGCCAAAACGGCAGCTTCTTTTGCCTCTTCGTTTCCGGTCAGCTTATACGCTGCCACGCAGGAGGGCATAAACACAAATCCCATATCGTGATGGGCAACCCCGCGTTTTTCCTTGATTCTGGAATAAAATGATTCCAGATAGGGTTCTGCCATTTCACGATATTTTTCCTCTCCGGTAGCCTCATAGCACAACCAGAGCAGACCCAACCAAAAGCCTTGGCTCCATCCGTCATCGTTGTTATCTCTTTCATAAACATTGTCCTTGCTTGCGTGGCTGGGGAACGCCAATCCATCCTTCATATCCTCATACAGCTGTTCCACTTTTTTACAAGCATCCTGAAATGCCGCCTCCAGAACCTCTTTGGTCATCTTTTTCTCTCTGAGAAAGCGTTCCGGATTTTCCACATTCACCTGTTTTACCTCTGCCATTTTTCTTTCCTCCTGATTTATAAATAAATTTAATGCATTTCTACCATACCCACGATGTCATTGACATCCTTGATATGATTCTCATCAAGATACGCTTCGATTTCGTCCCGCACGCGAATCCACGCATAGGGGTCTACGATTCCGGCAGTACCCACTGCAACTGCGTTGGCACCTGCCAGCAAAAATTCAATGGCATCCTCGCCGGTGGTGATACCACCCATTCCGATAATCGGCAGCTTCACCGCCTGACGAACCTGATACACCATCCGTACCGCTACCGGCTTGACTGCCGGGCCGGAAAGTCCGCCCATATTGTTATAAAGCACCGGACGGCGGGTCTTCACGTCAATCTTCATTCCAAACAGGGTATTAATCAAGGAAAGGGCATCCGCACCGCCGGCTTCTGCCGCCCGTGCCATTTCTGCAATATCGGTCACATTGGGTGAAAGCTTGACAATCAGCGGAACCTTGGATACCGCTTTCACCTTTTGGGTAATCTCCTCAATCATTTTGGCGTTGGTTCCAAACGCCATTCCTCCCTCTTTCACATTGGGACAGGAAATATTGAGTTCAAACATATCCACGCTGTCGCCCATCATCTCTGCAACTTTCACATAATCCTCAATGGTAGAGCCGCACAGGTTGGCAATCAGCTTGGTGTCAAACTGTCTGAGCCAAGGGAGCTCCCGCTCCAAAAACACCTCAGCACCGGGGTTTTGCAATCCCACACTGTTGAGAATCCCTTTGGGGGTCTCTGCAATTCTGGGGGAGGGATTTCCCAATCGGGGAACCGCGGAAAGCGCTTTCAGGCAGACCGCACCCAACTCAGAAAGATTAAAATATTCATTGTATTCCCGTCCAAAGCCAAAGGTTCCGGAGCCGGTGGTCACCGGGTTCTTCCATTCCACGCCGGCGATGTTTACTTTCATCTCAGCCATTAGAATTCCACCTCCGCACCGTCAAAGACTGGACCGTCTTTACAAACTCTTTTTCTTCCGCCATTCACCATACAGGTACAGGTTACACAGGCGCCAACGCCGCATCCCATCCGCTCTTCCAGCGAAACCTGAACGGGGATATTGTGCTCTTTGCCAATCTCTGCAATCGCCCGCATCATGGGGGTAGGACCACAGGTATAAATGTGGGAAACACGTCCAGTTTCCATTTGCTGTTTCAGCAAATCAGTGACCAGACCATGAAAACCGTAGCTGCCGTCATCGGTAGCAATCATCAGCTTGCTGCTTGCTGCTGAGAACTCGTCCTCCATCATCACCGCATCCTTGTTGCGAAAACCCAGAATCACGTTGGGCTTGTTGCCCAATTCCTTGGCAAGATTCAAAAGCGGGAAGATACCGATGCCGCCGCCAATCAGCAGGGCATCCTCTGCATCCTCCGGATGGAGAGAAAAGCCGTTACCCAAGGGACCGAGAATATCGATACTCTCGCCTACCTTTTTTTCCGCAAGGCTTTTGGTGCCCTCGCCACGCACCTCAAAGATGAACCGCAGATACTTGCCCTCGGTCACATCACAAATACTGATGGGTCGGCGCAGATAGGCATCGCCGCCACAGAGAATATGCAAAAACTGACCCGCTTTTGCCTGTTCTGCCATTTCGGGACAGAGCACGGTAAAATCATAAATATGCTCTTTGGGTTGTTCCTTTTTTACCAGCTCACAAATCATAAAGGGGTCACCTAACCTTTCAGTGCACTTAAAATATCATCCCGCATCCGGATGGCTTCCTGACGGGCAGCGTCACCCAAGGTGCCGCCATTCTTCTGATAAGCGCACATAATGGAACGGGAAGCGTTGACAATGGCACCCAGACCGTCACGGTTAAAGCTCTTGGCAACATCCTCCGCCTTGCCGCCCTGTGCACCATAACCGGGCACCAGGAAATAGGTGTGGGGCATTCTCTCTCGCAGAGCCTCTGCCTGCTCAGGATAAGTGGCACCAACCACCGCACCCACCGAGCTGTAACCATAGGTTCCAATAAGCTCCGAACCCCAATCTTTAACCAAGTCTGCCATATGCTCATAGATAAACTTGTTTCCGGTCTTCATATCCTGCAATTCGCCGGAGGATTTGTTGGAGGTTTTCACCAGAACAAAAATGCCTTTCTGGTTTTTGATACATTGATCGGTGAAGGGTTTGATTCCATCGGTTCCCAGATAGGGATTGACGGTCAGGCAGTCTGCATCAAATGCTGCCTCGCTGTGGCCTGCAATCTCGGTTTGTCCCAGATATGCCTTGGCATATGCCTCGGAGGTAGCACCGATATCGCCGCGCTTGCCGTCCAGAATCACATACATTCCTTTGGATTTTGCGTATTCGATGGTTTCCTTCATACACTTCAACCCCTCGATGCCGTACATCTCATAGTATGCCGCCTGAGGCTTTACTGCCGGAACGATGTCATAAAGGGCATCAATCAAGGTTTTGTTAAATGCCAGAATCGCTTGCGCCGCACCGGTGAAGTTTTCACCATACTCCTTAAACGCTGCCGCTTTCATTTCCTCCGGAACGTAGTCAAGCTTGGGGTCAAGCCCTGCCACGGTAGGGTTGTTTTTTTCTTTAATCTTTTCAATCAAACGATCAATCACTGCTTTATCCTCCTGTTATTTTTCATTTCTTTGGTATACAATCTTGCCTGCAGTAATGGTGGTCTCTACCTGACCATACAGGTTAAAACCGTCATAGGGAGAATTCTTCCCTTTGGATGCAAAGGTATCCACGCAAACCTGATATTCTTTGTCGGGGTCAAAAATCACCACATCGGCAACCTTGCCCACCGCCAGAGAACCACGGTCAAAGTTGATGATTTTCGCAGGGTTTACACTCATCTTTTCAATCAGCTGGCTCATAGTGAGCTTGCCGGTTTTCACCAGATAGGTCACACCCAAGCCAAGGGAGGTTTCCAGTCCTACAATGCCATTGCTTGCCAGATCAAATTCCAGCTCCTTTTCATCCCGATGATGGGGTGCGTGGTCGGTGGCGATGGCATCTAAGGTTCCATCCATCAAGCCCTCAATCACCGCCTTGACATCCTCTTCATCCCTTAAAGGCGGGTTCATCTTGGCGTTGGTGTTAAAGCCGTCACAGGCTTTGTCCGTCAGGCTGAAATAATGGGGGGCAGTTTCTGCCGTCAGCTTGACTCCCCGCTTTTTGGCTGCCCGAATCGCCTCAATGGCGTTTTTGGTGCTGACGTGGCAGATATGCAGTCTGCCATCCACCTCTTCAGCAATCAAAATATCTCTGGTCACTGCCACACTCTCTGCCGCCTTGGGAATCCCCCGCAGCCCCAGATAGGTGGACATATATCCCTCATTCATACTGCCGCCATCTACCAGTTCCAAATCCTCACAATGGGACAGAACCGGAATCTCAAACATCTTGGCATACTCCAATGCTTTGCGCATCAAGGAAGAGGAAAGCACCGGACGTCCGTCATCGGAGATACCTACCGCGCCTGCGGCTTTGAGCTCCCCGATTTCAGCCAGTTCTCCACTCTTTTGTTCCTTGGAGATACAGCCACAGGTCAGGACATTAATGAGTCCCACCTCTTTGCCCCGATTCATCACATACTGAACCAAGGGCGCATTGTCAATCACCGGACTGGTGTTGGGCATACAAACCACAGTGGTTACACCGCCCTTTGCCGCCGCACGGCTTCCGGTTTCGATATCCTCTTTATATTCCAGACCCGGTTCCCGAAAATGCACATGCAAATCTACCAGACCGGGTGCCACGATTTTACCCGTAGCATCGATGATTTCTGCATCAGCGGCATCCAGATTCTTGCCAACTGATTGCACTACGCCGCCATCAATGAGAAGATCCTGTATCTCATCGATACCGTTTTGCGGGTCAACCACCCGTCCGTTTTTTATCAGTAAACGCATCTCATTGCCTCCTATTTCTTGTTTCCCGCAAGCAGGTTGAGAACCGCCATCCGTACACAAACGCCGTTGGTTACCTGCTCACCAATCACCGAGCGGTCACCGTCAATGATGTCTGCCGAAAGCTCAACCCCCCGATTCACAGGGCCGGGATGCATCAAAATGGCATCCGGTGCCGCAAGCTGCATCCGCGCTTCATTGACGCCAAAGTATTTGTGATACTCCCGCACGCTGGGGAAGAGGCCTTTTTTCTGACGTTCCAATTGGATTCTCAGGCCCATCACCACATCAGCGCCCTGAATGGCTTTTTCCACATCGTAATAGGCAGGAACACCAAGCCGTTCCAGTTCTGCCGGCATCAGGGTACTGGGCCCTGCCAGAACTACGTCAGCGCCCATCGCCTTGAGTCCGTAAATATTACTGCGAGCCACACGACTGTGCTTTACATCGCCTACGATGGCAACCCGCAAGCCTTTCAGGCTTCCCTTTTTCTCCTGCATGGTCATCATATCCAAGAGTGCTTGGGTGGGATGCTCATTCATTCCGTCCCCTGCATTGATGATGGATGCATTGGTATATTCTGCAATCAAATGGGGTGCACCGGAGGAGCTGTGCCGGATGATGATTGCATCTGCCGCCATCTGGTCGATGGTCTTTGCAGTATCAATCAAAGTTTCGCCCTTGGCAACACTGCTTCCCGATGCCGCAATGTTTGCCGCCGTTGCGCCCAGATACTTGGATGCCAATTCAAAGGACAGGCGTGTTCTGGTGCTATTTTCAAAAAACAGCGTAATCACGCTTTTGCCGCTGAGGCAGTTGTCCTTTTTGCTCCCCTCTAAAACCTCTCGTTTCATACGAAAAGCCTCATCCAGAATCTCCTGAATCTCGGTGGCAGAAACATTTTTCAAACCTAACAAGTGTTTCATCTGTTGATACCCTCTCTTTTCTGTCATCTGCGCCAAACAATCGGGCAGAAAGAGTTTTTATCTTAGTTTTCCCGTTTTTGCTCATCAAAAAAAGGCACAAGCAATTTTGCTTGCGCCTTTATTATACAATAATGGGTTTTTTTTGTCTACAAATTTCTCAATTTTTTTAAAATTTTTTCATAATAATCCGGCAAGGGACTTTCAAACTCCAGATACTCCCCCGTCCTTGGGTGAATAAACCCCACCTTGTAAGCGTGGAGCAGCTGTCCTTTTGCCCCGAAATTCTCTTTGCGCACCCCATACACCGGATCCCCCACAATGGGATGTCCCAAATGGGACATATGTACCCGTATCTGGTGGGTTCTCCCTGTTTTGAGCACACACTCCACCAAGCTGTAAGAGCCTAACCGCTCCAGCACCCGATAGCGGGTGATTGCCTCTCGGGAATGATGATAGGTCACCGCCATCTTTTTGCGGTCTACCGGATGTCGGCCAATGGGTAGACGAATCTCCCCTTCTTCCTTGGGAAATCCCCCGTACACCAACGCCTTATACGCACGAGTAAGGCTATGCTCCTTAATCTGCGCCGCAAGGTTGAGATGCGCCATATCGTTTTTTGCCACCAGCAAAAGTCCGCTGGTGTCTTTGTCAATCCGATGGAGAATCCCCGGACGTTTTTCCCCGTTGATGCCGGAAAGGGAATCCTTGCAATAGGCAAGCAAGGCGTTGACCAGCGTTCCGCTTTCGTTTCCTGCGGCGGGATGCACCACCATCCCCTGTGCCTTGTTGACCACCAGCATATCCGCATCTTCATAGACCACCGAAAGCGGAATTTCCTCGGGCAGAATCTCGGTTTCTTTCAGTTCGGGAATCCGCACCAGAATGGCGTCCCCTGTTTTCACCTTGTAACTCACTTTAAGAGGTTCATTCTGCAGTAAAACCATCCCGCTCTCTGCCAACTTTTGCACATGGGAACGGGTATAATCCACAAGGCGGCTGCAAATCAGCTTATCCACCCGCAGCCCCGCCTCGTGTTCTTCTACGGTCAGGATTTGTTCTTCATACATTGTTTTCACCCTCGGTCAGCAAAAAATGGAGCATCAAAAGACCTGCGCCCACGCAAATAGCAATGTCTGCCACATTGAATACCGGAAAATGAATCAACCGAAAATCCAGAAAATCCACTACATAGCCCTTTGCCATACGCTCTACCAGATTGCCAAGAGCACCGCCATAAATCAAGGTGACTCCCCAACGCATCCATGTACTGCGGTTTTCGGTCTTGGTAAACATCACCGCAAGCACAAACAACAGCGCAAAGGTAACCAGAATAAAGGTCAGCCTCTGGTCACTGAATAGTCCAAAGGCAATTCCTCTGTTTTCCACATAGGTCAGGTGGAATACATTTTCCCAAAGAGGGATGGTATCCACCGTCATCAGTTTCAGTTCTGCCACCAGTTTGGTCATCACATCCAGCAAAAATACTGCGATACCCCATATGATATAACTCATCGTCGTTCCTCATTTCTTAAAAAAGTAGAAAAGGACACTTGGGGTGTCCTATGATTCTATTATTCGGCTGGTGGAATTTCCATGGTATCCTGAAATCCGGGAATTTCCGCCGTTTTTTGTTCTTCCTCTGTCTTGGGCAGAATGGTTTCGTACACAGTTCTTGCCTCTTTCAGGGTTTCTTCTTCAATCAAAACATCCGAGTAGTCCTTGATGATGTCCAGTTGTGCGTGAAGCAGAGATACCACCTTGGCGCGGAACACCTCCACACTCCGTTTCATCTGCTCATACTGGTAGGTCACCCTTGCCACCTCTTGAGCAGAATGGCTGAGCATCTGGGACGCCTGTGCCTGTGCATTCTTCAAAATATCCTCTGCACGGGAATTGGCATCCTGCCGCATCTCCTCGCCATCCTGTCTGGCAACCGAGAGAGCATTTTGCAGAGTGTCCTCCATCGATTTGTACTGGCGCACCGCGTCCGAAAGCATCGCAATACGGTCATTGGCAACCAGATTTTCTTTGTAAAGCCTTTCGTAGCTTTCGCTGATTTCCTGCAGAAACTGTTCCACTTCCTCCACCGCATAGCCGTGGAAACTCTTTTTGAACACCTTGGTTTCGATATCCTGAGGGGTAAGCATAAGGACTCCTCCTATCTAAATGTAACGGCTGATGGTAATCGCTTGCCGTCCTTTTCTGGTCAGGCCTCCTATATGAGAAAGCTGCATCCTCCCGTATCCTCTGGCGGAAATCATATCTCCCTCCTTGAGGATGCGGGAAACCGCTTCCTCGGTTTCCCAGTTTACTGTCACAACCCCGCTGCAAATCAGTTCTGCCGTCTTTCCTCTCGCCAATCCGATTGCGGCAGAAAGCACGCTATCTAAGCGGAGGGACGACACCGTGGCGTTCACCTCTTTGGTTTCACGCTCCGGTACCATAATTTCATCGGCAGGGCAGACTGCAAGATGAATCCCCCGTCTGCCGATTTTAGTCAAGTTTTGTAATAAGTATTCGGTCTGCTCTGGTTTGATAAAAAGATAGGTTTTTTCCGGTCCTACCAAAATATCTCCCACACTTTCCCTTACAATGCCAAGCCCCATGAGGCTACCCAGATAGTCCCGATGGCTGAGCCCATCGATTTCCCGTCCGGTACATACAAGGGCGGTAAGATATTCCTCCCGCACAGGAGCGCAAAATTCCGGTGCCGCAACCATAAGCACTCGTTCCGCATCTTCATAACCGCCGTCATAAAACACCTGCATATCTGTTGGAACCTGTAAGTTCCGCTGCAAAAAAACTCTCTCTTTTGGAGTGAGAAACCCCAAGGTCTTTGGCTGATACCGTTTTTCTGCAATCCACAAGGTATCTTCCGCTCTGGAAAGGAGCAGCTTTTCTTCTGTTTCCATCAGTTACCCCAGGAAAATCCGTTCTTGCCGGAAACCAGTTCCTCTGCAAGGATTCCTACATTGTGGGGCGCAATCAAAAAGATCCCATTGGTAATCTTTTGCATATCACCGTCCAAAGCATAGACAGCACCGCCCAAAAAGTCTACGATACGGCGAGCAATTTCTCGCTCTACCGATTCCAGATTTACAATAATCGGCTTGCGCTCTTTCAAATGATCGGTAATATCCTTTGCCTCTTCAAAGCTTTCCGGCTGGAGTACAACCACCCGCATCTGCTGGGAATTGCTTTCGTGGAGCTTTACCACACGGCTGCTTCTTCGGGAAGCAAGGCGGTCCATCACCGGAATATCATCAAAGTCCGGCACAGACTTTCTGCTTTCCTCTACATAGTAATCCTCTTCGTACCCTTCTTCGGTATCGAACCCAAGAAAATTCAACATTTTCGGCATAAAATTACTCATTGTTTTTCTCCTATCCGCCGTGTTCGGCAATATTTTATATAAATTGGTTTTTTACAAATATTCTCTGACGCCAAAGATGCCGCTTCCCACCCGAATCATGGTGGCACCTGCCCGAATGGCAGGCAAAAAATCGTGGGTCATCCCCATAGAAAGCTCCTGCATGGATACGCCGTCAAGCTTAAGGGCATCAATCTCTTGGGCAAGCTCCCGCAAACGGGAAAAGAGTGCAAAGTTCTCCTCATCGCTCATTCCCTGCACCGAGATGGTCATCAACCCTCGGATACGAATGTGGGAAAGGGTGCTGATGGCACGGCAAAGCTCTGCCGCCTCCTCCGGTTTCACGCCGGATTTGGATTCCTCGCCGGAGATATTTACCTGAATCAGAATGTCCTGAATTTTATCAATGACACCGGCACGCTTTTCGATTTCTTCTGCAAGGGAAAGGCTGTCCACCGAGTGAATCAGTGCCACCTTGTCAATGATATGCCGCACCTTGTTTTTTTGCAGTTGGCCAATCTGGTGCCATCGCAAATCGGGACGCTGTGCTTGCTTTTCTGCCAGCTCCTGCGGTCGGTTCTCACCAAAATCCATCATCCCGCAGTCCGCTGCTTCTTCAACCATAGAAAGAGGCTTGGTTTTGCTCACCGCAATCAATCGAACATCCTTGGGATTTCTGCCCGCGTCTAAAGCTGCAGATACAATTTCTTTTTGTACCTGTTCCAAATTTTCACGGATATCCATTTATCTCACAACCTTGCCATCTTCCAGATTTTTTGCTTCTACAATGACTTCGTCATAAATCTTCAGTTTATACTCAGATCCGGTGTCTAACACCGCATTCACAATTGCCCAGTCTTCATTCTTATAGCGAACCTGTACCGGTACAAATCTTGCCACACCAAGCCGCAACACATAAAGCCCCGCTTGTCCGTCCTTGACATGGATGCTTTTGACCGGAACCTTGATTCCCTCCGCACTGGTGATAATCAGTTCTGCCGCCGCACGACTGGAGGCATAAACTCCCTCCACATACTGATTGGTGTAAATAGAAAGAACAACCCTGTCCTTTTCTTCCTGAGAAATCGCACGGATGGTTCCGCTAATCGGCAAATCGGAAAGGTCAAAGAACTTGAGCTTGATTGCTTGTCCGACAGTCAGTTCCTCTGCCTGTTCTTTGGTCACGCTGGTCACAAAGTTCCAACCATAGTTGTTGACCACCTTACAAACCGGCTCATTTTCTACAATACTCTCTCTGCGTTCCAACTCGATTTTATCCAGTTCCCGCAAGGTCCCGGGAGTCTGGTTTTCTGCTTCTTCCAGAACGAGCTGATGCTCCATCCCGTCAATTTTGGAACTGAAAACCCCTGCCGCCGGCGCCCGCAGGGCAAACTTCTCCCCGCCGATGCTGTTCTCCAGCTCCACAAGCTGACGCTTTGCCTCCTGAAGCTGTGCTTCCACATCGGTTTCTCCGCCGTCGTTCATGGCGTATTTTCGTTCAATCAAAATATTCAGTGCATCCTTATGCTGCGCGAGCGTACTCATATCCCGCTCCTGCCGGATATCCGAAAAATCCCGCGC
Source organism: Clostridia bacterium (assembly GCA_017397725.1). Classification (GTDB taxonomy): domain Bacteria; phylum Bacillota; class Clostridia; order Monoglobales; family Monoglobaceae; genus Ructibacterium. The sequence goes on from JAFQIA010000003.1 coordinate 26,439, forward strand.
CGCAACCGCAATTTTCTGTTCTACCATCACGCCGTTGCCCGCATAGGTATTCGCCGCTGCGCTGCTTTCAAACCGCGCGATTTGTTCGTTCAATTTGCGTATGGACCGAAAGGTGTCTTCATTGTATTCTCCGGTATACATATACCCCAGCGTCTGTCCCTCGGTTACCCGGTCACCCTCGCTGACCACATATTCCAGATGCCCCATCACCGGTGCATTGATCAAATGCTGTCTACGAAACACATACCCGTTTGCCAGTGTTTCTTCTTCAATACTGCCCTTTAAGGCAATGGTGGTGGACATGGTTCCATAAAAGCTGAACAGAATGGACAGCAATAAATAAAGAAGAACCGCCCCGCCAATTCCTTTCATCAACCAGTTGCTTTTCTTCTTTCGTTTGTTGCGTCTTTGGGCAGTCCGGTCGACATTGTCATCTGCTTTTGTCATCCGACTACCTCCTCGCTCTGTGAAAATTCCATAAAATGTGGATAAGTTTACGCTTCATTATAGCACAAAATAAACCGCTGTAAACCACACGAGTAAAAATGTATTAAAATTGTAAGTGAATTGTAACAGGGATAGGCGCAAAGCCTATCCCTGTCGTCATTTTTCGCCTATTCTTTGGATTTTTTTCCAAAAGTAAACACATCATCCTGCACGGAAATTTCTACCGCATCGCCATCCTTGATATTGCCCGAGAGCATCTCCTCTGCAATGGCATCCTCAATCTTGTTCTGGATTGCCCTGCGCAACGGTCTTGCCCCGTAAATCGGGTCAAATCCCTCCTGTGCAATCTTTTTGATCGCAGCTTCGGTAACGTCGGCGGTGATGCCATTCTCCTTAAGACGGTTGGTCAGTTGGCTCAGCATCTTACCCGCAATCGCCTGGATATGCTCCTGATTCAGCTGATGGAACACAATCAGCTCATCCACACGGTTCAAGAATTCCGGACGGAATGCACGCTTGACCTCGCCCATGACATCGGACTTGATTTCCTCATAGTCCCGCTCCGCATCCGCCCCACCAGCAGAAAAACCAAGGCTCTTTTTCTCGGTAATCTGTCGCGCACCTAAGTTCGAGGTCATAATCACCACGGTGTTTCTGAAATCCACCCGTCTGCCTTGGGCATCGGTCAAAATACCATCATCCAGAATCTGGAGCAGAATATTGAACACATCGGGGTGCGCCTTTTCAATCTCGTCAAACAGGATGACCGAGTAAGGCTTTCTGCGCACCTTTTCGGTGAGCTGCCCTCCCTCGTCATATCCCACATATCCGGGGGGAGAGCCTACCAGTCGGGACACGGTATGCTTTTCCATATACTCCGACATATCAATCCGAATCATGGCATCTTCTTCCCCGAACATTGCCTCGGCGAGCGCTTTAGAAAGCTCGGTTTTTCCCACACCGGTGGGACCTAAGAAGATAAAGGAACCAATGGGGCGTTTGGGGTCTTTCAGCCCCACTCTGCCACGGCGAATCGCCTTGGAAACCGCCTTGACTGCCTCCTCTTGTCCAATCACCCGTTGATGAAGAATGGATTCCAGTTTCAAAAGCCGCTCACTTTCGGTTTCCTCCAAGCTCTTGACCGGAATACCGGTCCACATAGAGATAATCTCTGCAATCTCTTTCTCTGTGACCACCGCCTGCTTGGCAGAGTTGTCAGTCTGCCAATCGTTTTTCCGTTTTTCCAGTTGTTCCCGAAGTTCCTTCTCCTCGTCCCGCAATTTGGCAGCCTTTTCATATTCCTGAATGGTGATGGCGGCCTCTTTTTCCTTTTTCACCGCCGCAATCCGGTCTTCTACCTCTTTCAAATCCGGCGGAGCAGTCAGGTTTTTAATCCGCAGACGGGATGCCGCCTCGTCCACCAAATCAATCGCCTTATCCGGCAAAAACCGGTCGGAGATATAACGCACCGAAAGCCGTACCGCTGCTTGGATGGCATCATCGGTGATTTTTACCCGATGGTGTGCCTCGTACTTGTCACGGATTCCCTGCAGAATCAGGATGCTTTCTTCTTCACTGGGTTCGTTCAGGGTGATGGGTTGGAATCGACGTTCCAGTGCCGCATCCTTTTCGATATACTTGCGGTATTCTTCCAAAGTTGTTGCACCAATCACCTGCACCTCGCCTCTGGCAAGTGCCGGCTTTAAGATGTTTGCGGCATCCACCGCACCCTCTGCCGCACCGGCTCCCACAATGGTATGGAGCTCATCGATGAACAGAATCACATTGCCCGCCTTTTGGATTTCCTCCATTGCCTTTTTCAGCCGTTCCTCAAACTCGCCACGGTATTTTGCACCTGCAATCATGGAGGATAAATCCAGCGCAATCACCTTTTTGTCTTTCAGGATTTCCGGAACCTGACCGCTGACAATTTTTTGTGCCAATCCTTCTGCCGCCGCGGTTTTTCCCACACCCGGTTCGCCAATCAAACAAGGATTGTTCTTGGTCCGGCGGCTGAGAATCTGTACCACTCGCTCAATAGCCTCATCTCTGCCGATAATGGGGTCCAGTTTTTCCTCTCTTGCCATCTGGGTCAAATCCCGCCCAAACTTCATCAAGGTGGAAAGGTTTCCGCCCTTTCCCCTGCTCTCTCGCTTGCTCTCGTGGGGTGCGGGTTCTGCATCCCCTATCGGATTGTCGTTGAGCAGCTGCATAATATCCCGATACAATTCCTGAGGCTGGATTCCCAACTCTCTAAGAATCCGCACCGCCAGACATTCGCTTTCCCGCAGGATTGCAATCAAAAGATGCTCGGTGCCCACATAGTTGTGCCCCATTCTTTGCGCCTCAATATAGCTATGCTCAAACACGCGCTTGGTACGAGGCGTCGCCTCCGGCTGACCCATAGGAATCGGCTCTGCGGTGCCTATCATCGCGGCAATCTTGTCAATCACCTTTTCATCATCCAGCCCGTTGCTTTCCAGAATTTTGCCGGCAACGCCTTCACCCTCCCGAATCAGTCCAATCAACAAATGTTCGGTGCCTACATAGTTATGTCCAAGCTCCAGAGCTGCTTCTGCAGAGTAAGCAATGGCTTCTCTGGCTCTTTCGGTCAATCTATCTTCAAACATCATTCGCTCATCCTTTCTCTAACGATTTCTGCCCGCTTCAAATCCCGATCTGCAGGATTTGCCAGATTGTGTTCTTTCATAATATTTGCGGGGAGTATTTCATAGGTAACTGCATTGAGCACTTCCGGTTTCAAATCGGTAATGAGTCCCAAATCCAACGCAAGACGCACATCAGAAAGGCACTTCATCGCCTCGCCCGAGGTCAGAATCACTGCGTGCCGCAGAATGCCGTAAGAGCGCATCAACCGATCCTCAAGCCGGTATTTGTCGGCTTGATAAAGACGCTGCCGCATCTCCCGCTCCTTGGCAATCACCTCAGTGATAATCTGCTTAAACTTTTCAATAATATCTTCCTCTGCCGCACCCAGGGTCAGCTGATTGGAAATCTGGTAGATATGCCCCGTGGCTTTGGAGCCCTCTCCAAAAATACCACGCACCGTCACGCCCAACTGGTTCAGGCTGTCAATCACCCGATTGATGGTTCCGCTCATGGTAAGCGCCGGAAGATGTACCATCACCGATGCCCGCATTCCGGTCCCTGCATTGGTGGGGCAACAGGTCAGGTAGCCAATCTGTTCATCAAACGCATAATCCACCGTCTGTTCCATCCAGTCATCCACCCGATTTGCCTCCTGAAAACACTGTTCCAACGCAAATCCTGCCTCCATCACCTGAATCCGGATGTGGTCCTCCTCGTTGAGCAGAATACTGATTTTGTTGTCATCGCTGAGAAGAATCCCCCGTTTTCGATTATTCTCCATCATTTGCGGGCTGATGATATGTTTTTCTGCAATGGCTTGTTTTTCATAGTCCTCCATCAACGAAAGGTCGATGTAGCTGATGCCCTTGCTCCAATCATTGTCATTCTTTAACATGGCATCCTTACAGAGGGAGAGAACCTTTTCCTGTTGCTCGGCATTGGTGCGCCGGGGAAAGGGTATCCCCTGAATGTTCCGTGCCAGACGCACTCTGGAAGAGAGTACCACATCGCCGTCAATTCCATATTCCTGATACCACATACTTATGCCTCCTCCTGATTTTGCTGTTTCAATTCCAGAATCTGATCCCGCAGCTGCGCCGCCTTTTCAAACTCCTGTTTCATCACCGCAGCGTTTAATTCTTGTTCCAGATGGGAAATCTGGCGGTCCACCCGCAGACTCTCCCCCATTCTGGACGGCACCTTGCCGATATGTTCACAGGTTCCGTGAATCTGCTTGAGCGGGCGTTCCAATCGATTGCGGAACACCGAGTAACAGGTTCCGCATCCCAGACGTCCCTTTTGCAAAAACTCCTCAAAGGGCATCTTGCAGTCGGGACATACCATTTTTTGCGGTGCGCTCTCTCCTGCAATACTCTTGGATTTTCCTCCAAAAATACCACCCAAAAAATCACCGATTCCAAAATCCATTCCATGCTTCATCGCCTGAAACTCCGGCGATGCCGCCGCACATTCAGAGCAAAGATGCAACTCCTGTTTCACTCCATTGATTACCTCAGTCATATGACTGGTTGCTTCACGCATTTGACACTTTTGACACTTCATATTCCATTCCTCCCTCTACGCTAAACTTACCAATATATTCTTCAGGATTCCCGCACGGAGGATATCCTGCTCCGGTTGCTTGACCGGAATGGACCTTTCACTCAATGCCGCCAATATAATCCTTGCCTCTTTTTGGGAAATCAAATCATATTCATAACAATTTTGTACCAACACCCGTGCATCCTGATAAGAAAGGCTGCCGCCTATCATATTCACCACATGCATCAGTTCGTTGCCGGAGGTGGGTGTCACACGGGTAATCTTGATGTATCCGCCACCGCCACGCCGGCTTTCTACAATATAACCGCGCTCCGGAGAGAAGCGGGTGGAAATCACATAGTTAATCTGAGAGGGCACACAATGAAAATGCGTCGCAAGCTCATTCCGTTTCAGTTCCACAGCGCCGTCCTGTTCCAGCATCTCCTGAATCCATGTTTCAATCAAATTGCTGAGTTTCATCTTCTCTCACCTCTTTTTCATCAAAATTTGACTTTGACTTTCTTTGACCTTTGTGATTTTATTATAGCACCCTTTCGAAGAATGTCAATAGTTTTTTTGAAAAAATGGAAAAAATACTTGCCAAGGCATGGTGCATATGCTATACTTTGATGGTACGAGGGTGTAGCTCAGTTGGTTAGAGTACTTGCTTGACATGCAAGGGGTCGACGGTTCAAGTCCGCCCATCCTCACCAGAAAAAAGCACTTGCAAAAGCAAGTGCTTTTTTTATTTCTTCAAAAGTTCTGCCAGATAGACCTCGGCGGCGGTCCAGCCGTCAATCTTCCCGCTTTTGATATCTGCATCCAGTTGCAAACCTCGCTGGAGCATCCGCTTGAGGTAAGGCTCTCCGTAGCGCTTGCTCTCCTGTATGGTTTTGTTCACCACAAAGGCAGGCCGGCGAAAGTCAAAATATTCACCAATCTCCTGCGGGGATAACCCATCCTCCTTGAGGAGCTTGCAAAGCAACAGTTCCGACAGTTTACCCATTAACAGTCCCAACACCATGGTGGGTTGCTCCTTGGTGTCCTTTAAGAACTTCATCTGCTCCTGCGCCTTTTGCGCCCGTCCCTGAAGCACGTGATCCATCATATCATAGATGCGATACTCCACCGACTTGTCCACCACCGCATCAATATCCTCACGGGTGACCTTGTTGCGCTCGCCCAGATAGTTCATCAGTTTTTGCAGCTGCAGTTGCAGTTTGCCCAAAGAGGGTCCGCAAAGATTTACAAGATAGGAAACGTCCTTGGGGGCAATCATTTTTTCCGCTTTGGAAAAGCGTTCTTCAATCCAAAGCTCCACCCGATTGATGGGCAGAAAATCAAACGCCACAACGCCGCCCACATCCTCAATGATTTTCAGGTTCTTCTCTTTCTTTTTATCGAAGTTGTCCTCCACAAAAATCAAGCAGGTGTAGGACGGAAAATCTTCTAATGCCTCTTTCAAACGCTTGTATTCTCTTGTGGTGGCATTGTTCAAAAAACCGCTGTTTTTTACAATCACCATCTTTTTTTCCGCCATTTGGGGGAATTGTTCGGTGGCTTCCAGCACCGCCTCAATCTCGGTTTTCTTTCCCTCAAAGCGGAATCGGTTAAAATCCTCAAATCCCGGAGGAATCAACTTTTTTTCAATGGCGTCCACCTTGTTTGCCAGCAGGTACTGCTCTTCTCCATAGAAAAAATAAACCGACTTAAGGTTCCCTGACTTGATTTGCTTATTCAGTTCTTCCACCGTCATTGCAGTTTCCTCCATTTCTCTGTGGTTTCTATCCGCTTGATTTTATTTTTCCCCAACACCACCCGGACGGTGCCGTCCTTGTCGGTACGTAACACTTGGGCACCAATGGCATCCAGGTTGTCCAACATCTTGGGATGGGGATGTTCATAATAATTATTCACCCCGACACCGATAACCGCAAATCGGGGATGTACCGCCGTTAGAAAAGGCATGTGCGCAGAGGATGACCCGCCATGGTGCGGCACCTTCAAAATCTGCGCCGTCAGCTTTTCCTTATGCTCCAACGCCAGCTCGCTCTGGGCAGACATCTCGATGTCGCCGGTAAACAACATCCGGTTTTCTCCATACGCTGCCCGCAGAACCAAGGACTGGTTATTCATCTTCATAAACTGTGCCCGCTCCGTGGGCCATATTACATCATAGCGCACCTTGCCATGGGTAACACTATCCCCGATGCCAAGGCGGGTGATTGGAATGTTTGCCTCTTTGGCAAGGTTTAGCAATTCCTCCTCCATCTCGGTGTAGGAGGGAATGGTGGAAAGATAAATTTGCTCCACCGCAAACCCCGAACCAAGCAGTTCCAGAATGCCCAACGCGTGGTCCTCATGAAAATGCGAAAGAAACACCGCATCCAGTTTACGGACATTCTGCTTAGCAAGATAACCATTGAGGGTGATGCCACTCCCCTCATCCCCGCCGTCAATCAGCACGTTGCCACCGAATCCGCCCTGAATCAGACAGGCATCTCCCTGCCCCACATCCAGAAAACTCACCGACACCGGCTTGAGCCACACATAGGCAAACACCGAGGCGAGAAACATCAGCCACGACAACAGCCATATGAGAGCAATGCCTTTTTGCTTCTTTTCGTTTGATATCACAATCACCTTATTTCATTTTGCTCTCTTCATAAAGCCCTCGTATGTAAGAGGCATACACCAGCGGATGCATCACGCGGATTTGGGGATATTCCCGTTTCAGTCGGTTCAGAATTTCCTCTGTTTCATCGTTGGAGTCAAAGTCTAATACAATCAGTTCTTCGTCCCTTCCCTCCCAGAGCATGGAGCGCAGAATTCCCTCTGCCTCCTCCTCTGCATTGGAAAGACCCAAAACCCGATGCAGACACACCGGCTTATTCCCTTTTCTGCTCCGCAAAAGAAAGATACTCTCTGCAAGAAAGCGTATCACCCCATATGCCGCAAAAAAGGATATCGCCATCATCATAACCTGCCTCATACCATACACCTCCCAAGGAATCGTAGTATATGATATGTAATAATGGCGGTTTGGTGCTAAATCCGGAAATACTCAAAAAGGCAACCAAAGTCAATGCCGCCGATTTCCGCATTGCGATAACGCAAGTAAAGGTCACGATTGCCCTCCTGTAGAGTGTGGGTGGTGACCCCGCACATATGGGACATATAGGTTTCCATACACGCTGCCAGATGGTCACAGGCACGAATCACCTGTCCGTCCACCGGCATATATTCGTCTTTGTTATATTTTTCGTTGATTTCCTCTACAGTGGTATAGGTCAGCTTGCCGTCAAGGATCAGCTTGTCGCTGAATTCATCATCGGTATAATAGGCAATTTGCTCTTTCCACTCGGTGGGAATCAAGGGATAGACCACCTTTTCCATCTGCTCCTGTTCAATGCTCTTGATAAGGGCATCCAGTCCCGCCACCGAATTCTTGACCGGAGAAACAATATCCCGCGTCAGTACTTCGGGAATGTCGTGGAACAAACCGCCCAAAAAGTTGTTGATTTTCCGTTGAGGGCAGGCATCCATTTCACAGGAACAAAAATAGGAAAGCATTGCCACAATCAGCATATGTCCAATCACCGAGGTGGCAGGAATCCGTGCCGAACGGGACCACCGCTGCTGAAACCGCAACTCACCCAGAAGATTGATGAACCCCTGATAGTTGTTGTTCTTCATAAAAGCATCCATACAGGGCAGGGTTTCCAATCCCCGCAGCTTGTCGTCAATCTCTCTGCGGGTATTGGCAATGCCGTAATAGGTATGGCACATATCAAAGATAATATCAAATTCCCATTTGGTGGCAAGGTAATGTGCTGCCTCCAACACCTGCTTTTCAGCTTTGGAATAGTCAGGGTCGGTAAAGTAGCGTTCAAACCGCTCCAGAAAACCGCCGGGAATCGCCTCCATATCCGTCCGCATCTCTTCAATCACCCAACGATTTAACTCTTCGCCTTTTTCTTTCATCAAACGATGGAAAATCGGTGGCTTGATATCGGTCAGCACCAGACGGTGCAAAAACTCAAAAATGCCACCCTCAATCAACTTCAGCCAGTCAATACCCGGTTGAAGCTTTCCTAAAATATAGGCGCCCAAAAGCTTGTGAGACTGCTTGTCAAGCTCGGTAAACCCCCGGGAGGGGCGAATATGGTCATTCCAGCGTTCAATGGACGCCGCCTCAAAAATGGTTTCTATTAAAGATTTCCGTATCATTTTGAACGTTCCTTTCTCATCTTTGCAACAATATAAGAAGCAATATTGCTTACCAACGCAATCACTACATATATCATACATGTTCCGTAGGTGCTGTAATGGTCCACCGGCTCTCCGGTTGCAATATCAAAGTTCCAGTGAAATAATTCTTTGTTCAACAACAACCAGAGAAAAACCCCGAAACTTAAAACACTTAACACGCTTCTTGCATATTTCAAAAACTTTGTATTGTTTTTCGCAAAAAGCTCCCCTATCAGGTATCCCAGCGAAAAAGTCATTACATACGTTACAAACCTAAGTACCTTATACGATAACATGATCGCTCCTCCTTGTTATACTACCGCGTGCCGAGGTAAACCCTTTAGAATCCGTCAGGGCAGAGTCCGGCAGATATAAAAATATGAAACAAATTCATCATACCATACTTTTTCAGAAAAATCAATTTTTTCTCCTTTTCTGCCCGAAAAGTGAAAAGACTCCGTTTTGTAACACTTTTTTAATATGTTTTCTTTTCCCGTTTCTCCCATATCCTGCCACAACCCCTTGTGCTTTCCCACCAAACCAACCACCACCCCTTTGCTCCTTTCTTATCACTCCCTACAAAATTCCGCTTTTTCGTCGTTTTTCGCCATTTTGTTTATTTTTTGTTTATGTATTGTTTATATTTTTTTAATATTTGCGATATATAAGTATTATAATGTTCGCATACGAAAAAGGGGATTGCTATGAAGACCATTATCTATCTAAACTGGATTATCTCTATTGTTTTTACTTTATGCTATGCCTATCAGTTCTTCTATATCTTTGTAGGACTTTTGAAAAAGCCCAAGACCTTTACGGCGGCAAAGAATCACCGCTATGCCGTGGTCATTTCCGCAAGAAATGAACGGACGGTTGTAGGGCAGTTGATTGAGAGTATCAAGGCACAGAACTATCCTGCCGAATTGCTGGATGTGTTTGTGATTGCAGACAACTGTACCGACGATACTGCCCAAGTTGCCAAAGATGCAGGCGCATTGGTCTATGAGCGCTTTAACACCGAAAAGGTGGGCAAGGGTTATGCCCTTGACTGGATGTTCAAAATCATTGAAAAAGACCACGCCGACAAAAATTACGAGGCTTTTATTATTTTTGATGCGGACAATCTGCTGGATGAAAACTACATTGCAGAGATGAACAAGGTCTTTGATAACGGTTACCGGATTATCACCAGCTACCGCAACTCCAAGAACTTTGGCAGCAACTGGATTTCCTCCGGCTACTCCCTGTGGTTCCTGCGTGAGGCAAAGTTCCTGAACAATGCCAGAATGCAGCTTTTGACCAGCTGTGCTATTTCCGGAACCGGATTTTTGGTCAGCGCTGATGTCATCAAACGGAACGGTGGTTGGATTCATCACCTTTTGACTGAGGATATTGAGTTCACCATTGACAGCGTCATCCACGGCGAAACCATTGGCTACTGTGCCGATGCCATCCTCTATGACGAGCAGCCCACCCTGTTCAGCCAGTCCTACACCCAGCGGCTCCGTTGGGCAAAAGGTTTTTATCAGGTATTTGCCAACTACGGTGGGAAGTTGTTCCGCGGCATCTTCAAAGGAAGCTTTGCCTGCTTTGATATGCTGATGACCATTATGCCGGCAATGCTTTTGACCTTGATTAGTATTTTTGTCAACATTGTGGCAATCCCCTTGGGGGTTGTGACCCAAGCATCCGAAACCGGTGCATTGTTGTTGACCTTGGGGCAAACCTTTGTGAACTTCTACGGTTTGTTCTTCATCTTAGGAACCATCACCACCATCACCGAATGGAAGCAGATTCACTGCAGCAAAGGCAAGCGTATCTGGAACCTGTTTACCTTCCCCTTGTTTATGCTTTCCTATGTGCCCATTGCTGTGATTGCACTGTTCAAAAAGGTGGAATGGAAGCCGATTGACCACTCTGTTGCAACAACCTTAGAGGAAGTAAGAGGCGAAATTGAAGCTTAATAAAAATCCACGCAATGCGTGGATTTTTTGTTGGAAAGGTTGTTTTTTTCCAAAAAATATAATATAATAGGATTACTATTACAGAGGGGTTGAAACACTTGAGCGAAAAAAAGTCAAACAGCTTTATTCACGGCGCATTGATTCTGGGACTTGCCAATCTTTTGGTTAAGGTTATCGGCGCCGTCTTTAAGATTCCGCTCATCAACTTGATTGGTGATGACGGAATGGGCTACTTTAATATTGCCTATCAGATTTATACCTTTATGTTTATCATCGCAACTGCCGGCTTTCCCATTGCCATCTCCAAAATGGTGGCAGAGAGTATGGCACAGAACAAAGAGAAAGAGGCAAGCCGCATCTTCCAGACAGCCCTGACCTTTCTTGCGGTCATCGGTCTGATTGGAACCGGCATCCTCTTCCTGTTCCCCAATGCTTTGGAAAGTTTGGTGGCAGTTCCCGGTTCTTCCTTGGGCATCACCGCCATTGCGCCCGCCGTGTTCTTTGTAGCGATGGCATCGGTCTATCGTGGCTACTTCCAAGGCAGACAGAGTATGTTCCCCACCGCCGCATCGGAGGTCATCGAATCCTTGGCAAAGCTTTTGGTGGGACTGTTCCTTGCCTCCTTCTTTATGAAGATGCCGATTCAGGAAAACCTGCAAACTCCCATTGACTGGGTGGCAAAAACGGCGCAATCGTCCTATGTCCGTACCGTCTTTGCATCCGCCGGAGCCATTTCCGGTGTGACCATCGGTACGTTGCTATCGTTTTTGTTAATTTCCGGCATCTATCTGTTTACCAAAAAGAAACGGATTCCCCTGACCACCGAACAAGAAAAACTGCGGTCCAGAAAATCCATCTTGAAAGAACTGATTTTGATTGCCATCCCCATCACCATCGGCGCCTCGGTTTCCAGCCTGACCACTTTGATTGATATGGGAACCATCACCCGCCGTCTGGTTACCCGCCCCGAGGTACTTTCCACCTATGCCTTTATGTTTGAAGAGGGTACCGACTTTGCGCAAAAGGCATTGGAGGAGGGTTGGGCAGGTCTGGAGCTTTATCGCCAACAAGCCGCAACCCTTTACGGAATGTATACCGGCAAAGCGCAAACTATGTTCAATCTGCCTTTGACTCTGGTGGTGGCTTTGGGAATGAGTGTGGTTCCTGCTATCTCAGCAGCGCTTGCCAAAAAGGATGCCATCAGCGCCCGTTCCATTACCGAAAGTGCCATCCGGATTGCCATGCTGTTTGCCGCACCTTGTGCCTTTGGTATGTCCTTACTTTCCAAAGAGGTACTTTACATCCTGTTTTCTGATTGCAATGCAAAAGCGGTGCTTGCCATCCTCAGCATTGCCATTATTCCGGTAGCGATTGTTTCCATCACCAACGCCATTTTGCAGGCATACGGAAAGGTTTACTATCCGGTCATCAATATGGTAATTGGCGGTTGCGCCAAGGTGTTGTTCAACTTTTTCTGTATCCCCTATCTGGGTATCGATGGCGCACCTCTTGGCACCTTCCTCTGCTACTTTGTTATCGCCTTTTTGAATATGTATCATATCATCAAGTATGCAAACATCCGGTTCCGTTGGAGTTCTTTTGTTTTTCGTCCCATTCTGGCAGCGGTACTAATGGGAGCGGTTGGCTTTGTGATGGCAACCTTCCTGACACCGACGGACTTTCTGCTCTCCCAAACCGTCAGCGTTTGGTTAAAGCGGGGACTGATTGTTGCAGAAATCGGCATTTGTGCGATTGTTTACTGCCTTGCCATCTTTGCAGTCAAAGCAATCTGTAAAGAAGATATTTTGCAGCTTCCCAAGGGAGAAAAAATTGCTGCAATCCTGACAAAATGCAAATTGATAAAATAAGAAGGAGAACATTATGAGATTGGATAAATACCTGAAAGTTTCCCGCCTGATTAAGCGGCGGACCGTTGCCAACGAGGCTTGCGACAGCGGGCGGGTTTCGGTGAACGGAAAAATTGCACGGGCATCCTATGATGTCAAGGTGGGGGACATTCTCACCATTCAATTTGGTGCAAAGCCTATCAGTGTACGAGTGTTGGAGGTCAAGGACACCGCCTATAAAGACGATGCCAAGACCATGTATGAGGCAGTGGAAAATGAATAACAAAAGGGAGCCGTTTGGCTCCCTTTTTTATATTCTTTTTCCTAAAATTGCTGTTTTCTCTTGACGGTAGCTTGCAAAGGTATCGTTGTCGATGGCGGCACGAATCTCCTCCATCAAGTGGTTATAAAAATACAGATTATGCATCACCGCAAGCCGCATTGCCAGCATCTCTTTTGCCTTAAACAGGTGGCGGATATAGGCTCTGGAAAAGTTTTGACAGGTGGGGCATTGACAATGCTCATCCAAAGGTCTGTCGTCCCGCTCATACTTCACATTAAACAGGTTCAAGATTCCTTGGGATGTAAAGATATGGCCGTGTCGGGCATTCCGGCTGGGCATCACGCAGTCGAAAAAGTCTACCCCTCTTGCCACCGCCTCAATGATATTGACCGGAGTGCCCACCCCCATCAGATAACGGGGTTTGTCCTTGGGCATATGGGGGGTCACCGCCTCAATGATGCGATACATTTCTTCGGTGGATTCTCCCACCGCCAGTCCTCCGATAGCATAGCCATCCAAATCCATCTTCGCAATCTCTTTCATATGGGCAACCCGCAAATCCGCATAGGTGCTTCCCTGATTGATACCAAAGAGCATCTGGTGGGGATTCACCGTATGGGGAAGGCTGTTGAGCCGATTTAATTCCTCCTTACACCGTGCCAGCCAGCGGGTGGTTCTTGCCACAGATTCCTCTGCATACTTTCTTTCACAGGGGTTCTCGATACACTCGTCAAACGCCATTGCAATGGTAGAGCCCAGATTGGACTGAATCTGCATACTCTCCTCCGGCCCCATAAAAATCTTTCTGCCGTCAATATGGGAGGAAAAGTACACCCCCTCCTCCTTGATGTTCCTGAGCTTTGCAAGGGAGAACACCTGAAACCCGCCACTGTCGGTCAGGATGGGTCTGTCCCAGTTCATAAACCGATGTAAACCACCCATATCCCGAACCACCTCATCCCCCGGACGGAGGTGCAGGTGATAGGTGTTAGAAAGCTCCACCTGACAGCCAAGCTCTTTCAAATCCGGTGCGGTCACCGCACCTTTGATGGCGGCGGCAGTTCCCACATTCATAAAAACAGGGGTCTGGACCGTGCCGTGCACCGTCTTAAATTGTCCCCGTCGGGCATCGCCGTTTTGCTTGATTAAGGTAAACATCCTTATCTCTCCTCTTCCTTATTCCCTTGAATGAACATCGCATCGCCGAAGCTGAAGAACCGATAGTTCTGTGCAATCGCCTCGTGATACGCCGCGAAAATCTTCTCCTTGCCTGCAAAGGCAGAAATCAACATCAAAAGGGTAGATTCCGGCAGATGGAAGTTGGTAATCATCGCATCTACTGCCTTGAACCGATACCCCGGATAGATGAAAATATTGGTTTCGCCCACGCCGGCTTTGACAGTGCCATCGGTATCGGCCACCGTTTCCAAGGTCCGCACCGAGGTAGTTCCCACCGCAATCACTCTTCCGCCATTCTTTCTGGTTTGGTTGATGCACTCTGCCGCCTCGGCAGAAACCTCATATTGCTCGGTATGCATGATATGTTCTTCCACATTTTCTACCGAAACCGGACGGAAGGTACCCAGTCCCACATGCAGGGTCAGATAGGCAATCTTGACACCCTTGTTTTGAATCTCCTTGAGAAGTGCATCGGTAAAATGCAGACCCGCCGTAGGTGCTGCGGCAGACCCCTCAATTTTGGAATACACCGTCTGGTAACGCTCTCTGTCCGTCAGTTTTTCTTTGATATAGGGGGGCAGGGGCATCTCGCCCAATCGGTCAAGAATCTCCTCCCAGACCCCGTCATAGGAAAACTTTACAATCCGTTTTCCGTCCTCTACAAGTGCAAGCACCTCGGCGGTCAAAAGTCCGTCACCAAACACAAAGCGGCTGCCGACTTTGGCTTTCTTTCCGGGTTTTAAGATTACCTCCCAAACGTCTAGTTCCAGCCGTTTGAGGAGCAAAAATTCAATCTTACCCCCGCTCCCCTCTTTCACACCATAAAGGCGTGCGGGAATCACACGGGTATTGTTCATCACCAGACAGTCGCCCGGTTTCAGATACTCGGTAATCTCACGGAAAATCCGGTGGGAAATCCCGCCATTTTCCCGATCCAGAACCAAAAGTTTAGACGCCGTTCTGTCTGCGAGCGGCGTCTGTGCAATCAGTTCCTGCGGGAGGTCATAGTAAAAATCCTTGGTCGTCATACGCCCATTCCTCCATCAATAAACATTTTCCAGATTGGTGCCCGGAAAATAGTGTAACACAATTTCTACGTAGCTATGCCCTGCCTCTGCCATGCCCTTGGCACCGTATTGGCTCATTCCCACGCTATGTCCCCAGCCGGTTCCGTCAAAACGGAAGCCTGTGGTCTTTGCAACCTTTTTCACCGCCGCATAGGAGGCTTGGGTCTTGCCGTCACTGGCATAAAGGGCACTTCCGGACAAGGTCTTTCTGCCGCTTGCGGTCAGGATGGTCAGCTTTTTCAAATCCGATGCCTCACCGGTTTTGGTACCGTCGGTCAGATAGAGCACCGCCTGCTGGGTTTCCCCCTCCTTGACCGGCGTGACCGAAAACATCTGGCTCTTGGTCACCGTGTTAAACAGGGTGCGGCAGGATTCCCGCTCAAAGGTTTTTTTGCTCTTGGTACCCTTGACCTCCATCTTTAACACTCTGCCGTTGGGGGTATATTCCAGAACCTTGATCTCGGTCACATCTCCCACATCATAGCCCTTGTTCCGCATAATGGTGGTTGCCTCTTCTACGGTGAGAACGTCGCTCCATACTCCATTGGGGATGTTCTCGGTGTCCTCATAGCTGTTGTCCACGCTGATTAAGTAGGGAACGGAATTGCCCCAAACGTTTTTCACATCCTCGGTGGTTGGTCCCATGGAAGAAGAATAGTAAAGCTCTGCCAGTTTTCCGTCATAGGTCAGGACCTGACGGGTGGTTTCGTCCACCGGCGCATAGGAACCTTTGGTTTCTACACGGGTGCCGGAATACGCCTGACAATGGACATTGTTACACAAATCAAAGCCGGCAGAGCCGTGCTTGTTGAGGTGTACCGCCACATAGTTTCTGGCACAGACCGCCTGTGCTTTTAATGCCTCAATATGCCAGGACGGACTCATCTCACGGGAGATCACCCCATAGAGATAATGGTCCAAAAATACCACATTGACCACCGTCATCACAGTTCCGTCCGGAATGCAATCGAGAGCACCCCGATACTCCACTCCGTCAATCCGGAGCTTTTGTTCCTTGCCGGAGGCGTTAGGCTTGATGCCGATACTGCCGGTAGCACTGTCAAGCAAGGTTCCCTGGGCATCGAGAACCTGAATGGTTCCATCGGTGATGGATACTGTCAGTGAGGTTTCTTCCGTCTGGATGCGCTCAGTAAATTCCCGTTGGTTATAGTTGCCCAGCAAAAATCCGTGCTCCGATTCCACCTTGATGGTTTTGGGCGCACCATTGCCGTGCATCAAGCCGATTCTGACAAACTGGGGCAGCGAATATTCCGCAAACACCAGTTGCGGCAGCATCGACAAAAGCAGCAACACCGTCAAGCAAATTGCGGCAATCCGTTTTGGCAAGTTCCTCACAACCTTTCTTACAAATTTTTTTTATTTTATCATACTTTGCTGAAAAATACCAGTCCTTTTTCAGAGATTCTGACAGGATTTTGGCTTTTTTCTTCTTCCGGAACAAAATCTGTCTTCCCCCCTCGTCCGAACTCTTGAAATTTTTTTGCAATTTCCCCAAAATTCTCACTAAAATCTCGTATTTCTTGCCCAAAAAACATTTGACATCTCCCCCTGTATGGCATATAATAATGATAAGTATACAATTTCGTTTTTTTAAGATTAAGGAGGAAGTTTCAGTGAAACAGTATCAGGTTGGAATTATTGGTGCCACAGGCATGGTTGGTCAGCGGTTTATTACCCTGATGGAGAATCATCCGTGGTTTTCTCTTAAGCTTTTGGCGGCATCTCCCAGAAGTGCCGGAAAAACATATAGCGAGGCTGTGGGTAACCGTTGGGCAATGGCAACCCCCATCCCCGAAGCGGTGAAGGATATGATTGTTTACGACGCAACCGCAGATATCGAAACCATTGCAAAACAGGTGGACTTTGTATTCTGCGCAGTGGATATGAAGAAGGACGAAATCCGTGCTTTGGAAGAGGCATACGCTAAAGCGGAATGTCCGGTTGTTTCCAACAACTCTGCACATCGCCACACCCCGGATGTACCTATGATTATTCCGGAAATCAATCCGGAGCACGCAGACATCATCGCTGCACAGAAACAGCGTTTGGGCACCAAGCGTGGTTTCATCTCGGTCAAATCCAACTGCTCGCTCCAGAGCTATGTTCCTGCTCTTCATCCTTTGATGAAATATGGCATCACCCAAGCGTTGACCTGTACCTATCAGGCAATTTCCGGTGCCGGCAAAACCTTTGAAACCTGGCCCGAAATGGTGGACAATGTGATCCCCTATATCGGCGGCGAGGAAGAAAAGAGTGAGATTGAGCCGCTCAAAATCTGGGGTACCATCGAGGGCGACAAGATTGTGGATGCAACCACTCCCTCCATCACCGCACAATGTTTGCGCGTGCCCGCATCTGACGGTCATATGGCGGCAGTGTTTGTAAAGTTTGAAAACAAACCCACCATCGAACAAATCAAGGCGGACTGGAAAGCATTTTCCGGACTTCCTCAGGAATTGGAGCTACCTTCTGCGCCCAAACAGTTCCTCCACTATTTTGAAGAGGATAACCGTCCCCAGACCAAGCTGGACCGCAATTTGGAAGGCGGTATGGCGGTATCTGTTGGCCGTCTGCGTGAAGATAAGCAGTATGACTACAAGTTTGTCTGCCTCTCTCACAACACCCTGCGCGGTGCTGCCGGTGGTGCAGTTCTGATGGCAGAATTGTTGGCAGCAAAAGGCTATTTTGACTAAAAAAGGCGATTCACTCATATAGGAAAGGAGCCTGTATTATGAAAACACCTATTTTTACCGGTTCTGCCGTAGCATTGGTTACCCCCTTTACGGAACATGGTGTGGATTTTCCACGCCTTGCAGAACTTGTGGAATATCACATCGAAAATCACACCGATGCGATTGTTGTCTGCGGCACCACAGGCGAGCCCTCTACCATGCCGGATGCAGAGCATAAAGAGGTCATGCGTTTTGTGGTAGAAAAGGTTGCAAAACGGATTCCGGTCATTGCCGGAACCGGCAGCAATGACACTTCTCACGCCATCGAACTGAGCACCTATGCAGAAGAAATTGGTGCAGACGGCGTTCTTGTTGTTGCGCCCTACTATAACAAAACCACCCAGAAAGGTCTTTGCGCACATATCAAAGCAATCGCAGCGTCCATCTCGATTCCGATGATTCTTTACAATATCCCCGGTCGTACCGGCGGACTGGGTTTCAGTCTGGAAACCCTGAAAGAGCTGGCAAAGCTCCCCAACGTGGTTGGGGTCAAGGAAGCCACCGGTGATTTGGCGTTTGCGGCTGATATTGCGGCACAAACCGACCTGAACATTTATGCAGGTAACGATGACATCATCGTACCCATTATGTCCTTGGGCGGCAAGGGTGTGATTTCGGTTGTGGCAAACATTATGCCCAAAGAAACCCACGACATCTGTGCACTCTTTGAAGAGGGAAAAATCGCAGAATCCAGAAACCTGTTCTTGAAGATTCTGGATTTGGTACACGCGCTCTTTATTGAGGTCAATCCCATCCCCATCAAGACAGCCATGAACCTGATGGGATTTGAGATGGGTAAGCTCCGGATGCCCCTTTGCGATATGACTGAGGAGAATCTGGAAAAGCTGAAGAACACCCTGAAAGCGCACAATCTCTTGAAATAAAAAGGTGTGAAACAAATGACAAACATTCTTTTGAGCGGTGCCAATGGAAAAATGGGGCAGGCAGTCACCCGTGCCATTGAACAAAATGACTTGGTGACCATTTCTGCCGGCTTTGATATCAACACAGAGCAAAAAGCGGGCTATCCGGTCTATGATGACCTGTCACAGGTGACCGAACCGGTGGATGCCATCATTGATTTTTCCCATCCGGCAATGCTGGACCGCATTTTAGACTATGCGACGGCGCAAAATATTCCGGCGGTGATTTGCACCACCGGACTCAGCACCGACCAGCTCTCCCGCATAGAATACGAATCCAAAAACATCCCTATCTTCTTCTCTGCCAATATGTCACTGGGCGTCAACCTTTTGATTGACTTGGTGTCCCGTGCGGCAAAGATTTTAGAGGACCAGTTCGATATTGAAATTATTGAAAAGCATCACAATCAGAAGTTGGATGCCCCCAGCGGTACGGCGCTTGCCATTGCCGATGCCATTGCTGACACGGTTTCCTATCCTGCGGAATACACCTATGACCGTCACTCGGTACGGAAAAAGCGGGATAAACGGGAAATCGGCATTCACGCAGTTCGGGGCGGGACCATCGTTGGCGAACACGAGGTTCTTTTTGCCGGAACGGATGAATGTATCAGCCTCAAGCACACCGCCACCTCCAAAGAGGTCTTTGCGGTGGGAGCCGTCAAAGCGGCACTGTTTCTCAAGAACCAAAAGCCGGGGCTTTATGCAATGAAAGATTTGATTGCAGCGCAGTAGAAAGGATTCGATATTATGATTAAGACCATCACCGACATTGCGTATCTGGAAGATGTTGCATTGGTTACCATCAACAACATCCCCAACACGCCTCAATGTCTTGCAACAATCCTGAACGAGATTTCTGACCGTCATATCACGGTGGATATGATTTGCAAGACCGCTCCCTACAAAGAAAAGGTCAACCTTTCTTTCACGGTTCCGCAGGAATCCCTGGGTGAGGTCATCGGTGCCACCGCCGCCTTTAAGGCGCTCAGCGGAGAGATTTCTACCGATGTCAACTCCAACAATACCAAGCTGATTCTTGCAGGCGAGGGAATGCGCAGTACTTACGGCGTTGCGGCAGAGCTGTTCCAGATTCTGTCCGATGCAGATATCTCCATTAAGCTGATTACCACCGGAGAAACCGAAATCTCCTGCCTGCTTGATATCAAAGATATCGACAAAGTCAAGGAATTATTAAAAGATTAAAACAAAAAACGATGTCGTATGACATCGTTTTTTTATTGTCTAAAAGCCTTTGACAATCTCCTTAAAGGTATTGCCGCGCACTTCAAAATTCTTGAACATATCAAAGCTTGCACAGGCGGGGGAGAGAATGACAATATCTCCCTCTTCTGCCTCTCGTCTTGCGGTTTCTACCGCCTCCCTGAATTCCGTCACACGGAAGATGGGAAGTTCCGCAAAATTGGGTGCAGCTTTGACTGCCGTTTCAATTTTTTGAGCGGTAAGACCCACCAGTACCAGCTTTTTCACATGGTCATTGACCACCGAGCCAAACTCCTCAAAGGGGATTTTTTTGTCATAGCCGCCGGCAATCAGAATCACCTTTTTCTCACCAAAGGATTTCAGTCCTGCGGTGGTTCGTGCCGGACTGCTGGCGATAGAATCGTTGTAATACTTCACTCCATTAAGCTCCCGCACAAATTCAATGCGGTGAGGCACACCCTTAAACTCCTTGGCTGTGGTTCGTACCACCTCATCCTGAATCAGGCTGTCGGTGGCAGCGATTGCCGCCATATAGTTTTCTACATTGTGCATACCGGGAATATAAATATCCCCCCTCTTTAGCACCTTGCGTACCGTCTTGCCCTGCTGACGATAGACGATGCTGTCATCCTCCAGACAATAACCATCCTCCAGCAGTTTTGCGGAACTGAAATAGACTGCATTTTTGACCTCATTGCCAAAGCCTTGGGTGATAGCATTGTCGTAGTTGAGCACCACCTTGCCATCCGCACTCTGGTAAGTAAATACCGCCTTTTTGGCGTCCACATATTCCTGAAAATCCGTGTGCCAATCCAGATGATTTGGGGTCACATTGGTCACCACGGCAATGTCTGCACTCTGCTTCATGGTATGTAGCTGAAAACTGGAAAGCTCCAAAACCGCAATATCCTTTTCGGTCATCTCCTCAAGCTCGGAAACCAGAGGATGCCCGATATTGCCACCCAGATAGCAATGATAGCCGGCTCTGCAGAGCATATCATAAATCAAACTGGTGGTTGTGGTCTTACCGTCACTCCCCGTCACCGCTACCATCTTTGCAGGGCAAAGGGCAAAAAACAATTCCATTTCCGAGGTGATGGTTGCGCCACATTCGGCTGCCTTTTTCAGCGCCGGCACATCATAGCGAATGCCCGGAGTCTTGAACACCATTTCCGCCGTGGGGGATATGGCATCCAGATAGGTTTCACCCAGAACCATTGCCACCCCAAGGTCACAAAGCTCCTGATATACATCCTCCAGTTGCTCAGGAGTCCGTTTATCGTGGGCGGTCACCTTGGCGCCACAAGAGTGTAAAAACCGAATCAGGGGCAGGTTGCTGACACCGATGCCAACCACCGCCACCTCTTTGCCGCAGATGTCTGCTTTGAATTCCTGTAAGGTCATATCCAATCTCTCCTTTTGGTTTCAAAAACAAAGGCCGCCTTTTGGCAGCCTTTGTCAACTCTCTTAGAATCCTTATTCAGCTTCTTCAGAATCCAGAATGTCACCCAGAGTGAAAGAGCTTTCCTCGGTGTAAGAGGTGATTTCCTCTTCAACAGGAGCTGCTTCTTCTTCCGGAACGCTCATCAGCGCTCTCATAGAAAGACCAATCTGCTTGGTATCCTGATTGATTTCAACGATTTTTGCTTCTACTTCATCGCCGATTGCCAGAACATCAGAAGGCTTGCTGATTCTCTCGGTAGAAATCTGAGAAATGTGAATCAAGCCATCTACAAAGGGAGCAACCTCTGCAAATGCGCCAAAGGGCAGAATGCGAACGATCTTACACTTGATCACGTCGCCAACCTGCAGGTCTTTGGTACCCTGTACCCAGGGGCTGTCTTCTTCCTTCTTGTAGCCCAGAGAAACCTTGCCTGCTTCCTTATCCAGATCCTTGATGTAAACAGTCAGGGTATCGCCTGCTTTTACAACCTCGGACGGATGCTTAATTCTCTGCCAGGACAGTTCAGAAATGTGAACCAGACCATCAACACCGCCCAAATCCACGAACGCACCAAATGCGGTCAGGGATTTTACAACGCCGGTGTACTGCTTGCCGATTTCAGCATCAGCCCAGAAAGCAGCTTCCTTCTGCTCTTTCAGTTCTTTTACCAGAGAGATACGGTTCTGGTCTTTGTTCAGTTCTTTGATATAAACTTCAATCTCGTCGCCAACCTTGACAGCCTCAGAGGGATGTGCAATGCGAACGGGAGAAAGTTCAGAAATGTGAATCAGGCCGTCTACGCCGCCCAAGTCAACAAACGCACCAAAAGAAGTCAGGGACTTGATGGTACCCTTATATTGCTTGCCAACCTCAGCATCTGCCCAGAATGCAGCACTTGCCTTGTCGCTCTCTTCTTTTGCAACGGATTTGATAGAGCCAACCACTCTCTGGCGGCCTCTTCTATCAGCGTCCATCTTGATGATGCGGAAACGCTGCTCGGTATTGAGCAGAGTACCCAGATCAGCCAGGAAACGCTCTGCGCATTCGGATGCAGGGATGAATACCCGAACACCGTTTGCGATGGTAACAACACCACCCTTAACCAGTTCTACAACACGACCGGTCAGGATCTCCTTATTTTCAAATGCAGTCTGCAGTTCTTCCAGACCTTTTACAGCATCAATTTTCTTTTTGGACAGGGTAACAATGCCATCTCTGTCGCTGACATGTACCACATAAACGTCAACCTCTTCGCCAACCTTCACCAAATCCTGGATGTTAGCTGCCGGATCGTTGGTCAACTCATCAAACGGGATCACACCGTCATACTTGTTGCCGATATCTACCTGTACTTCAGTCGGGGTAATGCCGATGACTACACCCTTTACTACCTCACCTGAGTTGAGAGGCTTCAAAGTTTCTTCCAACGCCTCTGCAAAGTTCATTTCATTGTTTTCCGCCATGGTTAAATAGACCTCCTTGATTACCGTGTCCGGAGTGGAAGCTCCGGCGGTAATACCCACTTTAAGATTTTTGTTTTTGGGAATGACTCCCGTTGTTATATGATTTTTTAATTCTTTTGCATTTTCAATACAGTAGGTGTTTTCACAATACTCTTTGCAAACATCAAACAGTTTGCGGGTATTGGAACTGTTCTTGCCACCTACCACCAACATACAGTCGCTCTCTGCTGCAAGCTTGGCTGCCGCTTCCTGACGTTCTGCTGTTGCACTACATATTGTATCAAAGATTTCCGGATTTGTAAAATGTTTTTTTGCGATTTCAGCAACTTTTTTTAAAAAATGTTTGCGGATGGTGGTTTGTGCCACCACCGTAACCGGAATTTCTGCATCCATCGCCAAAATCTGACCGGATTCTTCTTCGGTGTTGATAACCAGTGCGGTGTTCTCACACCAGCCATTGATACCTTTGACCTCGGGGTGTTCTCTGTCTCCGCAGATAATCACCTGTCTACCCGCATCGTGTGCCTTTTTGACAATGTGATGAATCTTTTTTACATAGGGACAGGTGGCATCAATCACCTGACTGCACCGCGCAGTCATCTCCTCCTGCTCCTTTTGGGAAATCCCGTGCGCGCGGATAACCACCCGCATCTCAGGTTCGATATCATCAAGGATATTGACCTCCTTGACCCCCATACGCTCCAAATCATCAATCACGTCCCGATTGTGAATCAGCATGCCATAGGTGGCAAGCAAGCCATCCTCTTTGGCAAGGTCATAGACCATCCTGACTGCCCGATCCACCCCGAAGCAGAAACCCGCTTTCTCAGCGATCTCGATCTTCATAGGTTTTCACCCCCGCAAGCTCTGCGATGGCTGGCATCAGCACCCCATCGGTGATTTGCTGAAGTATCTCAGAATCTGCTTTCTGTCCGGCATATTCTTCCAAAGAAATCATCTTGCCCACCCGAAGGGTCATCTTGGAAAATAACTTGTATTCTCCCTCAATTCCCACCGGAAGGATGTTTACGCCTGCCTTGACCGCAATCAAAGCCGCACCTTGTTTTCCCTTTTTCAGGTGGTCCTTATGCTTTCCCCGTGCACCCTCCGGAAAGATGGCAACACATTCGCCATTTTGCAGCATCTTGACTGCCGCACGGAGCGCGCCCACATCACTTTTCCCTCTGCGGATGGGAAATGCCCCAACCGCCCGCAAAATGCTGCCAAACAGCTTGTTGTGGAATAGTTCTTCCTTTGCCATAAAGCGCACCTTAATCGGCAAAGAAAGTCCCACAAAGGGTGGGTCCAGATAACTCTTATGATTGGCACAAACCACAAAGGTCTGGTCCTTGGGGATATTTTCAAGCCCCTCAATACGAATCCGGAACATCAGGTGTAGCACGCTGGATACCAATCCTCTTGCAAATCGATAAAAACTCATTTCATATCCTCGCTTTGTAAGGCATTCTGTGCCATTTCGGTGATTGTTTGGATGGTCTTCTCCAAGCTCATTGCAGTACTGTCCACCATGACGCTGTCCTCCGCCGCCTTGAGAGGGGCAAAGGCACGTCCGGAATCGTTCTTATCCCGATAGCTCATATCGGCAAAAACTTCTTCAAAGGTGGTTTTGACGCCCTTTTCCTGCAGCTCCAAAAACCTCCGCTGTGCCCGTGCCTGCGGATTGGCGGTCAGGAAAATTTTAAGCTGCGCATCAGGCAGCACATAGGTCCCGATATCTCTGCCATCCATAATCACATGGTCTTTTTGAGCAAGCTGACGCTGCAGCTCTACCAGTTTCAGGCGTACTGCCGGAATCACTGCCACATTGGATGCCGCAACCGAAATTTCCGGTAAACGGATTTCTGCTGAAACATTTTCCCCGTTTAAGAAAATCTGTTGTCCGTCTTCGGTGTGTTTGAGGGTGATTTCCACCTCGTCTAAAATTGACGCAACCGCCTCCTGATCGGTGGAATCAATCCCGCGGCGTACTGCCGCCAGACCTACCGCCCGATACATGGCTCCGGTGTCGATATAGATAAATCCAAGCTTTGCCGCCACCGCCTTGGCGATGGTGCTTTTTCCGGCACCAGCCGGTCCGTCAATCGCAATATTTAATGTTGCCATGGTTTTACTCCTGTTATCTTCGGTCTGCCGCCCAGCCTCTTGCCAAATCCATGGCATCCTCGCTTTTCAGCACAACCTTGGTATATTCAATTCCCATTGTATGGGTAAAAAGGATAGGGATACCCCGCTCCTCTGCCACCGCCAGCTTGTCCATCGTCCCGCCGGAGCCGTCGCAGACCAAAAGCTCTGCCCCGCTCCGCTCTATGGCATGACGCACCGCATCCTCGCCGTCAACGCCGTCATTCTCCATCACCTGAAGCAGGGGAATCCCGAACTCCAGCGCAAGCTCCACATCAAAGCGGATGCCGCGGGGAATGGGCACATACAGGCGGGAACTATCATTCACCCGCTTGGCAATCTGCCGCACGGTTTCCGGTCTTGCGTAAAACAATACCTTGCCGTCTCGCTTATTGATTTCCTTTGCAATGGAAGCATAAGTGGCAAACACCTCTGCCTTGCCATAGGAAAAGGTGCTCCAGAGTTTCAAATATTTCACATAGGGAACGTTTGCCTTTTCGCACGCCTTCATCATACATAGGGACTGCTCCTGATTGCCTGCCGCCAGAACATCCACCACCCCGGTGATGGCATTCTGCCGCAACAAATCTTCTGCCCCTTCATGCGAAAGCCTGCCCACAAAGGTATTCCCGCTCCCGTAATTTCCGGCATCGGCAAAGGAGGTGAAAAAGCAGAGGTGGTCGATGCGCTCCTGTTTCAAGGAACACATCATTTCCCTTGCCTCTTCTCCTGAGCCGGATAATACCAGAATCACAGTTCTTCGCCGCTTTGGGCAATCACTTCAGCATCTACCTCCACTGCCAAATCAGCCCCGCAATAAGGACAAACTGCGTCATCCTTACCACATTCCCGATGGCAAACAGGGCAGGTAATCTGCTGCTTCAAGTTCTTCTCTTTCCGCTTTAATGCTTCAATCTTGGCAAGCTTTGCCTCAATGATCTCGCATTTCATCGAAACTTCTTCAGGAAGTTCATCCCGACGCATGAGTGCATAGACATTTTTTCCGATTTCGGTATACAGCTTCTTGATGTCGCTGTTTAAGTCGTATACCTCATACTTAATCTTAGAAATCTCTACCAACTCTCCTGATTTCTGACCTACCTTTTGTGCAACATCTGCGGCTGTCTTTTTTACCTGATCCAAAAAATCCATGATACATACCTCCAGAAATAATTATACATTGAAACGGAATAAAATAATATCCCCATCTTTTACAACATATTCTTTGCCCTCAGACCGAACCAGACCCTTTTCCTTGGCGGCAACCATCGAGCCGCAATCCATCAGGTCATCATAGGCAACCACCTCAGCACGGATGAATCCTCGCTCAAAGTCGGTGTGAATCTTACCCGCCGCCTGCGGTGCTTTGGTTCCCTTGGTGATGGTCCACGCCCGAACCTCCGGCTTGCCGGCGGTCAGATAGCTGATCAGTCCCAAAAGCTCATAGCTGGCTTTAATCAGCTTGTCAAGACCGGATTCTGCCACACCAAGTTCATCCAAAAACATCTGCTTTTCCTCTTTATCAAGGGCAGAAATTTCTTCTTCAATTCTTGCAGAAATCACCATGACCCCGGATTTTTCCTCCTTGGCAAAGGCACGGATTTTCTCTACCATAGGGTTGTTGGTTTCTGCATCGCTGTATTCATCCTCTGCCACATTTGCCGCATAGATGACCGGTTTTAAGGTGAGCAATGCCACATCCTGAAGCATCTCCAATTCCTCGTCGGTCATATCCATACTCCGTGCAGTCTTGCCGCTTTCTAAAAGCTCGTGCAGGCGTTCATAAAAATCAAGCTGACTCTGGAATTTTTTATCCCCGCCCTTTAACGCCTTTTTGGTTCGGTCAATCCGTCGGTCCAGAATCTCCAAGTCAGAGAGAATCAGTTCCAGATTGATGGTTTCAATATCCCGAATGGGGTCTACCGAACCTTCCACATGCACAATGTTGGGATCCTCAAAGGCACGCACCACGTGAACAATGGCATCCACCTCACGGATGTTGGACAGGAACTTGTTGCCAAGCCCCTCGCCCTTGCTGGCGCCCTTAACCAGACCTGCAATATCCACAAATTCAATGGTTGCATAGGTCACCTTGTCCGGTTGGTGCATTTTGACCAGTTCGTCAATTCTTGTATCGGGCACCAGAACGGTGCCTACATTCGGCTCAATGGTACAGAACGGATAGTTTGCCGATTCTGCCCCCGCCTGTGTAATCGCATTAAATAAGGTACTCTTTCCTACATTAGGAAGTCCCACGATGCCAAGTTTCATCTTATGTTCCATCTCCTTATATTTCAAGTGTTTTTAAACTGGCTTGACACCAATTTGACACCATTTAAGTTGGAATTTTCACAAATTTACATACAAAATAGTATATCACAATATGTAATAATAGTCAATTATTCTCTTACTTTTTATTCAACTATCGCAATAATCTGTGTAATAAACTTGCTTTTATCCTTATGTTGCGGCGGTCCTTCAAGGTAAATGTTACGGAACACACCTGTCAGCTTCAGGTTGTTTTCTTCCGCATAGGTAATCAGTCTTTTTCGCGCTTCGGAAATTTCCTCATAAGCGCCGTGATGGAAGAACGAAATAGCTTTAAGTTCGGGAATAACACTTACATATTCTCCCTTGCTTCCTTGTTGTACGGCAACACAATATGAAATACTTTGAGGGTTATCCGCATTATACTCGGTAAAATACATTCGCCTTGTTGTATCGGTTCCGTGTAGTCTCATGGCTTCAAGTGCCGTATCTCTTAAAAGGTTGGTCTTGTCGGCAACAGAAGTTGAGTTATACACTCGGCAGTAGATAGTTTGCGGCTCAATCGTGATTTCTTTGATAACACTCCCTTTTTTCTGTGTTCTTTTTTCCAGTTTTTCTATGGTGAGGTTAAGCTCATCACGCATTTTTTTTAGTCGGTTTATAATTGGCTCTAAATCGGTTGAATCGTTAAAGTATTCCCGTATCTCATCAAGAGAAAGTCCCAGGTTTTGAAAAACACGGATTGTATGGATTTGAGTAAAGGTGTCAATGGTGTAATATCGGTTACTCGTAGTGCCGTCTTTTTTATCAGGCTTTATAAGACCTTTTGCTTCATAATTCAGTAAAATTTTTCTTGTTATTCCAACAGCTTTTACAATTTCGCCTATGGAAAACAAATTTTTATTATTCATAAACACTTCTCCATTTCAAGCACAAAAACTTCTTGGGAATTTTTGAAAAATTTTCAAAAAACCATTGCATCGCCCATCGATGTACGGTGTATGATTAGCATAACATGCAGTAACAAAAAAATCAAGCTGTATTAAGAAAATAATGAAAGAAGGTATTAAAGTGAGAAGATTATTAAG
The DNA here is from genome assembly GCA_017397725.1 of Clostridia bacterium. Lineage (GTDB taxonomy): Bacteria > Bacillota > Clostridia > Monoglobales > Monoglobaceae > Ructibacterium. Next base: position 54,934 of record JAFQIA010000003.1, read on the forward strand.
TGTGATACTGGTCCTTGCAATGCTGATGACCATTGCATCGCCATCGGTAATGGCAGCTTCAACCAAGGCTGCAAAAATCAGTCAGACCGGCACTGAATATGATACCGTGTCAGCGGCTCTTGCTGCTGCCGGGAGCGGTCAGACGGTCGTTTTGATGGCAAACTGTGGTGAAAGTTTAACCATTCCAGCGGGTGTAACATTGTCCGCAGGCGACTATACGGTAAGCGGAATCGTTACCAATGATGGTACTATCGAAAGCGGTGAGTTTACTCATACCGATGGTTATCCGGCTGATGTCATCAACAGAGGAACGATTTCCAATGGTACGTACCGCGGCAGGGTAGAGAATACAGGGAATATCAGCAGTGGTTTATTTAAAGAAACCGTAGATAACAACGCAAACGGTGTTATCTCGGGTATTGCTATCTTTGAAAGTGGTGTTATGAATGATGGCGGCACTATCAGTGGCGGCATATTCAATGGTTATGTCCAAAACGACTGCTACAGCAGAGTTGCGAGTCTTATTAATGGCGGCACCTTCAAAAGTCATGTTGAAAACGGCCCGAACGGAACTATCGCAAGGGGCGAATTCACCTACACAGACAGCGGAATGGCTCCCGTTATCAACTATGGTATTATTGCAGGCGGTATTTATCAAGGCAATGTTGAATGTATGGTTGATTCTGAAATTGTAGGCGGTACCTTTAATGATATTGTTGAATTTTACGGCGGAACGATTTCCGGCGGAACCTATGAATTGATGGTGTTTGTAGACGCGACATCTTCTGTAATCGTGACAGCAGGCACATTTAACAGTAGAATTGTATACGAGGGAGGTGCTCTTGACTTTTCCGGTGTAAATCCTGATACGTTCTCTGTTATTGTACAGAGCAACTATTATAGCTTGGAGGGAAGCAGCTCCGTTCCTATTGGCAGTGATGTCAGCGGACGTTACAGTATTAAATTGCACCCGGAACAGGCAGCATACAGAGACGGCGCAGAGGTGAGCAATATAAACATAAGCAATCACTCTGTAACTACCATTGGTAAGCGTGTTGGTCCAACCACTTTCACTGTATCTTTTGCAGCTAATGGCGGTACAGGTACTATGGCAAATGCGACGAATTTATCCGGTGATTATACATTGCCTGCTTGCGGATTTACTGCTCCTGCAGGCAAACGGTTCAAAACTTGGAGTGTCGGCGGCAGTGAAAAAGCAGTCGGCGCAACCATCACTGTAACCGCCAATACAACCGTAACAGCAGTTTGGGAAGATATTCCTGCCCCAACAACTTATACAGTCACATTTGATGCAAACGGTCATGGCACTGCTCCTGATGCTATCAATGATGTGGCAGATGGAAGTAAGATTACAGCACCCTCTGCACCGACTGCTAATGGTTATACTTTTGGCGGTTGGTACAAGGAATCAGAATGCCAAAACGAGTGGAACTTCGCTACCGACACAGTAACCGAATCCATCACTCTGTACGCAAAGTGGACAGAAGCCAGTCAACCTGTTATATATAAAAACTACCACATTCTTTCGGATGATTTGACTCATATCCAAACAGTTCTTGACGGTGTTGCAAATGTTACCAAGGATTCACAGACAGGTGTTGTAACAATCAAGTTTACCGAAGATATTTACGGACGAATCTGGATTGGTGAAGATAATTTTAATGATATGTTAGGAGAATTTGTTATTGATCTCGGTGGCAAGACCATCGACCCGGGCACTAAGGAAGAGGCAATCTGTTTTGATAACAATTTTGAAGGCAATGCCACCATCACCGGCGAAGGCGTACTGAAACGCGGCGAAAACAACATCATATATTGCTGGCATCATGACAATGTCTGCTTTGATGTTGCGGAAGGTAAGGACTATTTCTCTCTCAAAGCAGGGAATACTGATCTCTATGAGGTAAAGAACACCGAGGCTAAAAATTTCAGTCGTTGGGATGTTCCCTCCTTGGCAGAAGAGCTTACGCTTACTCAGGGAAACTTTGAACTCTACACCGTTACATTTGATGCAAACGGCGGTACCGTTACTCCGGCAAATGCCACCACAGATGCAAACGGTAAATTGACAATACTGCCTACACCTACAAGAAGCGGTAGCTACGCATTTAACGGTTGGTACACAGCTTCCAGCGGCGGCACACAGATAACGGTTGACAAGGTTTATACAGAAAACACCACCATCTATGCACAGTGGACATACACCGGCGGCGGTGGCGGTGGTGGCGGAACAACACGCTATACCGTTAAATTCAACACAGACGGCGGAAGCAAGGTAGCAAATGCTACCGTTATCAGAAATAGAAAAGCAACCGAACCCAAAGCCCCTGAAAAGGAAGGCTACACCTTTATGGGATGGTTTACCGATAGTGCGCTTACAGAAGCGTATGACTTTGATAGCAAAGTAACAAAGAGCATCACTCTCTATGCAAAATGGGAAAAGGTTGACGATGATAACGTAGCGGAGGATACCGACACCCATACTTGTCCGTCAAAAGCATTTGATGACTTGGACGTAAACCTTTGGTATCATTCAGATACAGACTATGTTCTTGCAAACGGACTTATGAATGGTACAGGAGAAACCGCATTTGCACCGAACAGCAATCTTACCCGTGCAATGCTTGTAACCATCCTTTACAGAAACGAAGGTGAGCCTGCTACTAACAGAAGCATACCTTTTGCCGATATAGATATGGGTGCCTATTACGCAAGCGCAGTTATATGGGCATCGCAGAACGGCATCGCAAAGGGTATTACAGATACAGAATTTGCGCCTGATAACAATATCACGCGTGAACAGATTGCGGCAATGATATTCAGATACGCACAGTATAAGGGTATGGATGCTGTGACATTGGAAGAAAATCTCCACTTTGATGACAGCAAAGAGATTTCTGAGTTTGCTGTTTCAGCGATGAATTGGGCAGTCGGTCAGGGTCTTATGAAGGGCAGAACCGCACATACACTCAACCCCAAAGATCATGCTACCAGAGCAGAAATCGCAGCAATCCTTCACAGATTTATAGAAGCGGATAAATAAGTATTACAAAAAGATATCACCGCTCCTCAGGGAGCAGGTGGTATCTTTTTTCATTTCATACAATCGTATACTATGTTTGGATTTTTAATGTTCAGCTAAAACCTGAAGGGCACAACGGATTCCGTCTACCGCGGCACTGACAATTCCGCCCGCATAGCCTGCGCCCTCACCGGCGGGGTAAAGTCCCGCAATTCCCACGCTCTGCAAATCATTTCCTCTCAGCAACCGTACAGGGGCAGAGGTGCGCATCTCCACACCGGTAAGCACTCCGTCACCGGTGGCAAAGCCTTTGATTTTCCGTTCAAAGTTGTTCAATCCCTCTTTCAGGGTTTGGGTTACAAACTCCGGTAGACAATCCTTCAGCTCCGCAAAGCTCCAGTTTCCGGTAAAGCTGGGAATGACCTCCCCCAACGCCGTAGAGGGAACATCCTTAAGGAAATCCCGAATCAACTGGACGGGTGCACTGCCATCCCCGCCGCCGCATTGGTATGCCAATGCCTCATAATGTCGCTGAAACTCCATGCCCGCAAGAGGGTCATCACTCAAAAAATCCTCCGGACGTACCGAAACCACCAACGCACTGTTGGCGTTTTCGCCATCCCGCAAATAATTGCTCATTCCATTGACCACTAGACAGCCATCTTCGGACGAGGCATTGACCACCTGTCCCCCCGGACACATACAAAAGGAGTAGCAGCTGCGGGTTTCTCCATTATACACCAACCGATAATCCGCCGGCGGAAGTTGGTCTGCCGCATCGCCGTACTGGGAGGTACCAATCATCCGTTGTTGATGTTCTGCCCGCACCCCCACCGCAAAGGCCTTGGGTTCCATGGGGATTCCTGCTTTCTCGAGCATTCGGTAGGTATCCCGACTGCTGTGCCCAATGGCAAGAATCAAACAATCGCAAGGCAATGTTTCGGTATGGTTAATCTCAATTTGTTGGAGCTTTCCATCCTGATAGGAAATCCCAGTCAGGCAGGTGTCAAACCGAATTTCCCCGCCCAGTTTCAAAATTTCCTGCCGCATGGAGGCAATCACGCCCCGAAGCTTGTCCGTCCCGATATGGGGCTTGGCACGATAGAGAAGATCCTCCGGTCCTCCGTGCGCCACAAAGGTGCTCAGCACATACCGCTGCCGGATATCGCTGATACGGGTGTTCAGCTTACCATCCGAAAAGGTTCCGGCACCACCCTCGCCAAACTGGATGTTGGAGTTGGGGTTTAATTTTCCGCCATTCCAGAATGTTTCTACCGTTTTGGCACGTTGTTCCACCGGTTCGCCCCGCTCAATCACCAAGGGGGGATTTCCGGATTTGGCAAGCACATAAGCGGCAAACAAACCGCAAGGGCCCATCCCTACAATCACGGGACGGGTTTGCAATTTTCTTTGGGGAATGGACAGGCTCTCCCCTGCATCTTCAGGTAGTTCCGCAATCACCTTCCCATCGCAAGGGGTGTCGTCCGGCACCGTTGCCCCCACCGAATAGACATAATGAATCTTATCCTTTTTCCGTGCATCGATGGACTGCTTATAAATCCAAAAATCGGTTGCCTTAATACAACGGAGCCGCACAATTTCTTGTGCGGCTTTAATTACATCTTGTTGGGTATGCCGAAGTGGCATGGAAATTGCATGAATTACAATCTTCATCAAATCACCCGTTTCTATTTTCCGTTATCTTTTTTGGACAGGGTTACTTCTACCTCCGAAATATCCTGAAGCACCTTAACCCCTTCCGGAATCACCAGCTTGACCTTGGTCTTTTGGTTGCTGGTCAGCTTTTCCATAGAAATCCATTCGGTCTTGATTTCCTCCACCTTGGAGGTAATCTGTTCATCGCCATAAATCTGAACCTTTTGGATATTCAGTTTATAATCGCCCTCCTGCATTTCTTCAGGGAATACCGGTGAGATGGGAACCTGTTTCAGCTTGACGACCTTACAATGGAGTACAGTCTGGCTGATATTGGTGCGAATCCTGCTCAAAATGGCGTCAATGGAAACGATTTCTTTGTCCTCGGTGTCATAGAACCGAATGGGCAAGGTTTCATCAATATCCACATCCGCGCCCTGATAATTCAAAAGAACAACCGCACGGCCAATCTTGCCTACCACCGATTTGGGGCCGGTAACCGTTACGGTTTTATCCTCAATCCGCATAGGCCCTGCCATATAATCAGTCGCAAGAGAACCCTCGGTCTGGATTTCAATATCGATGGTTTTTTGTACGGTGGGTTCTACCTTCACATCCACGGTATAAGGGTCCTGAGAGGTAATGCCAAAATTTTCAAAAGGAACAACCACATCTACCGGAATGGCTGTGACCCCTTCCTGATTGATGTAGGAAATATCCGCTTTGGCAATGATGGATTTCATATTGTTCCGTGCCATCCGTTTTCGGCTTCCGCTGACCTTAACAGAGATCTCGGTATCCGACTCACTGACCACACTCAAGCCTCTGGCATTTAACTGTTCTGCGCCAATAAATTCAATGGGCAGGTCCCGAACAGTCACTTCCTGGGCAGGGTCAAGAATGAGAAAGATATACAGCCAAATCACAATGGCAATCCCAACGGACAGCACTTTCAGCCAACGGTCTTCCAGTAATCGTTTCACTCATTCTTCCCCCTTTTTACAATATTTCTCCAATCAAATTTCTCGGAGCCGTTCTTGGTCAAAATAGAGGAGCTTAAAAGGTCAATGACCTGTTCCCTGAGGGATTCTTCTTCATAACCGGTTTTGAGCACGCCCCGATATGCCACCGAGATGTTTCCGGTTTCTTCAGATACAATAATCACCACTGCGTCTGATTCTTCTGAAATCCCGATTCCCGCACGGTGACGGGTTCCCAAAGCCTGACGAATGTTGGGGTTTTGAGAAAGAGGCAGAACACACGCCGCAAGGGCAATCTTTCCATCCCGAATCACAACCGCTCCGTCATGAAGAGGCGTGTTGGGAACAAAGATGTTCTCCAAAAGCTCACTGGTCGGTTCTGCATCCACCGTGATACCCGCGCTGATCATATGAGAAATGTTATCCTCATTTTCAATCACAATCAGGGCACCTACACGGTTGTTGGACATTGCCTGTGCACCATGAGCAATCTTGCGAATCATCTGCAGAACATTCTCGTCAAACTCACCTTTGGAGTTAAACCACTTGCCCATAGAACTCCGTCCCACATGTTCCAGAAGCCGACGAAGCTCCGGCTGGAATACAATCAGCCACGCAATCAATCCAAGCTGCAATACATTGCTCAAAATATAGTGCAGGGTATTCAGGTTGGCAAAGGAGCTCACCTGAGTCACAACCACCAAAAGGACAAGACCCTTGATGAGCTGCATGGTCTTGGTATCACGTACAAACTTTAATGCCTTGTAAACCAGATAGGAAACCGCCAGAATATCAATCAAGTCTGTAATCCGCAATACTGCCAGTTGATTTATAAAAGAATGTACAAAATTTGTCCACCACATTCTGTCGGTCACCTCCAAAAATTTTAATATGCTTTGCCCCAGTAAACCATCTTGGTTGCAGGTTTGCCGCAGCATACGCAGGTGTCAGCAAGCTGTTCCTGCTCAAAGGGGATACATCTGGATGTTGCCGTAGTATCCTCTTTGATCTTCATTTCGCACGCTTCATCACCGCACCACATTGCTTTGACAAAGCCGCCCTTTTCTTCTACAATCTGCTTAAATTCCTCATAGGTGACTGCAGAAGAGGTCTTTTCCTCACGGTTCTGTTTCGCCGCTTCCAGCATCTGTGCCTGAATCTTATCCAGCATCTTTGCAAGCTCTTCTTCAATATTATCAAGAGAAACAAAGGTCTTGCTTCTGTCGATACGGCTAACCAGAACTGCTTGGTTATTCTCAATATCCTTAGGTCCAAGCTCAATACGAACCGGAACGCCCCGCATTTCATATTCGCTGAACTTCCATCCGGGGGATTTCTCGCTGGCATCCAGCTTCATCCGGAATTTCTCAGAGAGCTGATCATAAAGGGCATTGGCACGCTCCAGAACACCCTCTTTATGTTGTGCCACCGGAACAATCACCGCTTGAATGGGCGCGATTCTGGGGGGCAGCTTCAAGCCTGCATCATCCCCGTGCACCATAATGATTGCACCGATGATTCTGGTGGACATACCCCAAGAGGTCTGGTGTACGTGGGTCAGCTCATTATTGTCGTTTAAGTACTGGATGCCAAACGCCTTGGCAAAACCGTCACCAAAGTTATGGCTGGTACCGGACTGCAATGCCTTACCATCGTGCATCATACTCTCGATGGTATAGGTTTCATGGGCGCCGGCAAACTTTTCTTTGTCGGTTTTTTGGCCTTTGATGACCGGAATGGCAAGTTCTTGTTCACAGAAGTCTGCATAGACATTGAGCATCTGGATGGTTCTCTCTTGCGCCTCTTCCGCGGTTGCGTGAGCGGTATGCCCCTCCTGCCACAAAAACTCTGCACTTCTCAAAAACGGGCGGGTGGTCTTTTCCCAACGAACCACACTACACCACTGATTATAGAGCTTGGGAAGATCCCGATAGGAGCGGATTGCCCCTGCATAATGCTCACAGAACAGGGTTTCCGAGGTGGGGCGTACGCACAGACGCTCCTGCAGTTTCTCGGTGCCGCCGTGGGTTACCCAAGCAACCTCCGGCGCAAAGCCCTCCACATGGTCTTTTTCCCGCTGGAGCAAGTTCTCGGGGATAAACATCGGCATATAAACGTTTTCTACGCCGGTTTTTTTGAAACGGGCATCCAGATTCTTCTGGATATTCTCCCAGATGGCGTATCCGTAAGGCTGAATCACCATACAGCCACGAACGCCGGAATATTCACAAAGCTGCGCTTTTTTGATAATATCCGTATACCATTGCGCAAAATCTTCCTCCATGGAGGTGATTTCTTCTACCATTTTTTTCTCTTGTGCCAAAGTTCTCATTCCTTCCAAACATACTACTTTCCCATAATGGTATTTCTCCTTTTAGTATAAAGGAAAACCGCCCGAGTGTCAAGGCTTGAAACGGTTTTTTTCAAAGGAAAATCCGGATGCTGTCGCATCCGGATTGTTTTATCCAAAAAAGTCTAAAATGCCTTGTACCCAAAGGAGCAAAAGCACAATCGGGAGAATGTATTTGACATACACTCTTAGCCATTTCGGGAAGGCAATTCCCTTGCCGGTATTGGCTTCTTCTAAGAAGTTTGCCCAACCCCAGCCTTTTTTGTTCCATGTGGCAAACAATACATAAACCAAAGAACCAAGAGGCAGGATATTGTTGCTGATGATAAAATCCTCCAGATCCATAATGGTGCTTCCCGCACCAAAGGGGGTAATGCCGGAGAGCAAATTGAACCCAAGGGCACAGGGCAGAGAAAGCAGAATCACTGCAATTACATTGATGACACAGGATTTTTTCCTGCTCCATCCCCACAAATCCATACCAAAGGACAGGATATTTTCAAACACAGCCACCAAGGTAGACACCGCTGCAAAAATCATAAAGAGGAAGAACAGGATGCCCCAAATTCTTCCGCCTACCATAGCATTAAATACATTGGGCAGGGTTTCAAAAATCAGGCTTGGACCTGCGGTAGAAGGAATCCCGAATGCAAAGCAGGAGGGAATGACAATCAATCCCGCCACAATCGCCACAAAGGTATCCAACACCGCAATGGAAATGCTCTCTCCCATCAAAGAACGTTCCTTACTGATATAGCTTCCGAAAATCGCCATGGAACCCATTCCAATCGACAGGGTGAAGAACGCCTGACCCAAAGCTGCAAACAAGACTTCCCGAATACCGTGTTCTGCAATTTTGCTAAAATCCGGAATCAGATAATAACGCAGTCCCTCCTCTGCACCGGGCAGAGAAATCGCATGAATCGCCAAAATCGTAATGATGGCAAGGAGCGCAAGCATCATCACCTTGGTGATTTTCTCCACTCCGTTTTTCAGGCCAAAGGAGCAAATGCCAAAACCGATGGCAACCGCCAGAATCATAAAACCAACCACCAGATACGGATTGGAAACAAGGGCGCCAAATTGTTCGGAAATCTGTGTTGCATCATTGCCCACAAAATCGCCCCGCAACATCTTGAAAAAGTAAGCAAGCATCCAACCGGTTACGGTGGTATAGAACATCATCAACAGATAGTTTCCTGCCATACCAACCCAACCAAACCAATGCCACTTAGTTCCCTTGGGTTCCAGCACCCGAAAAGAATCTGCGATGCTCTTTTGGCTGGCACGCCCTACTGCAAATTCCATGGTCATAATGGGAACCCCGAAAATTGCCAGAAACAATAAGTAAATCAGGATAAACGCCGCACCGCCGTATTCCCCCACAATATAAGGAAACCGCCATACATTGCCAAGGCCGATGGCACATCCTGCCGAAATCAAAATAAATCCCAAACGGGACCCGAATTTTTCTCTTTGCATATTAAAGTCCAATCCTCTCTTATGTGTTTTCCTTATTTTATCACTTCTCAACACAAAAAGCAAGGGTTCTTGCTTTTTTCCCACCTTTGTGATATACTGCTTAAAAATACTGAAAGGAGCAACTGTATGCTTACATTTCTTACCGGAGTTACACTAACCATTCACCTGATTGTTGATTTGGCACTCTATTTATGCATTGCCTTTTCTCTCTGGAATATTGCCAGAACCAACCACCTTTCCTTTGCGTGGATTGCCTTTGTTCCGTTTTTGCAATACGCCATCATTGGTACGCTTTGTGAAGAATATATCCTCTGGGGCGTACGGATTCGCCCTCTTTCTCTAATTTTGGTAGGGCTCAACTTCTTACAGTTCTTTTTAAGCTTAATCAGCGGATTTTTCCTGCTGAACATTCTGCTCAACCTGTTGATGGTTTTGATTTTACACAAGTTCTTTTATCTCTTCCATCCTGAGCGCGCAATGTTCTATGCCGCACTTTCGATGCTGGGTGAGATTCCCCTTGCCATCTTTTTGTTTTTGCTTCGGGACAAGCCGATACAGATGTCGGCGGCAGCTTATCCGTATCCCTTCCCAAACAGAAAATAAACCAAACCCCTTTCAGAAAATCCTGAAAGGGGTTTTTTCGCACCAAAATACCATCTCTGTCATATGGTAAAGTACAGAGGTGTTTTATGTGAATCCTATTTTATCTTTTGCATTTATCGGCGGTGACCTGCGCCAGATTCCGGTTATCGAACAATTTCTTGCATCCGGGCACGAGGTCATGGTTTTCGGGTTGGAGCAGGCATCCCTGCCTGCAAGTTCTCTACTGAAAATCTGTTCCTCTTTATCGGATGCGATCAATGATGCCAAGGTGGTGGTCTTGCCGCTCCCCTATCGCTCTGATGAAAACCATATCCACACCCCCCTCAGCGAGGCACAAATTCCCATTCAGGAGCTTTTTTCCTTGATGAAACCAGCCCAGCTACTTTTTGCCGGTCGCACTGACGGGTATCTCAAAGCGTTATCAGAGCTTTATGGCGTCCGGTTTTGGGATTATTCCACCCGAGAGGAAATGGCAATCTTAAACGCCATTCCCACGGTGGAAGGCGCCCTCGCCATTGCCATGGCAGAAACGCCCCACACCATTCATCAAAGCCGATGTCTGGTTTTGGGGTATGGTAGAATCGGCAAGCTGCTCGCCCATACTCTAAAGGCGTTGGGAGCAAACGTTTGCGCTGCTGCACGAAAGCCAAAAGACCTTGCTTGGATGGTGGCAGATAGCATTTTCCCCATCCCATTCAAAGGGTTGGGCGATGCAGTGGGAGACTTTGACATCATCTTTAACACCGTTCCCGATATGGTTCTCCCCGCCTCATTACTTGCCAAGGTACCGGACCGGTGCCTGGTGATTGACCTTGCCTCCAAACCCGGCGGTGTGGACTTTGAAGCGGCGCGACGAATGGGGAAAAAGGTCATTTGGGCACTTTCGCTCCCCGGAAAGGTGGCTCCCGAAACTGCCGGTATCATCATCAAAGACACCATTGTCAATATTCTGGAGGAATTGGGGGTATCACCATGAATCAAACCATTACCATAGGATTTGGGTTGACCGGTTCTTACTGCACCTTCCAAAAGGTAATCCCTCAAATGGAAGCTTTGGTAAGCTTGGGATATCGGGTCATCCCCATCCTATCAGAACAAGCAGCCAGTTGCGACACCCGCTTTGGCACAGCTGAAGAACATAAAAAGCGTATTTTTGACATCACCGGAGAACGTATTCTTACATCCATTCCTGAGGTGGAGCCCATCGGTCCCAAACGGGCATTGAATTTGCTTTTGATTGCGCCCTGTACCGGTAACACCATCGCCAAGCTTGCAGGCGGCATTGCCGATACCTCGGTGACCCTTGCCGTAAAGTCCCATTTAAGGAACAACCGGCCGGTTGTTCTGGCGGTTTCCACCAATGACGGGCTTGGGGCAAATGCACGCAATATTGGAACTCTTCTTGCCCGCAAACATATCTTTATGGTACCTTTCGGTCAGGACGATTATCGGGAGAAGGAAAATTCTCTGGTTGCTCATTTTGATCTGATTCCGCAAACCATTGCGGCAGCACTTGACGGGCATCAGCTACAACCCATTTTGGTATAAAAAATTCCTCGACCCTTCGGTCGAGGAATTTTCTCTTACATATTATTGACATCAATTTCAAACGCCTCAAGCAACCACTCCAGGGTGTTCACTTTCAGCCAAGTCAGGTTATCAATAAAAGCATCTCGTTCTCCGGCAGCTTCGATGGCATCCTTCAAATCCTTTGCAGTTTGCACATCGTCAGGAAAGGTTCTTCTGATAAAGTCACTATCGATAACCTTTTCTCCCATATATGGTATAACCTTGTCTATACAATTCATCACAGTCTGGATGAAGTCAGCTTGATTGCCCGCAGGGAAATGTTCCAAGTTGTTATTCATATCCTCCCAAGCCTTCGGCAGATTGATCGCCATTTGTTCATTTGCCAGAGGCACATCAATTTGTGCGGTCACTACAAGGTCCTGCGCGGGAATGGTATTCTCATCAACCGGATTCCCGTTCTGATCGAACCATCCGCCAAATGCATCCGGATTGGTGCCGCTCATACCCTCGCCATCTTTTCCCATCAAAGGATTTCCGGGCATCTTTGTGCCAATGGCATTGCCCTCTTTGATCTTTATCGTTCCGCTCTGCTTGTAACCTTGGTATATCTCACCGTTGTAATAAAAGCTTACGGTAAAGAGTGCCTTCACCTTTGCAGTTGCCGTCATATTTTTCGTAATCTTGGTAGTTGCGGTAATCTTGGTGTTTCCGTCAAACCATCCCTCAAAGGTATAACCCTCTTTATCCGCTACCGGATTTGTAGGAAGTTTATCGCCCAAGGTTCCATTGGCAACAACCGTTTCGGTCTTAATGGTCTCACCATTGTAAACAAATGTTACCGTATAGTTGGCAGGGGCAACAGGACCGGGTGTAACAGGACCGGGGGTAATAGGACCGGGGGTAACAACACCGCCACCATTGTTTCCACTGTCACCGGAGGGCGGGGTTGAGGGTTTTTCTTCGTCCTTGTTATCCTCTTCGGGGGGATTTGTTTCTGTGCCGGAACCTGCCCCTGTTCCATCGCCAACTGCAGGGCTTGCCTGGAACGCAGTATCCGCCACCTCACTATCGGTAATGGTAATGAAGTTCTTGCGGTCATTATCGATAGAAACATAACCCTTGAGGTTACTTTCTACAATGGCAACCGCACCATTGGTAACGCCTTGCGTAATCAAAACGTCACCTGCAATTTCACAACCCTTTAAGGTAACATCCGGAGCACTGATAATCAGAATCTTATCGGTGCTTAAGTTTTCTACCGTTCCGGATTTCAAAACCGGAACCGCGGTGTTGTCCATAATCTTAACCACCTCGGCACGGGTAATCATGCTGCCGGGGTTTAAGTTGGTGCCATCACCGTTCATCAATTTGCGATTGACCAATGCATTCAAATATTCCTTTGCCCAAGAAGAAATCTTGCCGCTGTCGCCAAAGGTCTGGTTGGCAGTTTTCTGAGGCTGAATGCCCAACGCACGGCAAAGCATAACCGCAGCTTCTTCTCTGGTAATGATGTCATTGGGCATAATATTGCCATCATAGCCGTTCATGACGCCGGCTTCGTGCAGTCTTAAAATAGACTGGGTGTAAAAATTATCATCCAAATCCGCAAAGGTTTTGGTCGATGCGGTCTGGTATTTCATGACACGGTCAAGTACAACAGCAAACTCGCCACGGGTCATAGACCGATCCGGCGCAAAGGTTCCGTCATCATTGCCCTTCAGCACGCCATAGCCGCTCCAAACTTCAATTTCTGCCTTTGCCCAGTGGGTGGCAGTATCCCGATAGCTACCATCCGTTCCGTTTGCAAACGCAACAACAGAAATGGATGTCAACAACAAAAGTGCCAAAATGATGCTAAATACTTTTTTCATTGTCAATCCTCCTCTTGATGGCCGAAACGGATAGGAAACCCTATCCATTTCGTCCATAGTTTTTATTCGTACTTTCTGGTCATAGTAAAGGTAATCGGGCCAACACTGAAGCGATAAACATCTTTATCTGTAATCACACCAGTATCCACACGGAAAGCATCGATACCCGTTGCAGCAACAATCTCCATCAGTTCATAGATAGAGTTGAGGGACTCAGTCACCTTTTCTCCATTCTTGATTGCATCAATCTTTTCTGCAACATTTCCAATGGTTCCCTTGCCCTTGAGCAAGCTGCCAAAGCTGGTTTCTTCAAACTTGTCGATGGCAGCACGGAGTTTGCCGCTATCAATCAACTTCTGAAGACCTTCCTGCATCTTGGCATCAAAGCGATAGAAAATGTCATAAAGGCTATCAATGGTGAATACCGGATCTTCCTGACCGAACATCCAATCCACAAAGGTGCGAATCTTTTCACTTTCTCCCATCGCTACGCCTGCTTGGGTAGCAGAGCTGCTTAAATACTTATCCAGCATTGCCTGAATCTGCGGGTCAAACCGAGTAATTACACTGTTGAGCTGCTGTACCCGATCAAAGACTGCCTTGATTTTGTCAGGCATTTCGCCACTTTCATGATACGCTTCCAGAATGCTGTTGATCTTGTCTTGTACAAGTTGAACCTTGCCGAACGCTGCATCATAGATGGAATCAAATTCTTCCTGTGTCACATTGTTATCATCGCCGTACCAGCAAATTGCATCATCCGCAACTACGAACAATTCCCAAATGTAATCATAGTAGTCCAGGATTTCCTTGATACCGTAGCCACTATGTTCTTCCGTTTCTACGCCGTCGCCGGAGAAGATCTTGGAGAGCATATCATGCTGTACCAAATACTGTGCATACTGGTTCTGGTCGTACCGGATAGGCAGTTTTCTCAACTTCTCGTCTACTTCAACCTGAGCCTTATCATAGAGCGGTCTGAGAATGTCCCCAATCAGGTTTACAGACAGAGTCAACGATGTGGTATAGTGCTCGATGGTACCCTCACTACCGTTTTTCACCGTCTCGATTACCGCATCCAAGCCTTCTGCATAACTGTCTCTCGTAGCATTGAAGTAATCCTTTAAGAATGCATCGCCCATAACATCAATCACTTTGTTGAGCATTGCATTGCTGGTTTCTGCCATTACCTTATCATATTCCAGCTCGCCGATGGCATTGGAAATTGCCTGAACCAACGGCAGATTGGATTTGGTGATGGCAAAAGTCTTCTTGCCAAACAAGCTATCCATAAGGGTTTCATAATCCGAAGAGTTTGCAAGGGCATTGTAAATCTTGTCAGCAAATGCAATCTTTTCATCCTTCGTAGGAAGCTCGTTGATATGCTTTTTAATCATATCCTTGTCAATCATTGAAGAAATATCCACATTCTTCAGTGCGTTGATGATATCCGCACGATATTCTGCGACAAACGCTTCATCTACATCGGTTTCAAGGAATCCTCCTACGTAACCTTGAATTTTGGTAGCATAGGTCGGATCCTTCACATAATCCTTAACCAAATCAATGACTGCGGTGTTTTCACCATTGCTTGCAATGATGTTGGTCAAAGCTGTCGCATCAATGTTTGCAGAAATGGACTTGAGCAAGCCTTCTACCGTCGCATATTCCGGAGAATCTTCTGCCATATTATGAACAATTTCTACAAAGTCATGGTCCAGAACATCATACGCATGGTCAATCAGGGTTTCTGCATGAGAATCGGTCTTAACAAATTCTCTGATGAAAGATGTAATCTGGTCATTCTTATAAGCCTTTTCCAGAATCAACCGTCTGATGTTTCTCAAATTTGCATCCGTGATGGTTGCATCGTCCTGATGCAGCAAATCACAGATGTAGGAAACCAGAGCGTCTTCAATGGCGTTCTTCACATTGACAGACAGGGACAGCGGGTCGTTCACGTAAGCACGGATATAATTCTTGATCTCAGTATCAATCAGATCCATCATATCCACATCGCTGATTGCAGCGCCGGTTGCCAAAGCATCCAGAATGTCCGCAAAGTAGCTTACAAACTGATTTTCCAGCTCGTCAATCAAATCCTGCTTCAAGGTCAGGTCAAATGCCAGTTCGTCATAGGCCTCAGTCTTCCACTGGTTCTTTTCATCATCAGTCAACGCATCATAAGAACCTGCGCCCTGTTCTCCATCATAGATGGTTCTAAATACATCCTCGCCATTGATGAAGGTATAGGTCTTGGTGCTGGGTTTCCCAAACAGGTACTCAATCAAATCATCGATGTCACTGACATAAGTGTTCAGGCCAATGGTATTTTCCAGCTCGGTCCGCAGAACTGCACCCATCTCAAACTGTGCCTTAAAGGAAGTATTGCCTCTAAGCTCGCTGAGCAAGTCGGTATCCAATGCATCAAGAACAGCCGCCTTGACATCCAGATCCTGACGGAGCATAGAGCCTGCATAATCTTTGAACTGCTGTGCTTTTGCCATTGCAGAAACAAAGTCATCATCCTTCACCGCTTCATCCAACAGGTCATGACGAACCTGCTCATTGTTAAGCAGAATATCCAGAATCGCATCATCTGCATCCAGACCGGTAATTTTGTCAATCACAGAAACTTTTACGGCATCCTGCTTGAGTACACCTTCCAGTTCCGTGCTGGTCAGAACCATCCGACGGAGAGATGCCCCTGCTGGAGTATCCGCTGACAGTTGGGTCTTTAACCGTACTGCCAGTTCATTCAAAGCGGTCGGATTGCCGAGAATATAATTCTTCAGCGGAGTGAGCAAGGTCGGATTTTCCGCTTTCAGATCATCCATAATAAAGGATACGATGGTTTCTCTGTTGTTGATATCAGTCAGAGCATTTGCAATTTGTGCATTAGAAAGCATCGCAAGCAGATCATCGGTGCCAATCTGGTCAATGAACGCCTGAATATCCATACTATCCAGCAGAGAATCCAGCTTATCGGGATTGGTGATGGCATCTCTTATATACTGCTTCACCATATCGTCTGCTTTTTCTCTCTTCACCAGAGTAGAAATTGGAATCGGAATATCCAGAATCTTAATCATCTTGTTAGAATCCAAGATATCCATGGACTCAAGCTTACCAAAGAGCTTCTCTTGGGCAGTGTCAAACTGAGACGGCAACCAGCCATTCTCCATTGCAAGCTCGAACTGATTTCTTCCGCTGAGTGCAAAGTCTTTGGCAGCATCCATAATTCTGGTATCCTTATCCGTCATATAAGCATCATCTGCGGTGCCTGCTGACTTATAGCTTGTAGAAATGCTCAATTCCTCATTTGCGCCACTGCCAATCTTGATATTCCAATTTATCTTTTGATACAGAATATAAACATTGGTGTCTGCAATAATGGGAGTCTTTTCAGTAAAGCTTTCCAAGGATGTTACCAGCTTGGTTCCGCCATTTCCGTCATCCACCTCTTTGGTTACCTCATACCAGTAAGTCGGTCTGATGGTATGGATTTCTCTGTTGGGATAAAGAGAGGTGATTGCAATATCTGCACGATTGTCATCATCCGGGCCCTTGATATATCCTCTTCTTTGGATATACGCAGGGATTGTGGGGATAGAATCTCCAAGACCTGCATTGAGTGCCGGTACATAAAGCGAATCGCCTACCTGATAGGTCTGGTTGTAACCCTCGAAGAAGGTAACCTTGAACAGAGTTTCGTCGTTCAGACTCAATTCCAGCGTGGTGTCCGGATACGCTGTCAGATGTGCCACTGTCAAAGCGGTAATGGCGGATGTGCCATCCATCCATCCCAGGAAGGACTTGCTATCCGGCAATACTACATTTTCTTCCTTTGGAAGAACAATGGTAGTATAGTTTGTCACATCATAAGACCGCGGTGCCTGATAACCACTCTTAAAGGTAAAGTCAGTTCCCTCACCCACGTACTCGATGGTGTAGGTAATCATCTCAAATCCTGCTGTCAGCACAATGGTATCCGGTGTATCCACCGTGATGTCGCTTGCCGTAATCTTGGTAATCGCATTGCCATTTAAGGTCCATCCGGTAAAGCGATAACCAGCGTTCTTTACCTGTTCCTCGGTCGGCAGTACATAATCAGCATCCTCTACCGTGAATGTTCTGTCATCGGTAAAGTTTTGGATATACTGCTCTGCCTCACCAAAATCAATGGTATAGGTATTCAGGCTAAAGTCTGCGGTCAGCACAATGGTCAGCGGTGTGTCTACCGTGATGTCGCTTGCCGTAATCTTGGTAACCGGTGTTCCATTGTAAGTCCACTCGATAAAGGTATAGCCTGCTCTCTGAACCTGTTCTGCAATCGGCAGTACATAGTCCACATCCTCTACCGTGAATGTTCTGTCGTTGGTGAAGTTTTGGATATACTGCTCTGCCTCACCAAAATCAATGGTATAGGTATTCAGGCTAAAGTCTGCGGTCAGTGTAATGGTCAACGGTGTGTCTACCGTGATGTCGCTTGCCGTAATCTTGGTAACCGCATTGCCATCGTAGGTCCATCCGGTAAAGGTATAGCCCGCTTTCTTTACCTGCTCTGCTATCGGCAATACATAATCCGCATCCTCTACCGTGAATGTTCTGTCATCGGTGAAGTTCTGAATATACTGCTCAGCAGTACCAAAATCGATGGTATAGGTATTCAGGCTAAAGCTTGCTGTCAGCACAATGGTATCTGGCGTGCTTGCCGTGATGTCACTTGCACTAATCTTGGTAACCGCATTGCCGTTTAAGGTCCATCCGGTAAAGGTATAACCCGCTTTCTTTACCTGTTCTGCTGTCGGCAATACATAATCCGCATCCTCTACCGTGAACTCTCGATCACTGGTGAAATTCTGGATGTATTGCTCGGTACTACCAAAGGAAATGGTATACCGCTTCAAACTGCGAGTTGCAGTTACGGTGATATTGCCCATTGCATCGGTAACCACGGTGTTTTCGGTAAAGGCGGTACCATTATACTGCCACTCAGTGAATTGATAACCGATTTCACTCAAAGCACCCGGCATGGTATCTGCCAGAACGTCGTTGGCAAGCGAATGATTGCCTACAACTCTCTTGGTTGCATAGGTGGTAACATTACCGGTTGCCGCATCTTTGACTGCAAAAGTAATGGTATACACATTGTCAAAGTGGGCATAAATGTCAATAGGTGTTTCCGGAGTTTCGGTGATATGATCATCCTCGTTCAGGGCAGTAACTTTGTTTGCAGTTGCTGCTGCGCCGTCATACCAGCCGGTGAAGAGCTTATCATCCGGAACAATCAAGTCCTCTTCCCTCGGGAACACTACACCCTGATAGGTATCAATGGTGTAGGTCACAGAGTTTGCAATACCTTGCTTGAATGTCGCATTCTTATAGTTCAAGGTATAGGTATTGATTTCAAAGTCTGCAACGAAGGTAATGATATCAGGGGTTGCCAGGGTAATGTCATCTTTGGTGAACTCAGTGACATAATTGATAGAAGCAACTGCCGCTCTTGCCATTCTGCGATAAGTGCTTGCCGTATCTATCGTCCAACCCTTAAAGGTATAACCCTTACGTTTTGCAGGGGGCAAAATGTAGTCAGGTTCAATTACGGTAAAGGTATCTTTGACCACCTGGCCCTGTGCAGGCACGAAGCTGGTAACGGTATTACCATCTGCATCCTGATACTGGAAGATATATTCTTTCAGGGTAAAGTCTGCAGTTACTTCAATGACCTGCGGGGTTTCCTTGGTAAAGGTTGCTGCGGAAATCACAGAAATATCATTGCCGTCTGCATCCTTCCAGCCCTCGAACTTATAACCCGCACGACCGATTTCGGTTTCGGTTGCCAAGGTATAATCCGGTTGGGTTACATCAAAGGTTGTTTTGGGCATATAACCGTTTAAGAACAATGCAAAGTCAAGGTTGGTGCCATTTTCATCCAGATATCTGATAGTATACGGTTTTAAGTCAAAGTCGCCCTTCAGCACAATAGTATCAGGAGTCTCTTCCTTAATATATGCTGCTGACATCGCTGACACAACAGTGCCTTCTGCATCGATCCATTCTTTGAAGGTATAACCTACCCGATTCATATTTCCATCAACCGGAAGCGTAAATGCGGGATCTTCTACTGTGAAACTAGTCGTTGCAGTAAATCCAGTATTGAAGTAGCTGAATGCAGAACCGTCCGGATTTTGATACTCAATGGTGTAAGTTTTTGCCTCAAAGTCCGGAGCAAATACGATTTCATCCGGTGTACTGTTGGTAATATCCGCCTCGGTAATCTGTGTTTCCGAATTGCCGTTGGTATCCAACCAACCATTGAAGTTGTAACCAACCCGTTTTACCTGTGTCGGCAAGGTATAGGGTAGGGTGTCAATGGTAAAGGTTTGCGGTGTATAGTTTTCAATATACTGCTCTGCACCGCTAAAGGTCACAGTATAGGTTTTGGTTTCATACTCTGCAGTGAGTACAATGGGTGACGAAGTTGATGCAGTGATGTAGCTTGCATCAATCTGGGTCAGGACATTGCCATTGGCATCCTTCCACGCAATCAGCGTCTTACCCTTTCTCTGTACCTGAGATACGGTCGGCAATACATAGGCAGAACCATCCATCGTGTAAGTTCTTTCTGTGGTAAAGTTCTGAATATATTGCTCATCACTACCAAAGGAAATGGTGTAAGTTTTCGGTGTGAAGTCTGCCGCCACGGTGATGGTAAGTGGTGTATCCACCGTAATATCACTTGCCGTAATCTGGGTAACCGCAGTACCGTTATAACTCCATCCATTAAAGTCGTAACCCACACGGCTTACCTGTGCCGTTGTCGGCAAGGTATAGGGCAGGGTATTGATGGTGAAGGTTCTTCCGCTGGGGAAGTTCTGAATATACTGCTCATCACTACCAAAGGAAATGGTATAGGTTTTCTCGGTAAAACTCGGTACCAACGCAAGCGTGAGCGGGGTATCTACCGTGATATCGCTTGCAGTAATCTGAGTAACAGCGTTTCCGTTATAGCTCCATCCGCCAAAGTCGTAACCTGCCCTCTGTACCTGTTCCACTGTCGGCAAAGTATAAGGCAAGTTTTCAATGGTGAAAGTTCTCTCGGTGGTAAAGTTCTGGATATACTGCTCTGCTTCACCAAAGGAAACGGTATAAGTTTTCGGTGTGAAGTCTGCCGTCACGGTGATGGTAAGTGGAGTATCTACCGTAATATCACTTGCAGTAATCTGAGTAACAGCAGTACCGTTATAGCTCCATCCATTAAAGTCATAACCCACACGGCTTACCTGTGCCGCTGTCGGCAAGGTATAGGGCAAGCTGTTGATGGTGAAGGTTCTTCCGCTGGGGAAGTTCTGGATATACTGCTCATCACTACCAAAGGAAACGGTGTAAGTCTTCTCCGTAAAGCTCGGTGCCAACGTAAGCGTGAGCGGGGTATCTACCGTAATATGGCTGGCAGTAATCTGAGTAACTGCACTTCCGTTATAACTCCATCCGGTAAAGTCATAACCCACACGGCTTACCTGTGCCGCTGTCGGCAAAGTATAAGGCAATGTATTGATGGTGAAAGTTCTTCCGCTGGGGAAGTTCTGGATATACTGCTCTGCTTCACCAAAGGAGATGGTATAAGTTTTCTCCGTAAAGCTGGGTACCAACTGAATGGTCAACGGAGTGTCTACCGCAATATCACTTGCCGTAATCTGAGTAACAGCATTTCCGTTTAAGGTCCATCCGGTAAAGTCGTAACCCACACGGCTTACCTGTGCCGCTGTGGGCAAGGTATAGGGCAGGCTGTTGATGGTGAAGGTTCTTCCACTGGGGAAATTCTGGATATACTGCTCTGCTTCACCAAAGGAGATGGTATAGGTTTTCAGGCTAAACTGTGCCGTTACCGTAATATTTCCGGCAGGAGTATAATTTTCGTCAACCAGAACTCCACTACCATCTTTCCAGCCATCAAAGGTATAACCTACACGTTGGGGGTCCGGATGAGGCATATTGGCTGCGCCAACAGATTGCCCCCGTACTACCGGCACTGGTATGGGGTAACCGGGCAAACTATTGCCGTTTGCATCCTTGGCATCAAAGGTGATGGTCCAAGTGGGTGCCGGTTCCATAACCAGAGTCAAAGTCAACTGTCTGTCATTGTTATCTCCATCTGCGGTCGGCGGAATATGTTTCGCCTGAAGTTCTGTAATCGGCGCTGTGGAGTCGTTACCGTCATCATCCCAACCTACAAACACCATTCCCTGAGGCAGAGTCATTGCTGCACTGCCAGGAAGTCTATGCTGTTGATCGGTATAGTTTTCAATGGTATAGTTCGTCGGCTGCGAACCATCCAAAGTCACGGTGTTCGGATAAACATAGTGAATATTGTAAGAAGCAGGGGTAAAGGTCACTCCAAGATTGATGGTTGCAGGAGTATCTGCCGTAATATTGCCTGCGGCAATCTGGGTAACAGATGCTCCATTTAAGGTCCATCCCCCAAAGTCATAGCCTGTACGGTTCATCTGTTCTGCAGTCGGCAGTACATAAACCGGGCCGTCCATGGTGTAAGTTCTGTTTGTGGTAAAATTCTGAACATACTGCTCTGCACTGCCAAAGGAGATGGTGTAAGTTTTCGGGGTGAACGCTGCCGTCACGGTAATGGTCAAAGGCGTGTCTACCGTAATATCACCTGCAGCAATCTGGGTAACAGCATTTCCATTGAGGGTCCATCCGTTAAAGTCATAACCCACGCGGCTTACCTGTGCCGATGTAGGCAAAGTATAAGGCAAAGTAGTGACGGTGAAGGTTCTTCCGCTGGGAAAGTTCTGGATATACTGCTCTGCAGTTCCAAAGTCCACAGTATAAGTGTTTTCACTAAAGCTCGGTACCAATTCAATGGTCAAAGGAGTATCTACCGCAATGTTGCTTGCCGCAATCTGGGTCATCGGAGTTCCGTTCCAGGTCCATCCGGTAAAGGTGTAACCTGCTCTCTTCACCTGTGCCGCAGTAGGCAATACATAGGCAGAATCTTCCACTGTGAAATCTCTATCGCCGGTAAAGTTCTCAATCTGATACAAACTACCTGCATCCTTAAAGGAGATGGTATAGGTATTCAGACTGAACTTTGCGGTTACCGTCATATCCTGTGTGGGAACAGTTGCCGCTGTAATAGGATTGCCGCTTCCGTCTTCCCAACGAACAAAGCCATAACCCACAATCTGCGGATCCGGATGGGGCAGGTTGCCTGCTCCGATGGGCTGACCTTGTTCTACCTGTGGGGTCTTGGGATAACCCGGCAAACTGTTGCCGCCCTGATCCTTTGCAACAAAGGTGATGGTCCAGGTAGGTACCGGTTTGGTTACCAAAGTCAAGGTCAACTGGGTATCGTTGTTATCCCCGTCCGCATTCGGCGGAATGTGACTTGCCTGAAGTGCAGTAATCGGGGCGGTGGCATCGTTGCCATCATCATCCCAACCAACAAATACTTCTCCCTGAGGCAGAGTCATTTCTGCACCACCGGGGAGGGCATGCTGCGGGTCGGTATAGTTTTCAATGGTATAGTTAGGCGGCTGCGAACCATCCAAAGTTACGGTGTTCGGGTAAACATAGTGAATGGTATAAGTGACAGGATTAAACTTTGCTACGGCATTAATCGGGCCGTTCACAATCGTTGCACCGGTAATCTGTGTTGTTCCGTCGAACCAACCAAGGAAGCTGTCATAGCCAACGCCGGGAGTAGGATCGGCAGGCATATTTGCAGCACCAATGGGTTGACCGGGGGTAACACTGATAGGGCTTCCTACCAAAGTGCCATCGGGCAATTTGAAGCTTACGCTATAAGAAGTAGGGCCGGGGCCGGGGCCAACACCGCCGCCACCGCCACCACCGCTACCGGTGCCTATAAAGATTGCGTTGGTGTGTTCGACCAATCCGTTAAATACAACCTCGGAACGATAGTTCTTGAATATGGTATCGCCGTTGGGGTTGTTGACGACAACGCGATTGCTGACAGAAGACCCTTTCAAAATGTTTGTACCGGCTCTTGCAAGCAAACGACCGTTCACAACAACACCGTCCATACGGAAGACGCCTGTTCCAACCCCGTCACCAATAACCAAGTCACCGTTAACCACAAGGTTTTTCAAGACAACTCTTTCGGTGCGTACAACAACAATACCATCCATAGACTCCTCATAAGTACCGGATTTGGTAATGTATGTACGAATCGCATTGTGCATCAGTTGCGCAAATTCTTCACGGGTGATATTTGCCTGAGGGTTGGCATAGCCACGCTCATCACCGTTGACATAGCCTCTCTCTGTGAGGGCAATTACATACGGCTTTGCCCAGGAAGAAACCGCACTTGCATCATGGAACTTATTCAGCGCCTCTGCATTGTCACTGGAAAGCACCAACACTCTTGCAAGGATGGTGAATACTTCTTCTCTGGTGATGGAGGCATCCGGATTCATCTCGGTTGCGCTCACACCATTGACCGCACCCATCTGAACAGCCTTGGCAATGCTGTCATAGTACCACGCATCAGCTGCCACATCCGTATAGGCAGAAATATCCGCCACCGTCTTTGCGCCAAATGCGCGGGTAATGATTGCCGTCATTTCCGCTCTGGTCAGATTATCCTCCGGTCGAATGGTATTATCCTCATAACCATTCAACAAACCGTTGTCTACTGCTGCAGTCATAGCAGCTCTGGACCAACCGTTTGGAAAGTCTGTAAATCTCAATGCCGGATCTGCAAAGACCGTAGGCATCATAGACAACAGCATAGCGATAGCCACTAAAAGCCCCGCTGCCCGTTTCAAAATTGCCTTCATTTTCATTTCCATACTCCTTTATTCACTCGAACTTTTATTTTATATCATCCATCAATCCATATAACGATTGATAAAATATGCTTTTTTGAGCCGTTTCTCATTTAAGTACGCCGTCTTGATTTCATCCGCAATGGACTCGCTCTTTCCGGCTGCTTTTAATTCTTTCCGAATTTCATCAATCAGTCCTTCGACCACACGGTCACATTCTGTCTCCCAAGCGGAAACCTCCGGCATATAAGCTTTGAGCATCTTGCTTTTTGCCGTCTTGCGCTCCTCCTTGGAAAGGCTGATGTATTCCTCTCTGGCACGAGCCTCTACCTCGTCAAGGCGATTTAAGTATTCGTTCTTTTGGATGTAAAGCTTTGCAATCGCCGCGGAGATCCGTTCCTCTGCAATTTCCTCCTGGGTTGGCTCTTTGGGTTTTTCAGTTTGGGTCGGGGTATTGATATTCCCTGAAGATGCTTGCGGTGGTTCCTCTTCAACAGGAGTCTGCGGTTTTCCTGTCAGGATTTCAATGACTTCTTCCTCTGACAGATTCCCCTCGTTTAACGCTTGGGCTTCCTCAGGGGTTAAATCTCGCACCGTAATATTTTCTTCTTCCTGCAGCAATGCCTCTAAGGTTTCTTTATTCCCCTCCAGTTGTTTTTCCACTTCTTCCTGAGAATATCGAACTGCATCCGTAATCGCGCCAATGCTGTTCCATTGCTGATATACAAACAAAGCGAGTGCCGCCAAGACGACCGCTATGATACTCATCCATATGATATTTTTCTTTTTCATGTGCACCTCCAAAATTCCGTAAAATGAAGATAGCTATACGTCTTATATTATACCTCTATCCGGCAAATATGTCAAGCAATTTCTAAGGGAAGAATCTGGCTATTTCGTCAAATATCCAAGGCAATTTCTGTGCAATTTGTAACGCCTGTTTTCGACAAAAAACAGGAGGGATTAACCCTCCTGTTTCTTCATTATTTGTCTTTTGTAAGCAAGGGGTTGCATACCCGTCTTTGCCTTAAACTGTTTGGAGAAATACGCCGCATCCACAAACCCCAGTTGCTCCGCAATTTCCTTAACCGTCATCATATCGTATTCCAGATAGGTTTTTGCCTTTTCTATTTTGCTCCTTAGCCGGTATTCCATAGGGGAAAGTCCCGAATACTCCTTGAACAGCCGCCGGAAATATCCCTCGCTCACATTGCAGAGTGCCGCAATCTCCGCAATGCTCAATTCCTCATCGGTGTACTCCTCCATATGCAGAATTCCTTTGGCAATCAAGTGGTAGTTTTTCAAGTTTTGGGTTTTGCGCACCATGCTCAGGTTGGAAAGAATCTCATACATTCCCGCCTTCATTTTGCTGTAACAAACCACTGCCGCTTCGCTATACTGATTGATTTTGGAAAAAAGCAGTTTATAATTCACCCTGTCCTCCGGACAAAACCGCAAAATTTCATTCGACAAAACAAAGGGTTCGCCCTCCTCGTCATATAGAAAAAAGTTCACTCCTACGGTGTTGGAGGTTTCGGTTTCAAAATCATAAAAGCGCACCCGATATTCACAGCCAATGGGATTATAGACCATATCCCCGCTCTCGGCGTACAGCTTTTCTCCGTTTTTCAGGGTATATTCCGCTTTACATCCATCCAGATACAAAAGCATATTTCTTTCCTTTGGGGCATGGATACAACTGAACCAATCCTGACCCCGCCAGTATTGTTTCAGTCCATTGAGTACATTCATCGAATAATTATAATTATAAAGCTGGTCAATGGGGATCACTTTCATCCTTTTTCCTCCTTTTCCTGAGGATTTTATTATATCCCCGATCAAAAAGCTTGTCAACCAAAAGAATCGAAATGTTATAAAAATCCCGCAACAAAATTTGTTACGGGATTCCTTTTATTATTCTTTGCTCTCTGCAATAACCTTCTCGGTAATATTCGAAGGTGCATCCTGATAACGCTCAAACTCAAAGGTAAAGCTACCTCTCGCCTGGGTCATACTCCGCAAATCCGATGCGTAAGTATGCATTTCTGCCATAGGAACTTCACCCTCGATGACGGTCATATTACCTTCCATAGGATTCATACCCAGCATCTGTCCGCGACGTTTGTTGATGTCGCCGATGATGTCACCGGTATACGCATCCGGAACATAAACCTGCAGATGGCCAATAGGTTCCAGAAGCACCGGACCCGCCTGTTCCATGCCTGCTTTGTATGCCAGATTTGCCGCAATCTTGAACGCCATTTCCGAAGAGTCTACATCGTGGTAAGAACCATCTACCAAGGTTGCCTTTAAGCCAACCATGGGATATCCCGCCAGAATACCATGTTGCATGGATTCCTGCAGACCCTTTTCCACTGCGGGGAAGTAACCCTTGGGTACGCTGCCGCCGAACACCTTTTCTTCAAAGGTCAAGCCCTCGGTTTCAGACGGTGCAAATTCAATCCAAACGTGTCCGTACTGACCATGACCGCCGGACTGTTTCTTGTGTTTGCCCTCTACCTTAACGGTCTTGCGAATTGCCTCACGGTAAGGAACTTTCGGTTTCTCAAAGGAAATTTCCACACCGAATTTATTCTTCAGCTTGCTGATGATGACATCGATATGCTGATCGCCCAAACCCTTTAATACCTGCTGTCTGGTTTCTTTATTGTTTTCCAGAACAAAGGTCTTATCTTCTTCCATCAGCTTGGTGAGGCCTTGTGCAATCTTTTCTTCATCACCCTTTGCCTTGGGAACCACCGCAAGGGACATATTGGGTTTCACAAACTCAATACCCTCAAGCTGCAAGGGATGATTCAGTCCGCTCAAGGTTTCACCGGTACTGGTCTTGGTCAGTTTGGCAACCGCACCGATATCGCCGGCATTCAGCCGCTCTACCTCAATCTGCTTTTTGCCCTGAACTACATAAATCTTGCCGATTTTCTCGTTGATATCCTTGTTCATATTGTAGACGGTGGTATCCGGAGTCATCACGCCGGAATATACCTTGAAATAGGACAGCTTGCCTACGTAGGGGTCTGCAACTGTCTTGAATACCAACGCAGAAAGCGGGTCGCTGACATCAATCTTGAGACGGGACTGATTGCCGTCCTTCTTGGTGCCCATCACAAATTCATCCTTGCTGTTGGGCGCCGGGAAATATGCGTGTATCGCATTCATCAAAGAGGAAATACCCAACTTGTAATATGCACTACCACAGAGTACCGGAACGATATCGCCCTCTGCAACGCCGTGACGCAATGCCTCATACATTTCAGGCAGAGTAAATTCTTCCCCTGCAAAGTATTTTTCCATCAATTCTTCGGAGGTTTCTGCCACCGCCTCATTAATCATATCGCGCAGTGCACCAAGTTCTTCCTCCATACCTTCATGCATGGGAGCCGTCACCGTGCGGTCGCCCTCAAACTTTCTTGCTTCCTTCTCTACCACATTGATAAAGCCGGTAATCTTTTCACCCTCACGCATAGGCAACTGGAAGGGCGCAACCTTTTTGCCATACTTATCCTTCAATTGTTGCAATACGTTCTGGTAATTCACCCGCTCGTCATCCACTTTATTGATAAAGAAGATGCGGGGAATCCCTCTCTCTTCACAATAGTTCCACGCCTTTTCCGCACCAACCGTCAGACCGGACTTACCACTAAGTACAATGATTGCGGCATCAGCAACACGAACTGCCTCCTGCACTTCACCCACAAAGTCAAAGTAACCGGGTGTGTCCAGAATGTTGAACTTGACACCATTCCATTCACAAGCAGCCATTGCCGTTGAAATCGAGAACTTCCGCTTGATTTCCTCGGTGTCAAAATCCATTACCGTATTACCCTCGGTGGTTCTTCCCATACGGTCAATGTTTCCCGAAGTATAGAGCATTGCCTCCGCCAGAGAAGTCTTTCCTGCATTTCCGTGTCCTAACAGACAGAAGTTTTTGATTTTTGATGTGTCATAGAGTTTCAAACGACAGCCCTCCTAAATAAAATTGTTTATTGGTTCTATTGTACTTGATTTCGTTTGATATTTCAACCTAAAACTATACAATTTTATTCCAATTTTTTGGACAAAATAAACAATAATTCGTTTTGTTCTCCCCCAAAATGTCCACTGTTGCTAACAAAAGCGCAAATCGCCCATATGATAAAATAGGGCGGCAAACGCCGCCATATAAAAGGAGGAAACAATATGAGTCAAAAAAATAACGGCTATTCTTCTGTTCGCAGTGGCGGACAGGGAAAAGGCAACAACGAAACCACCGAGGCGCAGGCGCTTCGGGCGGATGCAAAAGAAGAATGCTGCGAAACCGCTGCACGGAGAGCCAGTGATTTCTGTGAGCCGGTTTGCATCAATGCAAGTCAGGTTTATGATTCCTGTCGTGACCGGGACTGCGTCACCGACGGCAGAGTGTACCTGTCCCGCGCCGGACAGGACCTTTTGGAACAGGCAATCAATGTGAAATTGAAGTCTGCTGAGGTCATCTGGGTGTTTACCGATGTGGAACCCCTCTCCTTTAACCGAGGCTATTTCTCGGTGGATTTGAAGTTCTTCATCCGCACCACCTTGGAGCTTTTCTGCAACGTATCCAATCCCACCATCGTTTATGGATTGACGACCTATGACAAGAGAGTCATTCTCTATGGGTCTGAGGGGAATACCAAATCCTTCAGTTCCAAGTTTAACCCCAATGAAAACAGCAAGATTGCAGAGACCTGGCACAAGACCAATATGCCTACCGTAACTGTTGAGGTAGTAGACCCGGTTGCTCTGACTGCCCGGATTGCCGAAGAAGCTTGCTGTGGCTGCGACTGCGATTGCGACAACGATTGCGGCTATGCTTACGACTATGATTCTGACTGTAACTGCAAGAAATCCGGTTGCGACAACCACTACTTCCCTGAAGTAATCAGCAGCTGTTTTGATGACGATTTGGTGGTAGAAGACTGCAGCCGCAAGGTGCTGGTTACCTACGGACTGTTCTTCCTGGTACGGTTGGAGAGAGACACCCAGTTGTTGATTGATGCCGTTGACTTCTGCATCCCCACCCAGGACTGCTCTTCCTCTACCGAGGAAAGTCCTTGTTCTCTCTTCCATGACATTCGTTTCCCTGTGGATGAGTTCTTCCCGCCTCAGAAGAAAAAGGATTCCAACTGTCATTGCAAGAAATAGGTGTTAACACAAAAACCACCGCCTAAGGCGGTGGCTTTTTTTAGTCGATAATTTCAGTGGTAAAGGATGCAGTAAACACCTTTCCTGCCTCCAAGTTTTGGATGCCATACTTCTTTTCGATGTCATCCCCCTCGTTGGTACGGAATCCCATACCAAACCAAGGCTCCAAGCAGACATAGGGCGCCTCCACCGGTTCCCCTCTGGTCCAGATTGCCAGAATCGGGAAATCTTCATAGGCAAAATGCAGACCCGCTTTGGTGTCTTTATGTACCAACTTGACCCATTTGGAATGGATATCCTCAAAAATCAACGCATCGTTGTTAAAGAGCGCGCGTTTGAGCGGCAAAACCCGTCCGCTTTCCAGAATCAAATCCTTGCCATCCGGCAGAATGGCAACATCTTCCATAAGCACCCGATTGGAATAAAGGATTTCCTCAGTTTCAAACTCCAACTGATAATCCTCAAACTTTTCGCCCTCATTCATAGGAACATTGAAACCGGGGTGTCCGCCAATACCGAACCAGATGGTTTCCTTGTCGGTGTTTTCTACCTTGAATTCGGTAATCAGCTGATTTCCGTCCAGACGGAAGGTAATGGTAAAGAAGAAATCCCAAGGATAGCTTTTCTTGGTTTCCTCATTCTGACGGAGTGCAAAGGTGATGCAGTCTGCCTCTTCCCGATACACTTCCAGTTCCATATTCTGAACAAAGCCATGGGCATCCATAGGATATTCCTCGCCCTTGATTAAAATTTTCCCGTTCCGGCAACGACCTACCACCGGAAACAGAACCGGAGCACAATCCTCCCAGAATTCGGGGTCTCTCTGCCATACATATTCTTTGCCGTCCTTTTGCAAAGAAATCAACTGTGCGCCTTTGGTGTCAATACTTGCGGTCACATTGCCGCTTTGAATGGTTTTTATCATTGCTCTCACCTCTTAAAATAATCCCGGAATATTCAGTCCGCCGGTCAACTGTCCCATCTGTGCACTGCTGTCTGCATCCACCTTGCGCAAGGCTTCATTCACCGCCGCAACCATCAAATCCTGCAGCATTTCAATATCATCAGGGTCTACCACTTCCGGCTTTAATTCGATTTCCAAAAGCTCCCGTTTACCCGAAACCACCACCCGGACAGCACCGCCTCCTGCAGTAGCTTCAAAGGTTTTTTCCTCCATTTCTTCCTGCATTTTGAGCATCTGCTCCTGCATCTTTTGTGCTTGTTTCATCATTTGGTTCATATTGGGCATACCGCTGCCCATTCCTCTGGGGAATCCGCCCTTTGCCATTGTTATCTCTCCCTTTTACTCTTGATTTTGTATAATATGGAGTTTATCTCCAAGCATATCCTTCTTTTGGGCAAGGTCAAAAATACTGTTGCCCTTTGCCTGTTCTTCCTGCCGCTCACCCTCTAAGAACGCCTCTGCCTTGAGGGTTTTTCCGCTGATGGTACTGAACAGATTGCTCAAATACGCCAGTCCCTTGGGGGTTGCAATTTTATCATATGCCATCTTGTTGGAAAGCTCAATCTCTACGGTACTTCCTCGCAAAATACCTTTGGCATTACTCATAAAGGCATAGAGCAACTTGCTCTCGGCTTTCACCTCTTGCAAGGCGTCTGCCCAGTATTCCCAAACCTCCGCGGGTTCTTCCTGTTTTGGTGCGGGAGGTGCTATTTCAACCGGTGTTTCCGGTTGCTCCTCCGATACCGCCCACGGTGGTGTATCCTCTTCCTCTGCTTTGACAGGTGCTTCTATCTGTGTGGTTACTACACCACGGGCAAGCTTTTTCTCCAAAACCCCAATTCGCGCAAGCAAGGCAGAGGGCTCGGTACTATATTCCGGATGGCACAGTTTCACCATTGCTACCTCTACTGCCACCTGCGGAGTTGCCATCCACTTTGCCTGTGCCAAGCATTCACTCAATACCTCAATGGCATAGAGAATCTGCTCGGTAGAAAAAGTTTCTGCTTGCTTTTGGAATTTGGCTGCCGCCTCGGGGGTTCGCTCCAGAAGCTCTGCAGGATCACTTGCAGATTTGCAAAGCAGTAAGCTGCGGAAATGCATAGTCAGCTCTTCCAAAAAATTCTGCGCCTCTTTACCCTGATTCAAAAATCCGTCTGCAGCAAGAAGTGCGCCCTTGGCGTCGCCTTTGGCAATGCTATCGGCAATTGCAAACAACACCTTGGGGTCTGCAATGCCCACAATCTCAGTCACCTGTGTGGTGGTAAGCTTATCATATCCAAATGCTGCGCATTGGTCCAGCAGGCTCAAGGCATCACGCATAGAACCATCGCCCAGCTCTGCCACCAGTTCGATGGCATCCGGTGTTGCGCCAATCCCCTCTGCCTCTGCAATTTTGCTGAGTCTTTGGGCAATATCATCCACCCCAATCCGCCGGAAGTCAAAACGCTGACAGCGGGAAAGCACCGTTGCCGGAATCTTGTGCGGCTCAGTGGTTGCCAGAATGAACAAGGCGTGCTTGGGTGGTTCTTCCAATGTTTTAAGGAGGGCGTTAAATGCCTCGGTGGTGAGCATATGTACCTCATCGATGATATAGACCTTGTAGGTACAGCCGGCAGGGGTGTAAATCACCTCATCACGGATATCCCGAATATTCTCCACACCACGGTTGCTTGCCGCGTCCATTTCATAGACATCCAGAATGCTGCCATCCAGAATGCCACGACAAACATCGCATTGGTTACAGGGTTCTCCGTCCTGCGGATTCAAGCAGTTAACCGCACGGGAAAAAATCTTTGCCGTAGAAGTTTTGCCTGTACCCCGCGTACCGCAAAAAAGGTATGCGTGAGCGATTCTGCCTGAGGCAATTCCGGTTTTTAAGGTATCGGACACGTGTTTTTGCCCTACAATATCATCAAAGGTCATGGGTCGCCATTTACGATAAAGCGCCTGATAGGTTTCTGACATCCGTGCCACTCCTCTCTGTTCCTTAATATAAAAAAGTCATGCCTTGCTTTCGAAACAGCAATACCCGCGTTACCTGAACAGTTAGCTCAAACCTGGCTGCCTTGCGGCACATCAAAATGACTGCTTATCGCTGCTGCGTTCCCGCCCTGACGAGGTTCACAGGTTCTGATTGCGCAAGACCAAGTCGTCAACACCACTTGAACAGGGCAGACCGAACACGGCTGTCCCTCATGGCAAGTTCTCATCCCCTCTGTAGCGGATTGAGGGTTACAAGGCACCGCTAACACCCCGATTTAGCATGACTTAGTTAGTATAGCATATTCCCGCTCCTTTTGCAAGAATTTTTTCTGGTGTGAAAAAGACAAAAAAAGCACCCCCGAAGGGATGCTTTTTCGCTTGCGATAGACCGAGTTTTTTCAGTCTGAGAGAATTAGTCTCTTGCCATTCTCTTGTATACTTCGTATCTTGCAGCCAGGTCTTTCTCTGCCTTGTCGAACAACTGTTCAGCAATTGCAGGATAACCCTTTTGCAGCATCAGGTAACGGTTCTCGCCCATCATGAAGTCCTTCACGCTGCCGGTCGGCTCTTTGGAATCCAGAACAAACGGATTCTTGCCTTCCTCAGCCAGTTCGGGGTTGAATCTCCACAGGTGCCAGTAACCGGATTCTACTGCCTTCTTCTCTTCTGCGATGGAGTTACCCATGCCGCCCTTCGCCTTGATACCGTGGTTGATACAAGGAGCGTAAGCGATAATCAAAGAGGGACCCGGATATGCTTCTGCTTCTTTGATTGCCTTGAGAGCCTGTGCCATATTTGCGCCCAGAGCGATCTGTGCAACATAAACATAGCCATAGGTGGTAGCAATCATACCGAGGTCTTTCTTCTTCACCTTCTTACCTGCAGCGGCAAACTTTGCAACTGCTGCGGTAGGAGTAGCCTTGGAGGACTGACCGCCGGTATTGGAGTATACTTCGGTATCTACAACGAAGATGTTGATGTCTTCGCCGGATGCGATAACATGGTCAAGACCACCGTAACCAATGTCGTATGCCCAACCGTCGCCACCGAATACCCACTGAGAACGCTTCACCAAGAAGTCAGTTCTTTCTGCGATATCCTTGATTGCAGGAATGCTCATATCTGCATCCTTAATCAATGCTTCAATCTTCTCTGCTGCAGCCTTGGAGCCCTTTGCACAATCCTTTGCGTCAATCCACTCTTTGAATGCTGCTGCCAGTTCGGGAGATACTTTGTCCATCACTTCGTTCATTCTGGAAGCCAGAGTCTGACGAACCTTCTTGTTTGCGATTACCATACCAAGACCGAACTCAGCATTGTCCTCGAACAGGGAGTTTGCCCAAGCGGGACCTCTGCCATTTTCGTCCTTGCAGTAAGGCATAGACGGAGCAGAACCACCCCAGATGGAGGTACAACCGGTTGCGTTTGCAACCATCATTCTGTCACCGAACAGCTGAGTGATCAGCTTGATGTACGGAGTCTCACCACAACCTGCACAAGCACCGGAGAATTCCAGATAAGGCTGTGCAAACTGAGAGTTCTTGATGTTTGCAGATGCGTCTACCAGATTTGCCTTGTTGGAAACCTTTTCAATTCCGTAAGTCCAGTTTGCACCCTGAACTTCCTGAACCTCATCAATGGGTTTCATAACCAGAGCCTTGCCCTTGGGTGCCGGACATACGTTTGCACATACGCCGCAGCCCAGACAGTCATAAGGAGATACCTGCATTCTGAATTCCAGATCTGCAAATTCCTTACCGATTGCCTTGAGGGTTTCAAAGCCGGCAGGAGCTGCTGCCTTTTCGTCTGCGTTCACCAGAACCGGACGGATTGCAGCGTGGGGACATACCAGAGAACACTGGTTACACTGGATACAGGTGTCTTTCTGCCAATCGGGAACCAGAACGGCAACACCGCGCTTCTCGTAACGGGAAGTACCGGTTTCAAAGGTACCGTCTTCACGGCCGTTGAATACGCTGACCGGAAGCTTGTTACCACGCTGACCATTCACCGGATCTACAATGCTGGTGATGAAGTCGGGACGGTCGCTGTTGTCAACAGGTGCGTCAACTGCATCCTTCCAGGAAGCGGGAACGTCAATCTTAACCAATGCATCGATAGCACCGTCAACTGCTGCGCAGTTCATGTTAACGATTTCGTCACCCTTCTTGCCGTAGGTCTTCTTGATTGCTTCTTTAATCAGTTCTACCGCCTTGTCAAAAGGAATAACCTCAGACAGCTTGAAGAACGCACTCTGGGTAACCATGTTGATACGGTTGGGGCCCAGACCAACTTTCACTGCAACGTCAACTGCGTTGATGGTGTAGAAGTTGATGTCGTTCTCTGCGATGTAGCGTTTTACATTTGCCGGCAGCTTTTCATCCAGTTCTTCCGGACTCCATACACAGTTGAGCAGGAAGGTTCCGCCCTTCTTCAGGCCCTCGAGAATGTCGTACTGGTAAACATAAGCAGGCTTGTGACAAGCAATGTAGTCAGCCTCATCCAGCAGGTAGGTAGACTTAATCGGGGTTTCACCAAATCTCAAGTGAGACATGGTTACACCGCCGGACTTTTTGGAGTCATAGTCAAAGTATGCCTGTGCATACATATCGGTGTTGTCACCGATAATCTTGATGGCGTCTTTGTTTGCGCCAACGGTACCGTCGGAACCGAAGCCCCAGAACTTACAACGGGTAGCACCAGCGGGAGCTGCATTCACTCTCTCGCCCAGTTCCAGAGACAGGTTGGTTACATCATCCTCGATACCAATGGTGAAGCCCTTCTTGGGTTCTGCTGCATCCAGATTGTTGAATACTGCAACCAACTGGGTGGGGGTAGTGTCCTTGGAGCCCAGACCGAAACGACCGCCGATAATCATGGGAGCGTTGTCGCAATCCTTATACAGGTTGCAAACATCCAGATACAAAGGCTCGCCCAGAGAACCGGGCTCCTTGGTTCTGTCCAGAACTGCAATTTTTTCTACAGTTTTGGGCATAACATCAAAGAAGTATTTTGCAGAGAAAGGTCTATACAGGTGAACTTCCAGAACACCAACCTTCTCGCCTTTTGCGTTCAGGTAGTCAACGGTTTCTTCCAATGCCTGGCAAACGCTGCCCATAGCAACGATAACCTTTTTCGCATCAGCTGCACCATAGTAGTTAAAGGGCTTGTATTCGCGGCCGGTAATCTTGGTGATTTCTTTCATGTAATCAGCAACGATGTCCGGAACTGCATCATAGAATTTGTTACAAGCCTCACGACCCTGGAAGTAGATATCGCCGTTCTGTGCGGTACCTCTCAGTACAGGATGTTCGGGGTTGAGGGCACGGTCTTTGAATTCTCTCAAAGCGTCCTGATCAACCAGACCCTTCAGGTCTTCATAATCCATTACTTCAATCTTCTGGATTTCGTGAGAAGTACGGAATCCATCAAAGAAGTGCAGGAAGGGCACGCGGCTCTTGAGGGATGCCAAGTGCGCAACGCCACCCAAGTCCATGGTTTCCTGTACGGAACCGGATGCCAACAGAGCAAAACCGGTCTGACGGCAAGCCATAACGTCCTGATGGTCACCAAAGATGTTCAGTGCGTGTGCAGCGATTGCTCTTGCACTTACGTGGAATACGGTGGGCAGAAGCTCACCGGCAATTTTGTACATATTCGGAATCATCAGAAGCAAGCCCTGAGATGCGGTAAAGGTGGTGGTCATTGCACCAGCCTGCAGAGAACCGTGTACAGCACCTGCTGCACCAGCCTCAGACTGCATTTCAACAACTTCTACGGTTTCGCCAAAAATATTTTTCTGGCCTTTTGCACTCCATTCATCCACATATTCAGCCATTGTGGAAGACGGGGTAATCGGGTAAATTGCCGCAACCTCAGTAAACGCATAGGCGCAATGTGCTGCAGCGCAGTTACCGTCCATGGTCTTAAATTTCTTTGCCATGTTTTTTGCCTCCTTGTTATATAGAATCAGTTTATTATTTTTCATAAAATAAAGGTGGTTTCTTTAAAACCACCCATAAGTATAACACATGGTTAAAAAAATTTCAAACCCTTTTTTGAAAAAAAGAGAGAATTTTCTCATATTTTTTCTGGTTTTTTTATTTATTTTGAGAAATAAGCGATTTTTACGTTTACTATTTCTCCAATTTGTGGTATACTTGAAAAAGATTTTAGACGCTATTGAGGTGATTCCTTTGCAATTAAAAGAATTGAGAAAATACTTAGGCATTTTTCTGGTAGGCGTGGCATTGATTGCTGTCTACAAGACCTTTGACAGTATGGACCGGCTGTTTTCTGCCGGCAAATCGTTGTTTTCCCTTTTGACGCCCTTTGGCATCGGCATCGGCATTGCGTATGTACTTGCCATCCCTTGCCGTAAAATCGAGGCCTTGTGTCAAAAAACCAAGCTTCCGTTTGTTCAGTTCCATCGGCGGGGCATTGCCATCGCCTCCATCTACCTGCTCTTTGCCGGGGCTATCGTGTTGCTGCTGTTTGCACTTTTACCATCCTTGGTACGAAGCATCTCCCAATTTTTGGAGCAGTTGCCCTCCTTGGTTCAGGGTGCGGTCAGCTGGTTCAACTCCTTGGGGATTTACACCATTGACCACCGCACCATCCAAACGCTGATTAATAGCGAGTTGCTCTCTTTGGACAGACTGCTTGGTGGATTCAGCTTTGACAACGTGAACCGCTATGCAAGAGGGGTATTGAGCTTTGGCAGCTCTCTGTTTGACATCTTTTTGGGGATCATCATTTCTATCTATTTGCTCTTTGACCGTGCCAACCTCAAAAAGTCGCTTCTGCGGGTTGCCCGCGCCATTGTGCCCGAAAAGCAACGGAATATCTGTTCCAGATATCTCAGCAAAATCCACGAGTTTGTGATTCTTTACATCTCCTGTCAGTTGGTGGACGCGCTGATTGTCTTTGTACTTTCTTTTCTGGGTCTCACCATTTTGCAGGTGGAATACGCACCACTACTTGCGTTGTTGGTAGGCTCCTTCAACCTGATACCCTATTTTGGAGCGATTGTTGCCACCGTCCTTGCAGGATTGATTACCTGGTTTACCAAAAGCTTTACCGCCGCCTTGATTACCGCTGCGGTGTTGGTGATCATCCAACAGCTTGATGCCAACTTTATTCAGCCCAAGCTGTTGTCCGGCTCTCTCAACATTCGTCCTGTCTGGGTCATTCTGGGCATTGTTTTAGGCGGCGGGCTGTTCGGGGTACTTGGTATCTTCCTCGCTGTCCCGATTTTTGCACTGTTACGCATTATTATTTTAGATGTTTTAGACCGCAGAGAAAAAATGCAGCAAAAAGCCTTGGAGTAATCTCCAAGGCTTTTTCTTATTCAGCAAGTATCTCTGCTTTTTGCATTACAATCGGGGTTTTGGGAGTTCCTCCCTCATTGCCGCCCCTCTCTACCTTGAGGAAGTCATCGACAACCTCCATGCCCTCTACCACTTTACCGAATGCGGCATAGTCGCCGTCCAAAAAGCTCACATCGGTATAACAGATAAAGAACTGGCTGGATGCGGAGTTGGGATTGCCGGAGCGCGCCATGGAAACCACGCCACGGGTATGGGACAAGGTGTTCTTGGTATACCCATTGCTTGCAAACTCGCCCTTGATGGTCTTGCTGCTGCCGCCGGTCCCGTTGCCCTTGGGGTCACCGCCCTGTGCCATAAAATCGTCAATGACCCGATGGAAGGTCAAGCCGTCATAAAATCCGCTTTCCACCAACTGCAAAAAGTTCTTTACCGTCTGGGGCGCAAACTGAGGTGCAGTTTCAATCACAAAGCTCTTGCCGTCTTCCATGGTAATCTTTACCTTTTGCGCCACGGCGGGGTCTACGCTCAGACTGATTTCCGGTTCGGGGGTCGGTGTTGCAGTTGCGGTTGCCGTAGCAGAAGTATTGCCTGTGCTGGTCATCTCACCGGAGCAACCGGTCAGGCAAAGACTCAAGAGCAGCATGCCAAGCAAAAGGGCCATTCCGTATCTTGTTTTCATTTTCATTCCTCCAAAATCTTTTTTCATAACCATACACCCAAATCGGCTGCTTGTCAAGAAAAGTCCGTCGAATTTTTTCCGGTATGAATTATGAAGATTCTGTAAAAACTTTCAAAATAGCCTTGTTTTTTTATAGGGAGTGTGCTATACTTCTTGAATAGTTTTGATACAAAATTTCCCAACGAAAGTTGGTCCAAAATAGGAGGAGATTGTGTGAGAAGACATTTCAGAGGAATCGGCTTCTATGTGTTGTTGTTTTTCGTCATTGTTTCCATTTACATGATGACATCCACACCGGGAAGCGAAAGCAAAGAGATTTATTCTGATTTGATTGTAAAGATTCAGCAAGGACAGGTGACCGAGCTTTCGGTAGTAGACGATATTGCCACCGCCAAGCTACAGGATGGTACGGTGGTTCAGGTAGAGGTGCCCGGCTATGCCGCTCTCAAAAATGATGCCGGCGAAAGCATGCAGGAACAAATCGAAGCGGGCAGCTTGAAAGTGGAAACCCCGCTCCCCTACTCCCCGCCCTGGTGGGTGAGTATGCTCCCTAGCCTTGGTCTTTTGATTATCTTTATGGTATTCTGGTTCATTATGATGCAACAGGCAGGCGGTGGCGGCGGTCGTGGAATGATGAACTTTGGCAAGAGCAAAGCACGGGTTACCACCGATGGCAAGACCCAGAAAACCTTTGCCGATGTTGCAGGCGCCGATGAAGAAAAAGAAGAATTGAAAGAAATTGTAGACTTTTTGAAAGCACCGGAGCGTTTTCGGCAGTTGGGTGCAAGAATCCCTAAGGGTGTCCTGTTGGTGGGCCCTCCGGGAACCGGTAAAACCCTGCTTGCCAAAGCCGTTGCCGGAGAGGCGGGCGTGCCCTTCTTCTCCATTTCCGGTTCGGACTTTGTGGAAATGTTCGTAGGTGTTGGTGCTTCCCGTGTGAGAGATTTATTTGAAACCGCAAAGAAGAGTGCTCCCAGCATTATCTTTATTGATGAGATTGACGCCGTGGGCAGACACAGAGGCGCAGGTCTTGGCGGCGGTCACGATGAACGGGAACAGACCCTCAATCAGTTGTTGGTGGAAATGGATGGGTTTGGGGTCAATGAGGGCGTGATTATCATCGCCGCAACCAACCGTCCCGACATCCTTGACCCTGCGCTGTTGCGCCCCGGTCGGTTTGACCGTCAAGTGGTGGTGGATGCCCCCGATGTCAAGGGCAGAGAGGCAATTTTAGAGGTTCACGCCAAGGGCAAGCCGTTGGCAAAGGATGTAGATTTGTCCGTTCTGGCAAAGACCACCGTGGGATTTTCCGGTGCGGATTTGGAGAACTTGATGAACGAAGCAGCCCTTGCCGCTGCCAGAAAAGAGCATAACGAGATTTCGATGGAGGATTTGGAAGAATCCATTATGAAGGTGGTTGCCGGTCCGGAAAAGAAATCCAAAAAGGTCCCGGAAAAGGCGAAAAAGCTGACCGCTTATCACGAGGCAGGTCACGCGGTGGTTGCCAAGATGCTTCCCACACAGGATCGGGTACATCAGGTTTCTATCATTCCCCGCGGTCGTGCAGGCGGGTATACCCTTTCTTTACCAAAAGAGGATTCCTACTACTCCTCCCGTACCGAAATGTTGGAGGAAATCGTGGTTCTGCTTGGCGGACGGGTTGCAGAAGAATTGATGCTGGGAGATATCAGCACCGGTGCTTCCAACGACATTGAGCGGGCAACCTCCCTTGCCAAAGCAATGGTGACCCGCTATGGCATGAGCGAAAAGCTGGGTACCCGCACCTTTGGCGATCAGAACAACGAAGTGTTTATCGGTCTGGATTACGGGCAGACTATTGATTACAGCCAAGCAACCGCTGCAGAGATTGATGCAGAAATCAAGAGCATCATCGATGCTTGCTATCGCCGTTGTAAAGAGATTCTGACCGAGGAAAAAGACCACTTAATCAAGGTAGCAGAGCTTCTGCTGGAGAAAGAAAAAATCGAGGGTGCAGAATTTGATGCCGTCTTTGAGGCAACCGCAATCGATACCAATGCCCCTGACACAGAGCAAGAATAATTGTCTTTCACGCAGACTCTCTGAAAGAGTCTGCGTATTTTTTTGAGGTGAACGATTATGAACAAACTGACTTTAGAAGCACGAGGAAAAATCAATCTCGCCATTGATGTGACCGGAAAAAGAGAAAACGGTTATCACGATGTAGAAATGATTCTGCAGGAGGTTCCTCTTGCAGACCGCATCACCCTTTCCCTCCGTCCGGACGGAAAGATTTTGTCTGATTCCAACATCCCATCCCTCCCCAATACCGAGGATAACCTTGCGGTACGTGCCGCCAAGATATTTATGCATCGGTTGGGCCGCAGCGAGGGCGTGGATATTCTATTAGAAAAACGGATTCCCATCGGTGCAGGTATGGGCGGCGGAAGTGCCGATGCCGCCGGGGTACTCAAAGGGCTGAACGCCTTGTTCGGCAACCCTTTCACCACCGAAAAGCTGATGGAGATGGGTGCCTCTTTGGGTGCCGATGTACCCTTTTGTGTTCTGGGCGGTTGTGCCCTTGCAACCGGCATCGGCGAGGTTTTAACGCCCCTGCCTATGCCCCCCAAACTCCATTGTATCATCGCCAAGCCGGAACCTTCAGTTTCCACCCGTTGGGTCTATGAAGCCTTAGATGCAACGCCCAATCTTCCGCACCCCAATGTATCTGCGGTTGCCGATGGCATCCGCAAAGGAAGTCTGGCAGAAATCCGTCGCCACGCGGGAAACATTCTGGAAAGCGTCACCATCCCTGCTTTTCCCGTGGTTGGTTGGATCAAGCAGGCATTTTCTGATTCCGGCGCGGTGCTCAGTCTGATGAGCGGCAGCGGCTCGGCGGTGTTTGGTCTTTTTGAAAACGCCAACGATGCAAACAAGGCAGCAGAAGCTGCCAAGCAATACGCAAACGACATCTTTATTCTGTAAACCAAGGTATATTTTTCTTCCGGCGGTTCATACTATCCTTGAGGTGATGAATCGTGAAACAAAACAAAAAACAAGAGAGCATCTTCGCCAAACGCGGATTCTTTGTGACGCTGGCGGTGATCACCTCTCTTCTCATCATTACTGTGGTGATGAATCTGATTCTTCCGGAAGAAGAAACCGCTTCCAATCTGGATCAGGATTCCTGGGATCGGGCGGTCGAACAATCAGCAAAGGTCTATGACGACGGTCTGACCCGCGTCTATACCGACGAGGAGGCTGTCCCTGTTAACGCAGAGACTTTACCTCAGGAACCGGAGGAGCCTCCTACATCCACGAAAGAACCCGCCGCTCCCTTTGTGATGCCCATAGAGGGTACCCTCGCCAAGGATTTTTCTGCGGAGGACTTGCAGTATTCCCAGACCATGGAGGACTGGCGGATTCACGAGGGAATTGACCTTGCCGCAGAAGAGGGCGCCGAGGTCCGTGCCGTTGCCGACGGGACTGTGGAATTGGTGACCGAGGACGGAATGATGGGGGTCAGCCTCCTCCTTGCCCATCCGGACGGAACCAAAACCTTTTACGGCAATCTGCAGGAAAACAGTGCCACCTCTGCGGGAACCGAGGTCAAAGCCGGCGATGTCATCGGAAAAATCGGAAACACCGCCACCGAGGAGATTGCGGAGCCTCCTCATCTGCATTTTGAGGTTCGCACAGGGGATACCCCCCAAGACCCCCACGCCTACCTCCCTACCCTTCAATAACAACTCACATCCTCCTTATATTTGACAGCCCTGATACAGGGCTGTTTCTTTTTGTTCAAATTGTTTTTTATCCATTGCGACACAAGAGGAATTTTGTCGCAAACTCTAAAATTTGAAATTTTTTTCAAAAAAAACTATACAAACCGGAAATTTTGTATTACAATAAGAATAGGAAAATTTTCAGAAAACAAAGGAGTGTTTTTTCATGCAAAAGGTTTATGAAGGAAAAACGAAAGACGTATACTCTCTGGAGAACGGCAATGTTCTTTTGAAGTTTAAGGACGACTGCACCGGCAAGGACGGCGTATTTGACCCGGGCGAAAACACCGTTGGTCTTACCATTGAGGGTATTGGAAAAGCAAACCTGGAAACCTCTGTTCACTATTTTGAGCTTTTGAAACAGGCAGGCATCAAGACCCACTATGTCAGCGCAAATGTAGAAGACGCTATCATGGAAGTTCTGCCCGCCACCGTATTCGGTCACGGTCTGGAGGTTATCTGCCGTCTGGTTGCTACCGGTAGCTTTATCCGCAGATATGGCGAATATATGGAAGACGGTACTGTTTTGGAAGGTGGCTATGTAGAATGCACCTTCAAGAACGACGAAAAGGGTGACCCG
The DNA here is from genome assembly GCA_017397725.1 of Clostridia bacterium. Taxonomy (GTDB): domain Bacteria; phylum Bacillota; class Clostridia; order Monoglobales; family Monoglobaceae; genus Ructibacterium. The sequence continues at coordinate 97,741 of JAFQIA010000003.1, forward strand.
CTGGTTACCGGTGAGGGACTTGCCGCACTTGGCGTAATGACCCCCGAGATGTTTGAAAGTATGAAAGAACAAACCTTGAAGATTACCAAAATCGTTGCCGATGACCTCAAGTCCATCGGTCTGGATTTGTGGGATATCAAGTTTGAGTTTGGTTACAACAACAATGAAGTCATCCTGATTGACGAAATCGCATCCGGCAATATGCGTGTCTACAAAGACGGCAAGATTGTAGAGCCGGTAGAGTTGACCAAGCTGATTCTCAACAGATAAATTTCATCCTCCTATGTCAGACTGCCATAGGAGGATTTTTTATTCCCAAATACAACAAAAAATGATTGTTTTTCAAATTTTGTTCGTTGAAAAAAACCGCTCAGGTGGTATGATGATACTGAATACTACAAAAAGGAGCGGAAGCTATGCAGATTGATTTTCGAATTGACTGGGGCTATCATTATTTGTATTCCAGAAAGCACTATCATCCCACCTATCTCTGGGACGGGACCATTTCCTGTTCCGAGGGGGAGATTAAAGAAATCTATCAGTTGGAATATCCTTACTGTTGGTTTGGTATTCCCCACAGCCCAAAAGAAACCCGCCTTGCAAAACCGGAATGGAAAAGCACAACCAAGCGGCAGCTTTCGGGCATTCGGGTGGTTGCCGAGGTTGGCGAGAATTCGGCATTTACCCTCTCTACCCCCTCAGCCAAACTTACCTTTCGGGCTGAAGATGTGCTCTGCAAAGGACAATTGGTGTTCCCCATCGGTCCCAAATACTTAGGTTGTTTTGTAACGGTAACCCGAACCGATTTTTTATGGTTCCGTCCTGAGCTCAAGGAGGGGCATACTGCCTTTGAATATAACGATTTGAACTTAGAAACCCATCATTGGGCAAGAATGAATCTCGGCTGGTTATCACCCGAGGCGGTTGCCAGTTGGGAGGCGGATATTCAGCCATCCGTTGCAGATGTTTCCGAAACAGTATTCCGGATCATTGGTATGGGTGTGCCGGAATATTCCGAAACCGAAACCCCCATCAAGGGAACCATCCCTATGGAGCTTTATTGCGACGGTGAACTGATTGCAAGCTTTCATCATTTTTTCCGGCCTCACGACACCACCATCCAGATTTTAGACGATATGTGGGTGCGTGCCTCCATTCCTGCGGGACATCATCATTTTACATTGAAAAACAAGCACCATGAGTTTTGTGTGGGAATCAACAGAATCATTATGTTTGAAAGCAGTCACAACCACGGGGAGTTGCGCATTCCTCCCTGGTGCCTTGTAGGCGAAACCATATACGGACGGGTATTTGCCGCATATCCTGATGCGTTGACGGTAACCTCCGGGGATGCAGTCTATCAACTGCAATGCGAAAAGGGATGGAATGAGTTTGCCATTTCTCCCAAACAGGCAGGGGTGCAAACCTTTGAATGTTCCGGAAAAACTGCCAGCGTTGAGGTCTTTGCTTGCGAAAAGGAGAACCCACCCTTTAAGGTTGGCTACTGCGATTGTCAGATTCCCAACGACGATAGCGGTGAGATGGACTGGATTATCGACTATGCCCAACGAACCCGATTGGGCAATTATGCCCATATCACCAACCTGTTGGGCAAACCCGCAGATCCTGTGTTAAAAAAGAAATGGGCAAATATGTGTCAAAAATATGGTTTGTATGTCAGCTTGGGCAACGATTTTCAGGACGGCATTCTGCTTGAGGAAGCCGGCGAGATGGCGTTCGACTGCGGTTCCGGTGAATATCCGGGGGTAGTCTATGCCAAGGACCCCACGGAACCCTACAAGTCCATATCTATGAAAGAGGCTGCAGAAAAATATATCTCCTTCCTGAAAGAAGATATTGCAAAAGCACCCAAGGGAAAGAATCTGGTTGGGTTTGTGGATGCCTCCGGCGGTGTACGCTATTCCTTCCTTGCGGGAGCAGATTGCGTGAAGATGGAAACTATGGTGGGGCACACCTTAACCATGCTCACCCAAGTGCGTCCGGCTGCCGAAGCATTGTCCGACCGCAAATGTTGGATTGCACACACTGCCATCCAGCACGCCTATATGCCCTATCGAATCACCCATATCGGGCAGTACTTCCTCTGCCTGATGCAGCCTTGGCTGATGGGTGCAGAGGGCGTCTATGACGAAGATTCTCTGTTCGGTCTTTGGAGTGAGGAGCGTCAGGTCTGGGATGATATTCTGCCAAAGAGCAGACGGGATATGACCAGAAAATTCTATAAGTTCACCGCCACCCATCCAAGACAAGGAAAATGCGTGAGAAATATTGCGTTTTTGGAGGGACGCTATGCGGCACCATTTAACGGATTTATCTGTGGCACAGAGCAAGACCCCCACTACTCCGTGTGGGGACTGTTTGGTAATGAAGCACCCGAATGGGGGCATGGTCAGCCAGAAAAATGCCGTCAGCTTTTGGATGTGCTGATGCCCGGTGCAAGCACCCATCCCCTCAGGCAAAAGTTCGATAAGCGGAGATTCTATTTTTCCGGAACCCCCTATGGCGACTTTGACTGCACACCCATCGAGGCATCGGCGGAGTATCTAAGCAACTACAAGCTCCTTTTGCATCTGGGTTGGAATACCCTCATTGATGAGGATTACGAAAAGCTGAAAAGCTATGTGCAAAACGGCGGAGTATTACTCACCGGAATCCCCCAGTTCAGCACCCACATAACCCGTGATTTCCTAAAGGATATGAAGGATTTGGCATTGATGAATGACGGTGACCTCAGCGAGCTTTTGGGGATTCAGGTTCACGGCGTAGGGGATGTATACTCCGGGCAATGGAACGCAATGGACTTTACTACCATTCCAAAGCCGGAGCTCAGCGGACTGCCAAACGACGATGTCAGCGAAGACGGCGAAGCCCTCCTTGCGGATGTCACCCTTTCAGGCGCCGAGGTGGTGGCGTGGGATGCCGCCTCCGGAAAACCCATGCTGGTCAAGCATTCTTACGGCAAGGGAACTGTCTACACCTTTACCCTGTGGGCATATCCCGGTCACGAAAAATTCCAGAGTTTTGCCGCATCCTGGATTGCCGCTCTTTCCGAGCAGAGCAGGTCGGATATCTATGTTCAAGATGACACCAAGGAAGTGTTCTGGACCATCTGGAAGGATGGCGCAAAGACCTACGTCAAGATGCTGAACACCGATTGGACAGTTCCCGGTAATATAAAGACGGTCACGCTTTCGGTCAAGGGTGCTCTTACCGATGTTTCGGTGAAAGAGGGAACCTTGGTGGTCGCAGAAGTTGAAAATGACACCGTCAGCATACAAGAATATATTTTATAAAAATGGAGATGAGGAAAATGAAAATTTTAATGATTGGTGCACATCAGGATGACAATGAATTTCGTTGCGGAGGGCTTGCACAACAGCTGGTAAAAAAGGGTCATAACGTGAGATTTTTAAGCCTTTGTAATGGTTGCGGCGGTCATCATATCTTATCACCGAAAGAAACAACCGCAACACGGGCAAAGGAATCCGCGGCAGTTGCCAAGCTTCTTGGCATTACCTACGATGTATGGGATATTGACGACTGCTCTTTGGTGGCGGATTTGGAAACCCGCAGACGGTTGATCCGATACATCCGCAACTATGCGCCGGATTTGATTATCAGCCACCGCCCCAATGATTATCACGCAGACCATCGTGCGGCAGGACAGTTGGTACAGGATGCCTCCTACCTCTTGATTGTCCCCAACGAATGTGCAGATGCGCCCGCTATGAAAGACACTCCGGTAATTATGTATAACGAGGATTCCTTCAAGAATCCCGATTTTCACGCAGATATTGTTATTTCAATTGATGAGGAAATCGACACCAAAATGAAGATTGCAGACCTGAATGTTTCACAGGTTTATGAATGGCTTCCCTATACCTATCACGAAGAGGTTCCTGAAACTCCGGAAGAACGCTTTGAATGGCTAAAAGGTATGGATATCACCGCCGAAACCACCGATGAAGAAGTAATGGCTGCAGCGAGAGGCTATCTGGTGAGATTTGCAAAAACTGCGGCGCGGTTCCGGAAAGAACTGCTTGATACCTACGGCGAGGAAAAGGGCAGCAAGGTTCGTTTTGCAGAGGCTTTTGAGCTTTGTGAATACGGCGGCACCCTGACCGAAGAATTGAAACACCAACTGTTTGACTGATTGAACAATGAAGAAATCTTATATCTACGCCTCGATTTCCATCCTTTGCTGGTCCACCGTTGCAGTGGTTACAAAGATTCTGCTTGGCAGTCTTAACAGCTTTCAGATTCTATGGGCAAGCTCCTTTTTCGCAGGGCTGTTTCTATTGATTGTAAATATTGCAAATGGAAACATTCTGAAGCTGAAAAAATTCAAGCCAAAGGATTATATCCTTGCACCCCTTATCGCTCTGCCGGGAACATTTTTATACTATGTGTTCTACTATAACGGGGCGGACCGGATGCTTGCATCTCAGGCATTTATCATCAACTATTTATGGCCGATGATGAGTGTCATCTTTGCCTGCATTCTCTTAAAAGAAAGATTTACCCCGCGAAAAATCGTTGCCATCATCCTTTCTTTTTTGGGCGTTGCCATTGTAACCGGCGGTGAACTTGCAACGTTTCATCTCGAGACGGTATTCGGTGCTTGTCTTTGCATCCTGTGCGCCGTCTCCTATGGGGTATTTACTGCACTCAATCAGAAAATACATTATGAAAAATTCCTTTCGATGATGCTTGGATATTTTGCAACCTTTCTCCTTACCACCATCATCAATCTTTGTAATAACCACTTATTTATTCCTGATTTCACCCATACCTTGGGTTTTCTATGGAACGGAATGTTTACCATGGCACTTGCAAACACCCTTTGGGTCATTGCGCTGCAATCGGGAGAAACCGCCAAGATATCCAACCTTGCGTACATAACACCTTTTTTGGCGCTTGTCTGGACAAGTCTGATATTAAAAGAACCTTTTTCCATCTTCTCCCTTCTGGGATTGACGGTTATCGTACTTGGAATCTTGCTCCAATTAAAAGATAAAAAACAAGGCTGAACGAATCATCGTTCAGCCTTATTCTTTTTTAGACGAGGTATTCCAGTCGGCGTATGATGTGGTTTTGATATGCCACATCCAATTCGTTGAAGTACCCGCTCCATCCCCAGACCCGCACAATCAGGTTGGGGTACTTTTCCGGATGGTCTTGGGCATCCAAAAGCCGATCCCGATTGATGGCATTGAGCTGTAATTGGTGTCCGCCTAAAAGAATAAACTGTTTAACCAACTGTGCTGTCTTTTTGACTCCCATCTCATTGCGGAGCACAGTATCGTGAATCTCAATCGTAAGCGGGCCTCCATTGATAATGTGGGTCATATCGTATTTGGTAAAGGACTGAATCACCGAAAGCAATCCATCGGTTTTTACATCCAACGATGGTGAAAAACTGGAGGAATAGGGTTCTCCCGCCCCTCTTCCGTCTGCGGTGGCGGGGCATTGTTCTCCTTTCCAAAGATATTCCATAGCGCTTCCGGTCCCTGCCCGCCAGATGCCTCCGTGCTGATTGTCCCGATGGTTGATTCCTTTTTGGAAGGCATCCATCATCTTTGCGGCAATATCATCCACCTCATCTTCGTTGTTCCCCATTTTGGGACAACTTTTCAACAGGTTCCGCACCTTGGCATATCCCTCAAAATCCGCATCCAGGGCAGAAAGCAATTCTTCCTTAGTTACCGCCTTGTCTTCAAATACGATTTTCTTTACCGCCGCCAAAGCATCCGCCCCATTGGCAATGCCTGCGCCGTGGCAACCGAAGTTGTTGTACTTGGTCCCCCCTGCCCACAGGTCGGTCAGAGATTCGATGCACCCATCCATAAAGATGGATAAAAATGCCTGAGGCAACACTTGGGTATGGTTATATTCCTCAGTCAGGCGGTCACACTCTTTGCCGATTGCTGCCTCGGTCAATGCCATCAGTTCTTCAAAGGAATCACAATCCAAGAGATTTTCTTTCATCACATCGTAGACCAGATGGGGAAAATCCATAGTGGTGATATTGGGATAGTCCGCCCCGCAGTTGGGAACGATATATTCCCAGCAAGCCGCCACAGTATAATCAAAGGCATCCTCCGGTGCATAACCCAGTTTAATCAAGCCCGGAACCACCACATCGTCATTGCAATACTGGGGGAATCCAAGTCCCTGTTTGGTCAGCAAGGTGGCATACTCATAAACTTCATCAGGCGTATTTTTACCCACCCGCAAATTGATTTTGGGGTCAATCACCGACAGTTCCAAAGACGCCTGCATACAGAGCTTGGAAAGGGCATTGTACATACTGCTTCCATCTTTATCAAAGCCCCCCAGCACCATACTCTGTCCATTATCCCCTTGCTGTACCCCGTGATACAGGTCAGAGTCATAGTTGATGGAGATAAAAAACTCCTCAATGAGTTCTAAAATCTCTTCATCGCTTTTTCCTGCCGCCTTATCCCTTTGGTAAAAGGGATACATATACTGGTCAAACCGTCCCAGCGTCAGGTGGGTCACCCCGCAAAGCCGCAAAAAATAAATGCACATTTTCATAAACACGCAGGCCTCGTAAAAGGTTTCTGCGCCCTTATGGGGCACTTTCAAAAGTGCCTCATAGAGCTTGGGGCATTCCTGTTTTGCCAGTTCCTGATACTTTTCCACCAAGTTTAGGCACAGTTCGATATATCCAAGCATCCCCTGTCCGTAAGCAAGCTTTTCCGGATCCTCAGTCTTTTGCATACTTACTTTGATTTCTTCTACGATGGCATCAAATCCTTTTTGGATAACCCGCGCATAGTTGGGGGTAAGGTTTCCCTCTGCTTGTGGCATCACACAACCAGTGTACCGATTAAAACCAAGGGTATCCTCTAAAAACAGCAGCGGTTTTTCGCTGTCTACAATCTCCTTGAACACCTTGACCTGCTCCTTGACACAGGTTGCCCGCACAAAGCCTTCCGGTTTTTCCTGACGTAATTTGCGATACTCTCTTTGATTGAGATAATCTAATATTCTTGCAATTCTTTCGGTCATAACAATCCCTCCTATAAAATCCGTACCTGAATTCCAAATCTTTCAAACAGTTCTTGCCGCGGTGTAATTTCTGCAGTTTCATCAAAGGCTGGTGTATAGCTACGCCCCACCATAGCGTATTTTCCCCCTGCCATTTTGTTGTAAGGCAGAACCTCCACCGCTGAAACCTTATATTCCTTAAGAAGCTGAGCGATGGCACCAAGGTTTTCTTCCGTATCGGTCACCCCCGGTATCAGGGGAATCCGAGTCACAAAATCCGTTCCGCTTTTTGCCAACAACCCAAAATTGCAAAGAATCTTTTGATTGCTGACACCGGTATATTTTTGATGCAGAGCATCATCCATCAATTTCAAATCATACAAAACATAATCGGTGTGTTTTAATGCCTCCTGAAAAAGTTCCTCCTCGCAATAACCACAGGTCTGAATTGCCCGATGGAGCCGTCCCTCCAGTTTAGAAAGACAGTCAAACAGAAATTCCGGCTGGGTCAGGGGTTCTCCTCCGGAAAAGGTAACCCCTCCGCCATTGTTTAAGATATTCCGATTCTTTAGCAGTTTCTTTACAAGGTCGTCACTTGTGATTCTTTCCCCGCAAATACGAAGCAGATTTTTGGGACATGCCCCAATACTCTCCCGGGTAAACCCCGTGCGAATACACGCACCGCAACCAATACAGCCGTTGGGACTTTTCACAATCTCCGGAAGATAGGACTGTCCCTCAGGGTTGTGACACCAGCTACACCGAAGTGGACACCCTTTCAGAAACACCGTGGTGCGAATCCCCGGCCCGTCATAGACCGAAAATTCCTCCACAGAAAAAACGATACCCTGCATAAACTCACCTCTATTTTCAATATAGCAACAACACCTTGACAAGACAAGAAAAATCTTGTACTATTATAGACAAAAGTTAAGATTGGAGGTGGCTTAATGATTACCCATCAGATTGCCAATTCTCAAGGGAATTATAACTTTAATGCCTTTATTTATACGGATAGTTTTTGGGATTCCCACTTTCACAGAAATTACGAACTGATTTACACTATAGAAGGCAAAACCGAAATCAGCATCAACGGGGTGAAGGATTGCCTGAATGAGGGCGAGTTGCTTTTGATTTCACCTTATACCGTCCATTCCCTGCGGGTAACTCCGCCATCCAAAGCCTTTGTGGAAGTTTTCTCGGAGGATTTTATCTCCTCCTTTGCAGAAAAGAACCGCTTTGTCCGTTTTTCCAAGTTCCGGTGTTCCCCCTCGGCGGAACAGGCACTAAAACAAAGTCTGTTCACCGAATCACCGCCGGAATTTTATCAGCATATTTCCTGCCTGTATTCCGTCTGCAATGAATGTGTCAAGAACGCAGTTTTTGATACGGTTGGGCAGGACAATCGCTTGATTGAGCAAGTGATTTCCTATATCTCGGAACACTTAAGCGACGGGATTTCCCTTCAGGATATAGCAAAGGCACTTAACTATGAATACCACTATTTTTCGGGGCTTTTTCACCAATGCTTTCATATGAATTTCAAGAATTTCATCAACCTGTTTCGGTTTGAAAAAGCATGCAAACTCCTCAAAGAAAAGAACAGTGACATCACCAGTGTTTGTGGCGCCTGCGGATTTGGGAGCATCCGGAATTTTAACCGTGTGTTCAAATCTATCAGTGGCTATACCCCCAGTCAATATCAAAAAAGAACTGAGTAAACGATGTTTACTCAGTTCTTTCTTTAATCGTACAAAGGTCCATAGGCTTCGCAAGCCCGATAATCGGTTGCGATGCTATCCTCACCCTTGCCAAAACCTGCCCAGGAATGGGGACGGTAAATCTTCTCTTCCTCCACGTTGTGCATAGCAACAGGGATTCTCAGCATAGATGCCAAGGTAATCACATCCGCACCGATATGTCCATATACAGTGACACCGTGGTTTGCTCCCCAGTTTGCCATCACCGAATACACATCGGTAAAGGCTCCCTTTCCGGTCAGGTTGGGTGCAAACCAAGTGGTGGGCCAAGTGGGGTCGGTTCTCTTATCCAGTTTTTCGTGAACCTCATCGGGAAGCGTCACCGTATAGCCCTCTGCAATCTGCAGGGTAGGCCCAACGCCGTCAATCAGGTTGACACGAATCATGGTTACCGGCATTTCTGCCTGTGTCTTAAAGTGGCTGGAGAAACCACCGCCACGGAAGTATTCATAGTCAGCTCTGCACCAGTCAGTAGCAGTAAGGCAAGCCTGCATATCTTCCTCGGTCATATTCCACCATTCCTTGATAATGCCGTTGCCCTTTTCATCCTTGACCGCACCGGTACAATCCAGTGCCGTTGCGCCGGAATTAATCAAATGAATGATACCATCCTTTGCTTTTCCTTTAAGGCTCTTTCCGGTTACACGCTTGACCGCATCCGGACTCCAGTAGGTTCTTACATCGTGGAAGCAGGGCGCTTTGCCGGTCAAAAGAGTGGTGAGCAGCATGGAAATGCCGTTTAAGGTGTCATTCTCGGTTGCAAAGGCAAAGGGTGCTTTTTTGCCGTTCCAGTCAAAGCTGGATGCCATAATTGCTTCGGTAAAATCTCCGTTAGGAAGCCAGTCAGTCCATTGCCGCTGACCCTGAAATCCGCCCACGATACCATTTCTACCCAAGGATTCCTCGTGCCAGCCAATTTCTGAAAGCTTGGGATTGCCATTTAAGATATCCTTGATAATCACGCTGAATTTGGCAATAAACTCCCAATCCTTATCGGCGGGTACTACCTTGGATTTTTTGATGATTTCCGGCAATTCCTTACCGGCGTTTTTGTCAAAACCCTCTTTGCAGTTGGCTTTGATCCAAGCATATGCCTTGTCTACTTCTTCCTTATCATAAATCTCTAAGGTGATTCTGCGCAAAACTTCGGTCAGGTCTACCCATTCGGCTCTCAATCCCAGATACTTCTGCATAAAGTCTGCGTCACATTGCGCTCCTGCGATACCCATGGAAACACCGCCGATGTTGACATACGCCTTATTCTTCATCTGTCCAACTGCCATAGCACAGCGGGCAAACCGCAGAATCTTCTCTGCCACATCCTCAGGAATGGTATTGTCGGTCACATCTTGCACATCATGACTGTAGATAGAAAACGCTGGAAGTCCTTTCTGTGCATGTGCTGCCATAACTGCTGCCAAGTACACTGCACCCGGTCGTTCGGTTCCGTTAAAGCCCCAGACCGCCTTGATGGTATTGGGATCCATATCCATGGTTTCACTACCATAACACCAACAGGGAGTTACCGACAAAGTTGCGGTAACATTCTCGCCTGCAAACTGCTCAGCAACCTTTGCCGCTTCTGCACCGCTTCCGATGGTGGTACAACCAATCACGCACTCTACCGGCGTGCCGTCCTGATACTTGAGATTGGACGAAATCAATTCTGCCGCCGCCTTTGCCATATTCATGGTCTTTTCTTCCAATCCCTCACGAATGCCGCCCCAACGGCCGTCAATAATGGGACGGATGCCAATTCTTGGTTTCAACATAACGTTTCCTCCTTAATCCATAATTTCTGCCAATAACGCATCGCTCAGCAGTTTCATCTGTTTCATACAGCTTTCTGCATAAGGAGTCATTTCCTCGCTTTTGCGATTTCTGGCAATGTTTTCTGTGGGGATTCCCACAAGATTCATATGATACTTTGCAGTCAGAGGATAAGGCAAGCCTACCTCAGTAAAGCCTGCCATACACAAAAACGCCTGTACCTTGTCTGCCTTTTCCTCGTTATAATTCTTGCAAAGCCAGCTGTAAAGTGCCGGATGATAGTTTGCCATAATCCCGCAATAGCCTTTTCCGCCACTACGCAAGGATTCCAAAAGGGTCTGGCAGTTGGCATTGAGCAGATAAAAATGCGACCCCTTTAGCTGCTCCAATCTTTCATTAATGATTTGCATATCACAACAGGTGTCCTTCATAAAATAGAATCTTCCTGTTTGCAAGCACCAATCAAGAATTTTCGGGGTTACCAAACGCTTGTAGGGATAGGGACATTCATAAAGTCCCAGATTGATGTCTTTGGGGAGCTTGCTGAGAAGCTTTTGGGCATTTTCAATCCATACATCGTCGCCCTCGTTGTTGATATCCAGACGGTTGGTAATCAGAATCAGGGCATCGGTGCCGCTTTCAATAATCTTGTTCAACTCTTCTGCCTGTTCTTCAATGGTATCGGCAGTATGTCCGGAGGATACCACCGTCATTGCCTTTCCGGTTTGCGCTTTGATTTCCTGTACGGTTTCATAAACCAGCTTGTTCAGTTTCAGCTTTTCCTCCAAAGTCAGGAAAAAGATTTCACTGGACTGGCAGATTGCAAAGATGCCGTCACAGTTGTTCTCCGCATACCATTTCACATATTTTTTTGCTGTTTCATAATCCACCTGTCCATCCTTGGTATAAGGTGTAATCATCGTTGGATATGAGCCAAAGTTGTATTCCATTTGAACTTCCTCCTGTCTTTTATCCCTTAACGCCGCCCACATTGATGCCGCCGAGAATCTGTCTTTGGAAAAATGCAAAGATGATGAACGGCGGAATCGATGCAAACACCAATGCCATAAAGTAGGTGTTCATCTCAATGGAGTTGTCGCCCTGCAACCGGTAAACCTTCAGCGGTACCACCGCATTTTTGTCCAGTACCAACAGCGGGGTAAAGAAGTCGGACCAAGCCGCACTCAATACATTGATGGACTGGAAGATAATCACCGGCAATGCCAAGGGGAGCATAATCTTGAAAAATACCCCATAATTGCTGCAGCCGTCCAGCTTTGCCGCCTCCACATAGGAATTGGAAAGTCCGTCAAAGGCATTCTTGAACAAGAGTACCGCAAAGGTATCCGCACCGGCATTCAGCCACATAGGCCAAAAGGTGTCAAGTAAGTTCACACCAAGTCCGTTGTCCGATGCAAAGGGAAAGTGTAACCAAGAAATATAGTTGGGCACCATTCTCACCTGACCGGGCATCATCATGGTCCATACCACCAGAGTGAAAATCAGTTTGGTTCCCGTAGGCTTTAACTTAGAGATCACATATCCGCCAAAGCCGCAAACTACAATATGTACCGCAAGACTACCCATGGACATTACGATGGTGTTAATAAAGGAATCTCCCAACTGCAATGCGCTCCAAGATTCACTCAATCTGCTTGACATCTTACCAAGGCTCATATCCTGTGGGAAAAAGCTGAATGCTGCATAAATCTCCTGGGTATCCTTAAAGGATGTCAGAATGGTCCATATTGCAGGAATGACCGCAATCAATGCTACTACCACCAATAAGGCAAAGAAAATCCAATACAGGGTCTTTCCGTAGGTGGTTTTCAAATCAGAGTGGCTCAATACGCCCGCTTGCTTTTCTTTGAAGTTTTTCATATTCTGAGCCCTCCTTTTAATATCTGTCCTCTACCTTCCGGTTCAGCCAGAAGTAGAAGACGGTAAATACAATCAAAATCAAGAAGATAACCACGCCCAGTGCCATTGCCTGACCGGTTCCCTTACCTCCGCTATTAAAGCCGTACTGATACAACTGATACGAAAGGGAGGTCGATGCACCATTGGGTCCGCCGCCGGTCATAGCAAGGGGTTGTTCCATGACCTGGAACACGCTGATAATCTGTCTTACCAAGTTCAGCAGTAACAGACCTTCAATGGCAGGTCTGGTTACATGCCACAATCTTCTGAATGGTCCGGCACCGTCAATCATTGCCGCCTCATACAGTTCTACCGATACGCCCTGCAGGGATGCGTAATAAAGTAACATCGTGCCTGCAAAGCCTTTCCATGTCATATAGATAACGATACCTAAGATACTGAAGTCCGGGTCGTTCAGCCATTGATATGGTTCTATACCAAACTTAGAGAGAACCATATTCAAAAGTCCGGTCTGGTCCGGATAGTACATAAAGTACCACATCAGCATTGCTGCAATTCCGGGAATGACTGCCGGTATGTAGATAAGCACGCGGAATCCGCTCTTAAAATGCACGATTTCGTTAATCATA